>NZ_KB892112.1:0-102108 GCF_000373665.1 Streptomyces sp. BoleA5
CAAACTCTCCGTGAATGTCTTCACGAGAGCGGCACCATCGGGAGGAATAATCCCGACGTGCCCAGCGTCCTCGCTGTGTTTTTCTACAAAGGAACCTCGTCCGAGATGGACNGGGTATCAACATATCTGGCGTTGACTTTTGGCACGCTGTTGAGTTCTCAAGGAACGGAAGCTTCCTTCGAGACCGTTTCACCGGCCCCTCCGGGCTTTCCCTTCGTTGTCTCCAGCTTAGCAGATCCGATTTCCTTCTCTGCCACCCTCTGGAGGGGGTTCCGCCGTCCTGCTTTCGCTTTTCGACGTTCCCGACTTTATCAGACTCTTTCGTGCCCGATTCCCGCCGGTGGGGATTTCCTGCTTTTGCGTTTCTGCCTTTCGGCTTTCGCGCTCCCCGACTTTAGCAGATGCTTTCCGCCGGATTTACCGAACCGCTGCGAGGGCGCACGTCTCCGTGGCGTTCTCGTCGCGGGGCCGACCCAAAGTACTGGAGGACCCCGGTCGGAGCAAATCCGGGGCGCCGTGCGACGCCCTGGCATGCCGGGCCTCGCGGGGGTGGCAGACTTGAGTGGTCTGGACCACTTGCTTGGAGGCTTCATCATGACGACTGTCTCGTCGCCCCTGACCGGGCACGTCATCGGTCTGGCCGCGGTGCCCGACCCCGTGTTCTCGGGTGCCATGGTCGGGCCCGGCACCGCGATCGACCCCGTGCGTGAGCCGTCGGTGGCCGTTTCGCCGGTGGACGGTGTTGTCGTGTCGCTGCACGCGCACGCGTTCGTCGTGGTGGACAGGGACGGACATGGGGTGCTGACCCATCTCGGCATCGACACGGTGCAGCTGAACGGCAAGGGCTTCGAAGTCCTGGTCAACAAGGGCGACACCGTGGTGCGCGGCCAGGAGATGGTGCGCTGGGACCCCGCGGCCGTCGAGGCCGCCGGGAAGTCCCCGGTGTGCCCGGTGGTGGCGCTGGAGGCGACGGCCGAGGCGCTGACCGGCCTCCTCGAGGACGGAGAGGTGACCGCCGGGGCCACGCTCTTCTCTTGGACGTAGCCTTTTCGGCAAGGCCACTCCCGACGCATACACACAGGCAAACGCGGTCGCGAACGTCCGCGACGACCGGAGACGGGTGAGATGGAGACAACGCTGCGAGGCGTCGGTGTCAGCCACGGCGTGGCGATCGGCGAGGTACGGCACATGGGAACCGCGGTTCTCGAGCCCCCGGCCAAGCAGATTCCGGCCGACGAGGCGCCTCGGGAGCAGGCCCGGGCGCGTCAGGCGGTCGAGGCGGTGTCCAACGACCTGATCGCGCGCGGCAACCTGGCCGGCGGCGAGGCGCAGGCGGTGCTCGAGGCCCAGGCGCTGATGGCGCAGGACCCGGAGTTGCTGGCCGACGTGGAGCGCCGCATCGCGGTGGGCAGTTCGGCGGAGCGAGCGGTCTACGACGCCTTCGCCTCCTACCGCGCGCTGCTCGCCAACGCGGGCGAGTACCTGGCGGGGCGGGTCGCCGACCTGGACGACGTGCGCAACCGGATCGTGGCGCGGCTGCTCGGCGTGCCGATGCCGGGTGTCCCGGACAGCGACGAGCCGTACGTCCTGATCGCACGGGACCTGGCGCCGGCCGACACCGCGCTGCTGGACCCGACGCTGGTGCTCGGCTTCGTCACCGAGGAGGGCGGGCCGACCAGCCACAGCGCGATCCTCGCGCGTGCGCTGGGGGTGCCCGCGGTGGTGGCGCTGCCGGGTGCCACGGAGCTGGCGGAGGGCACCGTCGTCGCCGTGGACGGCAGCACCGGTGACATCTACGTGGACCCGGGCAGGGACCGGCGGGCCGAGCTGGCGAAGGCCGCGGAGGAGCGCAGGGCGGCGCTCGCCGCGAGCTCCGGTCCCGGTGCCACCTCGGACGGGCACAAGGTGCCGCTGCTCGCGAACGTCGGCGGGCCCGCGGACGTCGAGGCCGCCGTGAAGGCGGGCGCGGAGGGCGTGGGCCTGTTCCGCACGGAGTTCCTCTTCCTGGACGACTCGAAGAACGCGCCGTCGGAGGAGAAGCAGGTCGAGGCGTACCGGCGGGTGCTGGAGGCCTTCCCCGAGGGCCGGGTGGTCGTCCGGGTGCTGGACGCGGGGGCGGACAAACCGCTGGAGTTCCTGACTCCGGCGGACGAGCCGAACCCGGCGCTCGGTGTGCGCGGTCTGCGGACGCTGCTCGCGCACCCCGACGTGCTGCACACGCAGCTGCGGGCGCTGGCCAGGGCCGCCGAGGGCCTGCCGGTGTACCTCGAGGTCATGGCGCCCATGGTCGCGGACCGCGTCGACGCCAAGGCGTTCGCGGACGCGTGCCGTGAGGCCGGGCTGCACGCGAAGTTCGGCGCGATGGTGGAGATCCCGTCGGCGGCGCTGCGGGCGCGTTCGATCCTGCAGGAGGTCGAGTTCCTCTCGCTGGGGACGAACGACCTGGCGCAGTACACCTTCGCGGCGGACCGCCAGGTCGGCTCGGTCTCGCGGCTGCAGGATCCGTGGCAGCCGGCGCTGCTGGACCTGGTGGCCGCGGCGGCCGAGGCCGCGCGGGCCGAGGGCAAGAGCTGCGGTGTGTGCGGTGAGGCGGCCTCCGATCCGCTGCTGGCGTGCGTGCTGACGGGTCTGGGCGTGACGAGCCTGTCGATGGGCGCGGCGTCGCTCCCCTACGTGCGGGCGACGCTGGCGAAGTACACCCTGGCGCAGTGCGAGCGGGCGGCGGCGGCCGCCCGGGCGACGGACACGGCCGACGAGGCGCGGCGCGCGGCGCAGGCGGTGCTGTCCGGGGAGTGATCGCTCCCCGACCTCGCCAGGGGCGTCCCACCATGGGTGGGGCGCCCCTCGGCGTTCCCCCGTTCCGCCGTTCGCCGTGCCGCCGTGCTCAGTCGTCCTCCGGCGGCGGGAGGACGAATCCGGGGCGGTGGACGACGCCGGGCTCAGGGGGTACGGGGTCGCCGGACTCGGCGTCGGTGCAGTAGGCGTTGAAGACCTGTGCCTCGGTGAGGGGCTGGAGCCAGCCGTCGCGCAGGGTCCAGCCCCGGACTTCGTCCGGACGGTCCGGCGGGGGCGCTCCGGCGCCCGCGCCGCTTCGCAGGACGAGGCCTCCGGGGCTGTCCTCGGCGAAGCCCGCGGCCAGGACGGTGCAGCAGACCAGGGCCTCGGCCTCGGCGAGGTGGACCATGCCCTGCTCGTCGCAGCGGGCGTGCATGGCCGCGAGGAGCGTGGTGCCCTCGGCGGGGACGCTGCAGACGAGGTGGTGGTGGCCCGGTCCCGCGGCTTCGAGGAGGCGCATCAGGGCCTGGGACGCGCGGTCGAAGGAGGTGCGGGCGAGGTCGTCACCGCAGCCGGAGCAGTCGCCGGCGTCGGCCAGGATGCCGGAGGCCCGTTCCCAGGTGGCCTGGCGGCCCGTCTCGTACTCGAGCTCGGTGACGAGGAGTGCCAGGGGCTGTCCGGTGTAGGGGACGGTGGGTCCGGTGGTGGTGACGTCGGCGGCGTAGCGCGTGCGGGAGCGCGAGCTGTCGGGGTCGTGGCCGGTGCCGGCGCAGTAATCGGCGTACTCGTCCGGGTCGAAGGGGCCGACGCGGACGTGGACGCCGCGGGAGGCGAGGGAGCGGAGCAGGCCCTCGATCTGCCGGAGGTAGGTCGCGTGGTCGTCGAAGGTGAAGCTTCGGTAGCCGCGCATGGCGGCGAAGTCGGCGGGGTCGGTGAGGAGGGCGACGGTGGTCGGCGACTCGCGTCGCAGGGTGCGGCGGCCGCTCCTCGCGGCGCCGCGGGTGGGACGGGTGCTCTGCTTGCGGTGTTTGGTGTGTGCCATGACGGCTCCCCCTCGATACGGCGGATCAACTGTCACTCACCGTAATCGACGCTACTGACAGTGACCGTTCCGCTGGGGACGGCGGGGGCCTGCGGGGCCGCGGCACCGGGCCGTTCCAGGGCGTCCAGCCGGTCCAGGCGGCGGCGTACGAGGGTGCGCTGCCCCACGGAGACGGCCGCGAGCGCGCCGCCGAGGCCCAGCCAGCCGAGCGGGCCCGCGGCCATCACGACCGAGGTGAGCAGCACCGGGCCGGCCGAGCGCTGGGCCGACTGCGCGAGTCCGTGGACGCCGAGGTAGGCGCCCTGGGACCGGCCGGGGGCGAGGGCCAGCGACAGCTCCCAGGAGATCGCGGCGTGGACGATCTCCGCGGCGGTGAAGGCCGTGGCGGCGACGACGAGGGCGACGACGGCGATGCCCGCCGAGTCCACGGCCGAGACGGCCATGGCGCCTCCCGCGACGAGGAAGGCGAGGCCGAGCAGCGGAAGGGACGCAGCGGCCCTGCGGGGCTCGTCGCCGAGGCGGCTGAGGCGGACCTGGAAGAGCACGACGAGGACGTTGTTGAGCACGAAGAGCAGGGCGACGAGGCTGTGCGGCGCGGCGGTCGCGGTGGCGATCCACAGGGGCAGGCCGACGTTGAGCGCCGTGTCGTCGAGGAACAGCAGGGCCTCGGTGGCGGTGTACGCGAGGTAGCCGCGGTCGCGCCAGGGGCCGGTGGCCGGCGCCTTGCTCAGGGGCGGCTCCCCGCCGGCGGTCGCGACCGTGGCCACCACGCGTACGGGCGACGGTGGTTCGGCGCAGCGCAGGACGAGCAGGGCGGCACCGGCGAAGGAGAGCGCGTCCCCGACGAGCATGGTGCGGTAGGCGGTGCCGGTGCCGACGGCCAGGGCGACGGCGGCGGCGAGTCCGCCGATGCCGAAGCCGATGTTCACCACGGTGCGCTGGAGTGCCTGGTAGCGCACGCGGTCGGGGCCGGCGACGCGGGCGGCGTACAGCTTGGTGAGGACCGAGGCGGAGCGGTCGCCGAGGCTGCCGAGCGCGGCGATGGGGAGCAGCAGCCAGAGGGTGCCGGTGAACAGGATGCCGACGGCGGCCGCGGCGCGCAGCGCGTGGACGGCCGGGAGCAGCCGGGTGAGCGGGACGCGGTCGGCGACGCGGCCCGCGACGGGGGTGCCCGCGACGCCGACGGCTCCGGCGACGCCGAGCAGGAGGCCGATCTCGTGCGGGGCGAGTCCCGCCACGAAGGTGTAGTAGAGCGCCGAAGTGCCGTACCAGAGGCCGGATCCGGCCTTGTCGGTGAAGCTCACCCAGAGCATGCGGCGACCGTCGCGGCCGCCCGGTACGAGGTGCTCGATGTCGCTGCGGCTGCGAGGGAATCGCATGTACTGCCCCTTGACCCGAAGTTTGTATTGATACAGACTTACGAATGTGGCAGCACAATATGCGATCAGCGGCACGAGCGCCAAGGGCATCGCCGCGTCCGTCGAACGAGGAGTGGCAGAAGGGACGTTGTCCCCCGGTGCCGCGCTCCCGCCGGTGCGGACGCTGGCCGACCGCCTGGGAGTGAGCCCCGGCACGGTGGCGACCGCCTACAAGGAGCTTCGGCACCGCGGGATCGTCGTCACGCGCGGACGTGGCGGCACCGTTGTCGCGCAGGCGCCGTCGGTGGCGTCCAGGAGACCGCCGAAGGTGCCGGCCGGGCTGCGGGACCTGGCGGGCGGCCATCCGGACCCGGTGTTCCTGCCGGAGCTGCCGCCGTCGGTGCGGGTGACGCCCGGGGCGCGCTCGCACCGGTCGGCTCCACGGCTGCCCGAGCTCGAGGAGCCGACCCGCGCGTGGTTCGGCCGCGACGGGGTGCCGGCGGACGACGTGACCTTCGCGCACAGCGCGCTCGACTGCGTGGGGCGGCTGCTCTCGGTCGAACTGCGGCCCGGCGACGCGGTGGCGATGGAGGACCCGGGCTACCACCATCTGCTCGACCTGGTGCCCGCGCTGGGGCTGCGCATGGTGCCCGTCGCGGTGGACGACGAGGGCATGCGGCCCGACGCGCTGCGCGACGCGCTGCGGGCCGGGGCCCGGGCGGTGGTGTGCAGTCCGCGCTCACAGAACCCGTACGGAGGGGCCTTCTCTCCCGAGCGGCGGGACGCGCTGCTCGGCGTGCTGCGGGAGGCGCCCGACGTGCTCGTGGTCGAGAACGACCACGCCGCGGAGGTCGCGGGCGTACCGCTGCACAGCCTCGCCTCGGGTGGGCTGCCGCGCTGGGCGCAGGTGCGTACGGTCACCAAGTACCTGGGCACGGACCTGCGGTGGGCGGCCCTCGCCTGCGACCCGACGACGCTGGCGCGCCACGACGGGAGGCTGCTGCTCACCTCGGGCTGGATCAGCCATGTGCTGCAGGGGATGGCCGCGCGGCTGCTGACGGACCCCACGGCGCTGCTGCTGGTGGAGGCCGCCCGGGACGCGTACGCGCAGCGGCGCGAGGCGCTCGTGGCGGAGCTGGGCGCGCGCGGGATCGCGGCGCACGGCGCGAGCGGGCTGAACGTGTGGGTGCCGGTGCGGGACGAGGCGGCGGTGGTCAACGGCCTGCGCTCGCGCGGGTGGTGGGTGGCCGCGGGAGCGAGGTTCCGGCTCGCGGCGGGGCCGGGCGTGCGCATCACGACCGCCGCTCTGGAAGCCCCGGAGTCGGGTGCCCTGGCCGCCGACTTCGCGGACGTGCTGGGCGAGTTCGGCGCGACGTACGGGGGGTGAGGCGGGCGCGGGCCCGCCCCTCCCCCGTACGGGCGCTCAGCCGCGGGTGCGGGCCAGTTCCTCGTAGAACCGGAGCAGCTCCACGTTGTCGACGGAGCCCGGGTTGACGGCCTTGTCCATCGGCGTGCCCTGCAGCAGCTTCTTCACCGGAACCTCGATGCGCTTGCCGGTGAGGGTGTGCGGGATGCCGGGCACCGGGATGATCTCGTCGGGGACGTGGCGGGGGGAGAGCTGCTCGCGGATGGTGCGCCTGACCTTGTCGCGGAGTGCGTCGTCGAGCACCGCGCCCTCGGCGAGCTGCACGAACAGGGGCATCCAGTAACCGCCGTCGGGCTCCTCGACGCCGATGACGAGCGACTCGCGGATCTCCGGGAGCCGTTCGACGGCCTCGTAGATGTCGGCCGAGCCCATGCGGACGCCCTGGCGGTTGAGGGTGGAGTCGGAACGGCCGTGGATGACCACGGTGCCGCGCGAGGTCAGGGTGATCCAGTCGCCGTGCCGCCAGACGCCGGGGAACATCTCGAAGTAGCTGTCGTGGTAGCGGCTGCCGTCGGGGTCGTTCCAGAAGTGGACGGGCATCGACGGCATGGGGTTGGTGACGACCAGCTCGCCGACCTCGTCGGTGACGGGCTTGCCGTACGGGTCCCAGGCCTGCAGGTCGGTGCCGAGGCAGGGGGCCTGGAGCTCTCCGATGTACACCGGGAGGGTCGGGACGCCGCCCGCGAAGCAGCTGCACACGTCGGTGCCGCCGCTGACGGAGGCGATCCACAGGTCCTCCTTGACCTCGTCGTGGATCCAGCGGAAACCGTCCGGCGGGAGCGGGGAGCCGGTGGTGGCCACGCATGTGACGGCCGACAGGTCGTGGTCGCGGCCGGGGCGGACGCCGGCCTTGCGGCAGGCGATGACGTACGCGGCGGAGGTGCCGAACACCGTGGTGCCGGTGCGCTCGGCCACGCCCCACTGGGCGCCGGTGTCGGGGAAGCCGGGGCTGCCGTCGTACAGGACGATCGTGGAGCCCGCGAGCAGTCCGCCGACGAGGAAGTTCCACATCATCCAGCCGGTGGAGGTGTACCAGAAGAACCGGTCACCCGGCCCGAGGTCGAGGTGGAGGCCGGTCTGCTTGAGGTGCTCCAGCAGGATGCCGCCCTGGGACTGGACGATGGCCTTGGGCAGGCCGGTGGTGCCGGAGGAGTAGAGCACCCACAGCGGGTGGTCGAAGGGGACCTGCTCGTACACCGGCTCGGGATCGCCGGAGACCAGGGACTGCCACTCCAGGGCGCCCTCGGGGACGGGCGTGCCCAGTAGCGGGATGTGCACGACGGCGCGCAGCGAGGGCAGTTCGGCGCGCAGTTCGGCGACGACGCCGGTGCGGTCGTGCTCCTTGCCGCCGTAGCGGTAGCCGTCGACGGTGAACAGGACGACGGGCTCGACCTGCTGGAAGCGGTCCAGCACGCTGCGGGCGCCGAAGTCCGGGGCGCAGGACGTCCACACGCCGCCGACCGCGGCGGTGGCCAGCAGGGCGACGACGGCCTGGGGGACGTTGGGCAGGTAGCCGCTGACGCGGTCGCCGGGACGGACCCCGAGGGCGCGCAGCTCGTGGGCGAGGGAGGCGACCTGGCGGCGCAGACCGGCCCAGCTGGTGGCGCCGATCTCGTGCCGCTCGTCGAGGTGGAGCAGGGCGGGCTCACCGGCCCGCGCCGCGTCGCCGGCGGGACGCAGGGCGTGCTCGGCGTAGTTGAGGGTGGCCCCGGGGAACCACGTCGCGCCGGGCATGGAGGCGTCGGCGAGGACGGTCTCGTACGGTGAGGAGAAGCGCACGTCGAACCACTCGACGACGGAGCGCCAGAAGGTCTCGGCCTCACGCACCGACCAGGCGTGCAGCGCCTGGTAGCCGGCGACGGGGTCGGCGGCGTCGGGGGCGGGCGCGCCGTGGTGCTCGGCCGCCCAGGCCTGGAAGCGCGTCACCTGGGCACCGGAGACACGGTCCGGGCCCGGCTGCCACAGGGGCCGCTCGGTCGCCGGGTCGGCGGTGGACTCAGGTGTGGTGCTCATGGGGCGGCTCCCGGACGGTACGCGACGCTGCGTGATGTGCTGCTGGACACCCGGCCGGGCGGAATGTCCCCGGTCACGGATGGGCAGGACGATGCCACGTGATCGTCTCCGGCGCCAGGGCACACCCCACACATTCGGGGGTGGAAGCATGTGCCCGGCCGCCGGATGAAAGGCGGCCGGCCGGCGGCGGGGCGGGCGGGAACGGTGAGAGGGTGGGCCTTATGGATGCTCGGGACCTGGTGCGACAGGTACGGCAGGTCGGATCGGCGAACGGGCTGAGGGCGGTGCGCGCGGCATGGCGCCGGCAGCGTACGGACGCGCGGGACCTCCCACGACGGGGGCCGGAGCGGGCGCGGGTGCCGGGACCCGCCGACGGCGCGGACCCGCTGCCGGGCGGCGGCCTGGTCCGCTTCGCCCGCTCGACCCTGCGGGTGCGGGTCGCGGTCGGCGGCGCGGTGTTCTGCGGCTGGGACGGTGCCGAGCCGGAGCCCTCGTACGCGCTGGACGGCGGCTGCCCCGACGCCGACACACGGGCCGTCGTCGAGCCCGACAAGGACGGCTGGCGGGTGGTGTCGGAGCGGATCACGGTGCTGGTGTCCCGGCACGGGGCGGTGGAGTTCCGCACACCGGGCGGCCTGCTGCTGCGGCGTGACCTGCCACCGCGCTGGTGGGACCCGGTGAACACGGCGGAGGGCGCGCAGCCGCGCTGGGTGCAGCGCTCGGAGACGCCGGCGGACGCGGCCGTGTTCGGGCTCGGCGGGCGGGCCTCGGGACCGCGGCTGGGCGAGGGCACGTACCGGCTGTGGAACACCGACCCCGGCGGTGCCTTCGAGCCGCACACCGATCCGCTGTACATCACCATGCCGCTGCAACTGGTCGTCGCCGACGCGGGCAGCCATCTGGTCTTCCACGACAACACCTGGGACGGCCGGGTGACCCTGCGCGACGGGGAGGAGGGCGCGGGTTCCGGCCACGACCGCCCCGGCGGCTGCGAGACGCGCATGGACGGCGGCCCGCTGCGCTACTGGGTGATCCCCGGCACGCCCGCGCGGATCCTCGCCTCCTGGACCGCGCTGACCGGCCGGCCGGCGCTGCCGCCGCGCTGGGCCCTTGGCTACCAGCACTCGCGCTGGGGCTTCGGCACGTCGGCGGAGGTGCGGCGGGTCGCGGCGGGCTACCGCGAACGGGAGCTGCCGCTCTCCGCGCTGCACCTGGACATCGACCACTACGACGGCCACCGGGTCTTCACCGTCGACCGCGAGCGCTTCCCCGACCTGCCCGCGCTCGCCGAGGAGCTGCGCGGGCACGGGGTGCGCCTGGTGTCCATCGTCGACCCGGCGGTCAAACTGGAGGCGGGCAACGCGGTGCACGACAGCGGGGTCGCGGCCGACGCCTTCGTACGGGACGCGCAGGGGCACCCGGTGCGCGGCGTGGTGTGGCCGGGCGACGCGCTCTTCCCCGACTTCACCGACCCGCGGGCGCGCACATGGTGGGGCGGGCTCTACGCGGAACGGCTGACCCAGGGCTTCGCCGGGGTGTGGCACGACATGAACGAGCCGGTGTCCTTCGCCGCGTTCGGCGACACCACCCTCCCTCGCTCCGCCCGGCACGCCCTGGAGGGCCGCGGCGGCGACCACCGCGAGGCCCACAACGTGTACGGGCTGACCATGGCCCGGGCCGGGCACGAGGGGCTGCGCGAACTGCGCCCCGACTCCCGGCCGTTCCTGTTCTCCCGTTCCGGCTGGGCGGGCATGCAGCGGTACGGCGGCACCTGGTCGGGCGATGTGTCGACGGGCTGGCCGGGACTGCGCTCCTCGTTGTCGCTGGTGCTGGGACTGGGCCTGTGCGGGGTGCCGTACTCGGGGCCGGACGTGGGCGGTTTCACCGGGAACCCGTCGCCGGAGCTGTATCTGCGCTGGTTCCAGATGGCCGCGCACTTCCCCTTCTTCCGTACGCACTCGGCGATCGGCGCCGGTCAACGCGAGCCGTGGGAGTTCGGGCCGGAGGTACTGGAGGCGGCCGGGGCGGCGATGCGCGAACGGGAGCGCCTGATGCCGTACCTGTACACGCTGGCGCACACCGCGCGGCGTACGGGCGCGCCCTATGTGCGGCCGGTGTGGTGGGGCGACCCGGAGGACCGCAAGCTGCGTGCCTGCGGGGACGCCTTCCTGCTGGGGGACGCGCTGCTGGTGGCGCCGGTGCTGGAGCAGGGGGCGACGGAACGGGCGGTGCGGCTGCCGCGGGGCCTGTGGTACGACACCGCGACCGGGGAGGCGTACCAGGGGCCCGGGCAGGTGCTGTTGCCCGCGCCGCAGGAGCGCGTCCCGGTGCTGGCCAGGGCCGGTGCCGTGGTGCCGGTGGCGGAGGAGGACGGCACGGTGGCCCTGGAGGTGTGGGCGCCGGCGCCCGGGCGCGACGGGGGCGGCGCGCTGGTCACCGACGCCGGGGACGGCTGGGCCGAACCGCGGGTGGAGCGGTTCACCTCACGGATCGCGGACGGCGAGGTCGTCGTGGTGCGCGAGGAGCACGACGAGGTGGGGTACCGGGTGCGGGTGCGCGGCGCCGCCGCCCGGTAGCGCCCGCTGAGGCGGCACCTCAGTAGCGACCGGCGAACCAGTTGCGCGCCGCCTCGGTGTGCAGCGGGAACGCCAGCTCCGCCGGGGCGAGGAGGATCTCCCGGCCGTCCGTCTCGTCGGTGACGACGGCGGGCGGGAGGTCCTCGGCGGTACGCTCCGGCAGGAGACCGAACAGCAGCAGGTGGCCCGTGTCGCCGCTGAGGGCGTCAGCCAGCCGTACGTCGCCGGCGGCGGCCTTGACGCCGGTCTCCTCGTCGAGTTCGCGGACCACGGCCTCCTGCCACGTCTCGCCGAGGTCCACGAAGCCGCCGGGCAGGGCGAGCAGTCCGCGCCGCGGCTCGATGGACCGGCGCACGAGGAGCAGTCCGGTGCCCCCGGGGGTGCGCACGGGCAGCAGGGCGACGGCGACGGGAAGCGGATTGCGGTACGTGATGCCGCCGCAGACCGCACAGGAGCGCGGCCAGCCCGCGCCGGGGGCGTACTCCGCACCGCAGTAGGCGCAGTGGCTGTCCTTCTGACGAGTGGTCACGCGCGGACTGTACCGGAGCGACGGCTCCGGGCACGGGGGTCGTGCGGAGCCCTGTCCGTCGCGGTGGTTGAGGGGGCACACTGGCGTCCGTGACACCCGAATCCCTCGGAAAAGGCGCCAATCTGCCGGTACCCGTGCCCGCCGTGCGGGCCGTGCTCGACTGGAGCGCGGGCCCCGGCGTGCCCGATGTCGACGCCTCGGCACTGCTGCTGACCGGCGACGGACGGGTGCGTTCGGACGCCGACTTCGTCTTCTACAACCAGCCCGCGCACGCCTCCGGCGCCGTGCGGCACAGCGGCAAGCAGGCGGGGCCCGGGCAGGCCTCGGACACACTCGACGTCGATCTGGCCCGCGTGGAGCCGGCGGTCGAGCGGATCGTGCTCTGCGCCTCCGCGGACGGCGGCGGCTTCGGCCAGGTGCCAGGGTTGCGGCTGCGGCTGCTGGACGCGCGCAACGGGGCCGAGATCGCACGGTTCGACATGGGGGCGACGACGGAGACCGCGTTCCTCGGCGGTGAGCTGTACCGGCGCAACGGGGTCTGGAAGTTCCGTGCCGTCGGGCAGGGCTGGGACTCGGGACTGGCCGGGCTGGCCACGGACTTCGGGATCACCGTCGACGCGCCGCAGCCACCCGCGGCGCCGTCCGCACCCGCCGCGGCACCGCCGCCGCCTCCCCCTCCGCCTCCGCCTGCTCCGTACCCGCGACCCGCGCTGCCCGTGACGGTGCCCCCTCCCACTCCCCCGGCAGCCCCGGCTCCACCGCCGCCGGCCACGAGGCTGACCAAGGGCGAGGAACATCTGCCTCCCGACATGCGCAAGCGGCTGAGCCTGCGCAAGGAGCAGGTCGCCGTCAGCCTGCGCAAGCACGGCGCGGCGGGCGTGGTCGCGCGCGTGATCCTCGTGCTGGACGCCTCGGGCTCGATGAGCGCCCTGTACGCGCGCGGGGTCGTCGCCGACGTGGTCGAGCGCATGGCGGCGGTCGCGGCGCAGCTCGACGACGACGGCGAGATGCAGGCGTGGACCTTCGCCTCGCATCCCGCCCGGCTGCCGGACCTGCGGATCGGGGAACTGCCGCTGTGGCTGCGGCTGCACGTCCGGGTGGGCGAGCTGAGCCTGTTCGGCCGTCCCAAGAAGCCCCGGCACGGGCTGCAGCCGGGGCAGGTCGACATGCGGTTCGTCGGCATCCAGAACGAGGAGCAGAAGGTCATCGCCGAGGTGCGGGGCTTCGTGCGGGCGTACCCGACGGCGGTGCCGACGCTCGTGCTGTTCTTCTCCGACGGCGGCGTCTACCGCAACGCGCAGATCGAGCAGCAGCTGCGGGAGGCGGTGGAGGAGCCGGTGTTCTGGCAGTTCGTCGGTCTGGGCCGGGCCAACTACGGGGTGCTGGAGCGCTTCGACACCCTGCCCGGCCGGCGGGTGGACAACGTCGGGTTCTTCGCCGTGGACGACATCGCGACCGTGCCGGACGCGGAGCTCTACGACCGGATCCTCTCGGAGTTCCCCTCCTGGATCACGGCCGCGCGGCAGGCGGGCATCCTGCGCTGAACGTCGCGCTTGTCGCCGGCCGTCGGACCGTGGGACTCCAGGACGACCGGCGCGCCGAGCACCTCGCCGACCGCCTCCGACCACGCGGCCGGATCGGGGCCGGGCACGTCCCAGCGGGCCGGCCGGGCCTTCAGCAGCCGCTCGGTGAGGGCGGCCCGGCCGCCGAGGTCCCCGGGCGGGACGGTGGGCGCCGGCGCCCCCGCGGTGTCGTACGCGCGGACCAGCCGCAGCCGCGGACAGCGGCGGGGCGCGTCGAGGTGGGTGAGGGCGAGGGCGTCCACACCGCCGCAGGCCTCGACGGCGTAGCGGTGGGCGACGCCGTCGAAGTGGCCGGTGCGGAAGGCGCCCTGCCAGGGGCCGTGGCCGTTGTGCGGTTCGGGCAGCAGCGGGGCGAGTCCGGGGTCCTCGGTGACATGCGGTCCGGGTCCGTGCCGGGTGGTGTACGTGCGTACGACGCCGAGCCGGCGGGCCTCGCGGCCGGCTTCGGCGAGCAGGGTCTCGGCATTGGCGAACGTGGTGGTGGACCACGTGGTGTACGGGTGGAAGCCGTGCCACTCGTCCAGGAGCACGCCCTGGGCGCCCTCGAGAACGACCGGGCCCTCGCGCAGGACGCGGGCGAGGTGGCCGTCGCCGGTGAGGGTGACGGCGCGGGCGAAGGCCGTGAAGGCGTCGGCGCAGTCCTCGGGCGGCGGCGCGGGCAGCCGCCGCTTGAACTCGTCGGCCAGGCGGTCGCGCAGCAGGCGGAGCTTGCGCAGCAACCGGGGGCGTGAGGCGCAGTCCCCGGCCGTGGGGGCGTCCTCGGGGTGGGCGAGGGCGTAGGCGGCGGTCTCCCCGATGCCCATGCCGCACGAGCCGTGGCGGGCCGCGCCCCGCGCCTGCTCCCGCAGCCGGTTGGCGGCGGCGTGGTAGGGGGTGGTCAGGCGCGCCGCTCGGTCGACGCTGAGCAGGGCGTACGGCGCGGGGACGCCGAGGGCGGCGAGGTGGTCGGCCTCGGCGGCCAGCGCGAGGGGGTCCACCAGCATGAAGCGCGACAGATGGGTGGGGACGCCCCGCAGGGTGCCGGAGCCGAACTGGGCGAAAGTGTGGTGGCGTCCGTCGGTGGTGACGACGTTGTGCGCCGCCTGGGCTCCGCCGTTGAAGCGGACCACCGCGCGGACCGGCCCGCTCGCGCAGAGCCGGTCCACGACGGTGCCCTTGCCCGCGTCGCCGTAGCCGAGGTCGACGACGATGGTGTGCACGAGGTCCTCCGGGACGGGTCTACAGGCGGGTGGTGCCGGTCGCGGTGCCGTCGCCGTCGTCGTCGCCGTCGCCGTCGATCAGCGGCGTGTCCGTCACCGCGACGGCCGCACGCTCGCGGTCGAGGCCGGCGAGGGCCTTGCCCACGGTGCCGGTGGCGGTGGAACCGAGGTCGGCGAGGTCGTCGAGGCCCTCGGCGAGGTCGATGGCCTCCTCGCCGAGCCCGACGGTGAGGGCGATGGTCTCGCAGACGGCGTCGAGGTCGTCGAGCTCGATGACGTTCTGTCCGAGCAGCTTGCGCCAGGTCCCGAGGACCTCGGTGTTGCCGACGTAGGAGGAGCCCGCGGGGAGGATGTAGTAGACGTCGAACTTCTGCGTGAGCTCGGCGACGATGCGCGTGACGGGGATGTCCTCGGCGAGGTCGTCGCCGAGGACATCGCGCACCTCGCGGGCCTTGACCTTGCCGTAGGGCAGCTCGTCGCCGATGAGGAAGAGGTACCCGCGGCGGCCGCGCTTGTCGTGGCAGTCGAGCGAGGTGTGCCGGGCCATCGCGTACATGGCGAGCTCGTAGGACTCGGTCATCTGGCCGCCGCCCCCGCCCTCGAGCAGGATGTTGCCGAGGTCGTCGTCCATGCGGTTGTCGGACTCGAACTGCCCGAGCTGGAGCGGGACCCGGTCGCAGGTGGCGTCGCCGACGGCGCCGAAGAGGATCTGCGGGTGCTCGGTGTAGCCCTTGCGCAGGAGCAGGCCGAAGAGCTCGGGGAGCTTGGTCTGCAGGACCTGGGGGACGGTGCGCATGGAGCCGGTGACGTCGAACAGGACGGCGATGGCGAGCGAGGTGGGGTGCTCGTCGGAGTCGCGGCTCTCGCGGACGCCGATGTCCTTCGGGTCGAGCGAGGGGTGCGCGGTCCAGGAGCCGCGCGGTGCGGACGAGGTGACGCGGTCGCTGTAGGCGAAGGCGCCGGTGCCGCTGGCGGCGCGGTAGCGCGCGGCGGCGTCGTAGACGTTGGTGGACCAGCTTCCGCTGCCCATGGTGGTTCCCCCTTGGTGTCAGGCGTCAGATGTCGGGCGTCAGATGTCGGGCGTCAGATTTCGGGTGTCAGGCGCCGGTGCCCGGCATGGTGAACGGGCGGAAGGCGCGCGGGCCGTAGAGGCGTTCCAGGACGTCGTCGAGCTCCGCGAGCAGCCGCCAGGCGTCGTGCGGGCGGCGGGCCTGGGGTCCCCGATGCCGAGGGCCAGGGGCTGGCAGGGTGCAGCCGCGGAGGAAGGTGCTCAGCGGACGCGGCGCGCGGTCCCCCATCAGTTGCTCGACGCAGCGCGAGGCGAGGTGGATGTCGGTGGCCTCGGTGGCGGGACGGCGGCCGGTGACCTCGGGCGGGTAGAGGGCGCGGTGCCGCTCCACGAGGGCGGGGACGGTCGCGCCGCGTTCGGTGGCGTAGCACCAGTCGACCAGTACGAGACCGTGCTGTGCGGGGTGGATGAGGACGTGCTCGGGCAGCACGGCGCCGTGGACGACGCCGGCCTGGTGCGCCCAGCCGAGGGCGACGAGCAGGCGGCGCCACATCCATGCGGCGTCGCGCGGGTTGAGGCCGCCGGGGTGGAGCGCGCGGACCTCGGCGAGGGTGTGGAACCCGCGCAGCCGTTGCAGCGCGTTGACGCGGCGTTCGACGCCGTCGGGGCCGCGGTGGCGGAAGGACTCTTCGATGCGGGGTGCGTATGCGCGGTGCCGGGCGTCGGCGACGGTGTGCAGCCGGGTGAGGGCGTCGGCCTCACGCTCCATCAGGTCGTTGTCGGCGGGCCGCCGCGGGATCTTCAGTACGGTGCCGGGCCCGGCGGCGCGCAGCACGGCGAGGTCGCCCTCGGCGAGGACGGGCCCCAGCGGGTACACGCCGCGGGCGGTGGTGAGGGCCGGGCCGCCGCCCGTGTGCCGCCGCCAGAGGTCGGTGAGCCGGACGAAGGCGGCCTCGGCCTCGTCCGCGCGGCCGGGCGGGGCGGTGTCGGGGTGGAGGAGGCGGGCGAGCCGGCGGTAGTGGCGGGCGGCCTCGCCGGTGCCGGGCGGGAAGGGCCGGCCGAGGGCGGCCAGGGCCTCGTCGAAGGTACGGACGCGGTGCGTGGACGCGGGACGGGTCGTGGCGGTCATCGGACACTGTCCTCACGGTCGGGGCGGAGCAGTGCGGGGTGGAGGAGGCGGGCGTCGCCGGCCCGGTAGAGGCGGGCACGGGGGCCGCCCCTGGAACCGCCGCGGCCCGCGGTGGTGCCGGTGGACTCGACGAAGCCGGGCACCGACAGGACCTTGCGGTGGAAGTTCCCGGCGTGCAGGGGGCGGCCCCAGACCGCCTCGTAGACCGAGCGGAGCTCGGTGACGGTGAACTCCTCGCCGAGGAAGGCGGTGGCCAGCGGGGTGTACTCGATCTTGGCGCGGGCCCGGTCGAGGCCTTCGGCGAGGATCGTGCCGTGGTCGAAGGCGAGACCGGCACCGCGGCCGGCGTCGGGACCGGCGCCCTGGCCGTCGCCGTCGCCGCCGGGCGCCTCGCCGGACCGGCGGCCGGAACCACCCCCGTGGATCCCGGCCGGCCGGTCCTGCTCCATGGGACGCGCGGTGGCGGCGTTAGGGTTCCCCTGCGGCGCGACCGCCTCGACGGGCACCCATTCGGCCGCCGCGGCGTCGCTGCCGGCCCGCGCCTCGGGGAGGTCAGGGGCGAAGGCGAGGTAGGCGACGGAGACGACGTGCATGCGCGGATCGCGGTCGGGGCGGCCGTAGGAGCCGAGCTGCTCGAGGTGGACGCGGCCGAGGCCGCGGGCCGCGTCGAGCCCGGTCTCCTCGGCCAGTTCGCGGGCCGCCGCCTCGTCCAGCGACTCGCGGCCGGCCTGGACGAACCCGCCGGGCAGCGCCCAGGCGCCCTCGTACGGCCGGCCGCCGCGACGCACCAGCAGCACGTGCAGGGCACCTTGACGGAGGGTCAGCGCGACGACGTCGACGGTCACGGCGATGGGCTCGAAGGCGCGCGGGTCGTAGGCGGCCAGGAACGCGTCCTCACCCTGCCGGTCCGTCATCGTGCACCACTCCCTGGTCAGTTGTTCTCAGCTTGAGTATTTCTCGATCCGAGAAGAACCTAGCACCGGGCGCCGACACCGTCCACCCCGTTCCGCGGTACGACCCGTCCGTGGCAGGCTCCTGACGTATCGTCAGACACGACGTGGGAGGCGGGGTTGGACGTGACACGGTCGCGGAGACCCGTGGTGGCGGGCTGGCTCACGCAGGAACCGGCGGACAGCGGCGGCTTCCGGCTGCCGGGCACCCGGTGCCGCGGCTGCGGCGCGGTGTTCTTCCCGCGCGGGGACCACGCCTGCCGCAACCCGGCCTGCGACGGCGCCGAAGGGGACCCGGAGGAGGTCGGGGCCGGTGCGGAACCCGCGCACGGTGCCCGACCCCCCGGACATCGCCACCGACTCCGCCCTCGCCGCCGCGCCCCCGGAGCCCGCCGCCGGATTCCGGTCGGCCGTCGTCCGCGCCGCGTACGAGGCGGCCGGCATCGGTCCCGAGGACCCGGACCTGGCGGAGGTGCACGACCTGTCGACGGCACGGGAGCTGGACTGGTACGGGGACCTGGGCCTGTGCCCGCCGGGCGGGGCGGAAGCTGCTGCGCGACGGGGCCACGGCGCTCGGGGGGCGGATTCCGGTCGATCCCAGCGGCGGGCTCTCCTCCTCAGGGGAGGCCGTGCCCGCCCAGGCGCTCGCCCAGGTGTGCGAGCCGATCTGGCAGGTGCGCGGCCTGTCGGGGCCCCGGCAGGTCGCGGGGGCCCGCGTCGGGGTGACGGCGAACCAGGGCCTGTTCGGGCACGGCTCGTCGGTGGTCGTAATCAGGTGATCTGTCCGATACCTTGACGCTCCATCACCCCGGGACAACACTTCCGGGTGGCGCGGAGGCCGGGCGGGAGGCGGGACCTCCGTACCCGCGTCTCCGTGCGCCATTCTCTGGCGGCGCATGCCCGACACGTGCGCCCGCACGAAGGAGCCGTCATGTATTCCAACGGAGACGTCTTTGTCGGCGAGATCATCGGAACGGCGATCCTGATCCTGTTCGGCGCCGGCGTGGTGGCCGGGGTGCTCCTGCACCACTCGAAGGCCCGGGCATCCGGGTGGATCGTGATCTCATTCGGGTGGGGCCTCGCGGTCCTGGCCGGCGCGTACACCGCGGGCCCGCTGTCCGGCGGACAGATCAACCCGGCCGTCACCTTCGGTGTCGCCATCAGCTCCGGCAAGTGGAGCCAGGTGCCGATCTACCTCGCCGGGCAGATCATCGGCGCGATGCTGGGCGCCGTCCTGTGCTGGCTGGTGTACTACGGCCAGTTCGCGGCGAACCGCGCCGAGGAGACCCGCCAGCCCACGCTCGCCATCTTCTCCACCGTCCCCGAGATCCGCGTCTGGTGGCAGAACCTGATCACGGAGGCGATCGCCACCATGGGGCTCGTCCTGCCGATCCTGGCCTTCGGCCTCAGCAAGGGCCTCGGCGAGACGGGCACCGGCACCCTGATCGTGGCACTGCTCGTGACCGGCATCGGGCTCTCCCTCGGCGGCCCCACCGGCTACGCCATCAACCCGGCCCGCGACCTCGGGCCGCGCATCGTCCACTCCGTCCTGCCGATCCCTTTCAAGGGCACCTCCGACTGGACCTACGCCTGGATCCCGGTGGCCGGTCCGCTGATCGGCGGCGCCCTGTCCGGTCTCATCTACAACGTCGCGTTCAAGTGAGGCGGTCATGACCGATACGTCCGGCACGGCGACCCGATACGTGGCCGCCATCGACCAGGGAACGACCTCCAGCCGCTGCATCGTCTTCGACTCCGACGGGTCGATCGTGGCGCTCGACCAGCGCGAGCACCGCCAGATCTTCCCCAAGCCGGGCTGGGTGGAGCACGACGCCACCGAGATCTGGGCCAAGGTGCAGGCCGTGGTGGCGGGCGCGCTCGCGAAGGCCCGGCTGCGCCCGGACCAGCTCAGCGCGCTCGGCATCACCAACCAGCGCGAGACCACCGTGCTGTGGGACCGCACCACGGGCCGCCCGGTGCACAACGCGATCGTGTGGCAGGACACCCGTACCGCCGCGCTGTGCGAGCGGCTGGGCGGCCAGGACGGCCAGGACCGCTTCCGCGAGTCCACGGGGCTGCCGCTGGCCAGCTACTTCTCCGGCCCCAAGGCGGCCTGGCTGCTGGACAACGTGCCGGGGCTGCGCCGCCGCGCGGAGAGCGGCGAGATCGCCTTCGGCACCATCGACTCCTGGCTGATCTGGAACCTGACGGGCGGCACGGAGGGCGGCGTCCACGTCACGGACGTCACCAACGCGAGCCGCACGATGCTGATGAACCTGGAGTCGCTGGAGTGGGACCCGGCGATCCTGGCCGCGATGAACGTCCCCGAGGCGGTCCTCCCGCAGATCCGCTCCTCCTCCGAGGTGTACGGCACGGCGGTCGGTCAGCTGGGCGGTGTGCCCGTGGCCTCGGCCCTCGGCGACCAGCAGGCCGCGATCTTCGGCCAGGCCTGCTACCGGACGGGCGACGCCAAGAACACCTACGGGACGGGCAGCTTCCTGCTGCTCAACACCGGGAACCGGCCCGTGCCGTCGAAGAACGGGCTGCTCACCACCATGGGCTACCGGCTCGGCGGGCAGGCGCCCGTCTACTGCCTGGAGGGGTCGATCGCCGTCACCGGCGCCCTGGTGCAGTGGTTCCGCGACAGCCTCGGCATCATCAGCGCGGCGGACGAGATCGAGGCGCTCGCGGCGAGCGTCCCGGACAACGGGGGCGCGTACATCGTCCCCGCGTTCTCCGGGCTCTTCGCCCCGTACTGGCGCTCCGACGCCCGCGGCGTGATCACCGGGCTGACCCGGTACGTCACCAAGGCGCACCTGGCGCGGGCGGTGCTGGAGGCGACCAGCTGGCAGACCCGCGAGGTCGTCGACGCGATGTACCAGGACTCCGGTGTGCACATCACCGGGCTCAAGGTCGACGGCGGCATGACGGCCAACAACCTGCTGATGCAGCACCAGGCGGACGTACTGGGCGTGCCGGTGGTGCGGCCGCGGATCTCGGAGACCACGGCGCTGGGCGCGGCCTACGCCGCGGGGCTCGCCACCGGCGTGTGGGACGGGCTGGACACGCTCAGGGCGCACTGGCAGAAGGACGCCGAGTGGCAGCCGCGGATGGACGAGAAGACGCGCGAGAAGGAGTACCGGCGCTGGAGGAAGGCGGTCGAGCGGAGCTTCGGCTGGCAGGACGAGGACGAGGACGACGGATCCGCGCCGGCCGCCGGGGACTGACCGGCCCGCTCCCGCCCTCGCCCGCCCCGTACCCTCGGCGCGCGGCTCAGGTGGCGGCGGCCGCCCGGCGGTCGCCGGCCACCCGGGCCGCGTGCTCGACCACGGTGATCAGCACCTTCTTCGCGGAGGCGCGGTCCCGCGCGTCGCACATCAGCAGCGGCACCTCGGGGTCGAGGTCGAGCGCGTCGCGCACCGTCCCGGCGGGGTGGCGCTCGGCGTCGTCGAAGACGTTGACGGCCACGGCGAAGGGGATGCCGCGGCGCTCGAAGTAGTCGACCGCGGAGAAGCAGTCCTCCAGGCGCCGGGTGTCGGCGAGGACGACCGCGCCGAGGGCGCCCTGCGCCAGCTCGTCCCACAGGAACCAGAAGCGGTCCTGGCCCGGCGTGCCGAACAGGTAGAGCACGAGGTCGTCGCGGACCGTGATGCGGCCGAAGTCCATGGCCACGGTGGTGGTCCGCTTGGCCTCGACGCCCGCGGTGTCGTCGACGGGCCGGCCGGCCTCGCTGAGCGTCTCCTCGGTGCGCAGCGGGCGGATCTCGCTGACCGCGCCGACGAGGGTGGTCTTGCCCACCCCGAAGCCGCCCGCGACCAGGATCTTCAGCGTGACGGGCTCGACGGGGGAAGTGCGGCGCTCAGAGCGTCCGAAGGCCATGGCTCACTCCTCCGGTCGTGCCGTTTACACAGGTCAGAGACATCCTGGGTCCTAGGGACTGCGTCGGGCGATCAGCTGTGGCAGTGGAACATTACTACGGTCCTACCGGACAACTGCCAGCAGTCCCGGGTCCGTTGACCGTCCGAGGCCCGCCCGCCGGACCCGGGACCTTGCTGACGGCCCCCAGGCGCCGCCCGCGGGCGCCGCGGGCAACGGTGTGCCCGCGGCGCCCCGGGACGCGTTCAGAGCGCGCGCAGGCCGTCGATGACGTCGCGGAGCAGCCCGGCGTCCGGGAGCTCCGCCGGCGGGACGGGACGGCTGATGTGGACCAGGCCCGCCTCCAGGACGTCGCCGATGAGCACCCGGACGACGCCCACGGGCAGGTCGAGGTCGGCCGCCAGCTCGGCGACCGACATCGGCTCCGCACGGCAGAGCTCGACGATGTCGAGGTGTTCGGGCGACAGGGTGCGGTCGACGTCGGCGTCGTCGTCCTCGTCGCGGGACTCGGCGATCACCAGGGCGATCAGGTCGAGCCGGCCTTCCGCGGCGTGGCTGGTACGGCCGCGCGTCATGGCGTAGGGCCGCACCACGGGCCCGGCGTCGTCGTCGTACCAGCGGTCCGCTTGGGGAGTCATGACGTCCTCGTCACACCGCCTGCGCCGCGTCGTCGTCGGTGCGCGGCGCGGTCGCGAGGTGGACGCCGACCCGCTTGACCAGCAGCGCCATCTCGTAGGCGACCTGCCCGACGTCGGAGTCGGCGTCGGCGAGCACGGCCAGGCAGCTGCCGTCGCCCGCGGCGGTGATGAACAGGAAGGCCTCGTCCAGCTCCACGAGGGTCTGCCGGACCTTGCCGGCCTCGAAGTGCCGCCCGACGCCCTTGGCGAGGCTGTGGAAGCCGGAGGCGACGGCGGCGAGGTGCTCGGCGTCCTCACGGGTGAGACCCTCGGACGCGCCGGTGGCCAGGCCGTCGCTGGAGAGCACCAGCGCCTTGCGGATGCTGGCCACGCGGCCGACCAGTTCGTCGAGAAGCCAGCTGAGCTCGCGGGTCGGGCTCGATGGTGCCGTCATGGACCGTTCCCCTCGGTGGTGGTTCTGGTTGTGCTGTCGCCGCCCCGAGCCGCCGGGGAGGTTCCCGGGCGGTCTGCGGGGCGGACGTCGTCGGTGCCGAGGTCGTCGGCGGTGTCGGCGCGGCCGCGCAGCCATCCTCGTTGCAGGGACGCCATGCGGTCGCGCACCTCCTCGGGCGAGCGCTCCTGGCCGGCGTCGCCGTCCGCGCCGGCGGCGGCGATACGCGTCCGGGTCGTGGAGTCGCCGCGCAACTGCGGGGCGAGGCTGGCCTGCCGGACCCGGCGCGGCAGTCCGGCGCCGGCGGGCTCCTCCTGCGGCGCGGCCACGGCGGGTTCCTCCTCGGGCGCGGGGTCGGCGGGCTCCTGCCGGGGCGCGGGGTCGGCGGGCTCCTGCCGGGGCGCCCCGCCCACCGGGTGGCCGTTCTCGGCGACCAGGACCGGCGTGCGGCGGCGGCGCGGCAGGACCGTGAGCCCTTCGCCCGGTGCCAGGGAGGGCGGCGTGCGCGTGGCCCCGTCACCCGCGGCGGCGGGTGACGGCGTCCCTTCGGCCTCGATGACGTGCGGCCGGTGCTCGCGCGGCTTGTCGTCCGGCTCCGGGACCAGGCCCCACTGGCGGAAGCTGTGCTCGGTGGCGGCTGACATGGGCCTGACGCGCGGCTCGTCCATCCCGGCGGGCGCCGTCCCGTGCGCCGCGGCCTCTTCGAGCGGCGCCTCGGGCGGTTCCTCGCCGGGCTCGGTCAGCAGCGACGCCGGGACGAGCACCACGGCCGTGGTGCCGCCGTACGGGGACTGGCGCAGCGAGACGCGGACGCCCTGGCGCTGGGCGAGCCGGCTGACCACGAAGAGGCCGAGCCGGTCGGTGTCGGAGAGCTCGAACTCGGGGGTCTCGGCGAGGCGGAGGTTCGCCTCCAGCATGGCGTCGGGGGTAAGGCCGAGTCCGCGGTCGTCGATCTCCAGGACGAAGCCGTTGGCTACGGACTCGCCGTGCACCTGGACGCTGGTGTGCGGCGGCGAGAACACGGTCGCGTTCTCGATGAGTTCGGCGACGAGGTGGGTGAGGTCGGCGACGGCGTGGCCGGTGACGGCGAGCCGCGGCAGCCGGCGTACGTCGACCCGCTCGTAGTCCTCGACCTCGGCGACGGCCGCCCGCACCACGTCCATCAGCTGCACCGGCTTGCGCCACTGCCGGGACGGCACGGCGCCGGAGAGGATCACCAGGCCCTCGGCGTGGCGGCGCATGCGGGTGGTCATGTGGTCGAGCCGGAAGAGGTCGGCGAGCTCCTGGGGGTCCTCGGTGCGCCGCTCCATGGCGTCGAGCAGGGTGAGCTGGCGGTGCAGCAGCACCTGGCTGCGGCGGGCGAGGTTGACGAAGACCTCGGAGACCCCGCGGCGCATCTCCGACTGGCGCACGGCGGCCTCGACGGCCGCCCGCTGCAGGGTGTTGACGGCCTTGCCGACCTGGCCGACCTCGTCGTCGGGGTAGTCCAGCCGCGGCGCCTCGGTCTCGACGTCGACCTCCTCGCCCGCGGCGAGCCTGCGCATGACGCGCGGCAGCCGGGCGCCGGAGACCTCCTGGGCCTCCGTGCGAAGCCGGGACAGGTCGCGGATGAGGCTGCGCCCGATGCGTATGGAGACGATGACGGAGGCGACGACCGCGATCAGGCCCAGGCCGCCGGCGGCCGCGGCGATGGCGACCAGGCGCATGCCGATCGGTTCGGCGCGCTTCTTGTGCAGGTCGCCGGCCTCGACGCCCAGGCGGTCGAGGTCCTTCAGCGCGGTGGTGGCCGTGGTCTGCCAGGACACGCGGTCGGCGGCCTGGGGCGCGCCGGAGGCGCCCGCGGAGATGACCGCGTCCTCGGCGGCGCGCAGGGCCCGGCCGGAGGGCCCGGCCCAGTACGCCTCGTAGATGGCGCGCTCGTCGCTCGTCAGCAGGTGGAGGTTGTCGGCGTAGTAGGCGCGCTGCTCGGCGACGGCGAAGGTGAAGGAGCGCATCTCCGCCGCGCTCATGCGGCCCGCCGCGATGGCCGCCACCATGAGGGCGTCCTCCTGGCTGATCGCCTCGCGGGCCCGGGTGATCTGGATCAGGGCGCGGCCCTGCTTGTCGATGGCGACGTTGTTGAGCGGGTTCAGCGAGTCCAGGAAGCCGTAGGCCGGTACGAACAGACCGCTGTACGCGCCGAAGGCGTCGTTGCGGGCGATGCCGCCCTTGGCGACCTTGTCGCGCAGCGTCTCCAGGCCGCCGAAGCCGCGCACCACGAGGTCGAGCCGGCGCAGCGACTCGGGGGCCAGCCGTTCCCGGTTGCCTGCGGAACGGGCGTTGGCGCGCAGGCGGGCGATCACCGCGTCCGTCTCGCGCTCCCGGGCCAGCAGGGTGCCGCGGGCGTCCGACCGTCGAGGATCGGCCAAGTAGAGCATGGCGGAACGACGTTCCTGCTGGAGGGCCTGGATGCTGTCCTCGACCGGGTAACCGAGTTCGTTGACGGTCTGTTCCACACCGAAGAGGCCCCAGACCTGACGCCCGGTGAGGGTCGCGGCGAAGGCCCAGATGGCCGTGAGGGACACCAGCGGAATGAGCAGCAGTGCCACGATCTTCCGCCGGATCGTCGTACCGCGAAAGCGCATGGCCTCCCCAACGTCGAACCCGGTCAAGGGCTGTCGTATTCCGACTGCAAACGGCGCGAGCCTACTACTGCCGGATGACCAAACCGAAAGCCCCGCCTCCGCCCTTGCCCCGGGACGACCCGTTTCGTGCGGATGAACAGTCGGTACGGCTGGCCGAAATGCAGCGCACAGGGAACCGGCGGGGCCTCCGCGTCGTTTCAGGAGCGGGGAGGGGTGCTCCGGAATGCGGAGGGCATTCATCGGCGGAAACCGGGCAGCCACTCTGGAGTCGGACATCGGGGATCCGGCACCGCACCACCGGTATGCCGCAGGGGAGCTGATTTCATGGACGACCTCGTCGAGGACGCACTGGATCGCGACATTCCGCCGCGGAAGACACGGCGGCCGTTGTGGGTGGAGGAGCCCGTGGGGCGGCCACGCATGCCCGACCCGGTACGCCGGGCGGCGGTGCGGGCCGTGCTCGTCGTCTCGTTCACCTTGATCGCCGCGGTGATCGCCATGCTGGGGGCGGCCGGCGAGTCCTGGCTCGCGGCGCCGGCGACGCTCACGGCCATAGCCCTCACCGTCGTCGCCACGTGGGCGGTGCTGGACGTGTGGATCACGCGCCAGGTCTGGAACCAGCGCAACGGCGTGGTGTCCAGCCCGAGCAGCGCGGCCCGCAGGCTGCGCCGCGAGCGCAGGCGCGCACGGCGGCGGGCCCGGTCCGAGGCCCGCGCCGCCGCACGGCGCGGGCACCTGTCCGGCACCGGCGCCCGCACCGCCTGAGGACAGCGCGCGCCACCCGGGGAACCCGTGCCGCCCGCGGCGTCCGCGGCGTCCGAACCGCCCCGAAGGCCCCTACCTTCGGGGCGGGCCGTGCTGAAGCCCCTGGGACGGCCGGGGGCCGGCCGCGGGCGGGGAGCTGCCCTGCCCCGAGCCCGGCGGGCTCAGCCGTCCTGCGGGGCCGGCTGCTCCGCCGGGCGGCGGAACATCCGCGTCGCCGTGACCTCGCCGTGCACCGGCTCGGACTCCGGGTCCTGCACGGGGAGTCCGGGCCGCAGGTGCTCCTCCACGCTGATGTACTTCAGTCCCGCGCGCAGATCCGCGTCGTTGCGCAGCCGTACGACCAGCGGGAACTCGGCGAGCGCCGTGGTGTCGAACAGGCCCGTGGTGTAGATCAGCTGGACGCCCAGCGCGTCGGCGACCGCGCGCTGCAGCTCCAGCAGGTAGGTGGCGTTGGCGCGGCCGATCGGGTTGTCGAGGAAGAGCGTGCCCGCGTGCCGGTGGCGGTCCCTGCCGCGGTCGTTGCTGCGCAGCGCGGCCATCGTGCAGTACAGCGCGATGGCGGCGGTGAGCAGCTGGCCGCCGGAGAAGACGTCGCCCATCTGCCCGACGGGCACGCGCTCGGCGCGCAGCACGGCGTCCGGCTTGAGGATCTCGACGGCCACGCCCTTGGGTTCGAGGCCGGCCGCGACCCCGCGCAGCAGCAGCGACATGCCGTCCCGGCGCAGGTCGGAGTTCTTGCGGACGGCCGCCCGGGTCGCCTCGTCGATCACGGCGCCGAGCCGCTCGTTGAGCGCCGCGTGGTCCGGGTCCTCGAAGCGGATCCGCAGGAACTCCTGCCCCGACCACTCCCCCAGCCCCTCGGGCAGGCGGGACAGCCGTTGCGCCGACCTCAGAGTGGCCAGCGAGGACTCCACCATGCCGCGCAGCCGGTCCACGATGCTGTCGCGGTTGCGTTCCAGCTGCTCCAGTTCGTCGGTCAGGACCCGCAGCCGCGGCGCGAAGGCGGTGTGCCAGGCCTCCGCGTGCTCGGGCAGCGCGGAGCCGGGCAGTTCGCGGATCTGCTGACGGGCCGGGGTACGGACCTGCTCGTAGCGCGCCGCGTTGGCGTGCCGCACGAGGACGTCGCAGGCCTCGCGCAGCTGCGACTCGGCCGCCGACAGGTCGGCGGCGCAGCCGCGGAGGCTGCGGCGGGACTCGGCGACGGCCGTCCTGGCCGCCTCCAGGGAGCCGGAGTGCGGTTCGGGCTCCTCATCGCCCTCCTCGGGCTGCCGGTCGCCGTCGCGGAGCAGGTCCCGCAGGAGCGCGGCGAGTTCGTCGAAGCCGGTCGCGGCGTCCTCGGCGGAGCGGTGCGCACGGACCAGGTCGCCGTGGCCGTCGCGGGCGTGGGCCAGCGCCTCGGTGCGGGCGGCCAGTTCCCCGTTGGCGCCGCGCAGCAGTTCCTGCGCGTGCTCGGCGTCGCGGGGCAGCAGCTCCTCGGGGAGCTCGGTGTGCGCGTCGCCGTCCGCCGGGGCGTGCCGTTCGGCCTCACCGCGCAGCCGGCCGAGCTGCTCGGTGGCCGCGGAGGCGCGGGAGTCCAGCGTCGCCACCAGCTGTTCCGCCCGGGCCGCCGCGGCCTGGCGCGCGGGGCCGTCGGCGCCGTCCGGGCCTTCCAGCAGCAGCGCGGCGCGGGTGCGGACCTTGTTGGTGAGGCGCTCCAGTTCGGTGAGCGCGGACTGCTCGGTGCTCTCGGCACGGGCCTGCTCGGCCCGCAGGTCGGCGCCGACGCCCACCTTCTCGTACACCTGGGAGGCGGCACGGTAGGCCTCGCGCAGGGTGGGCAGCGACCCGGTGGGCTGCCCCGCGCCGTCCTCGTCCTCGAGGGCCTCGTCGGGAGCACCGGTGATCTCCGAGCGCTCGGCACGGAGCACACGCGCGGTGCGGCGCGCGTCGTCAGCGGCACGCTGGGCGGCGCGGCGGTCCTCGTCGGCGGCGCGGGCCAGGGCCAGGCAGGCGTCGGCTCGGCTCTCGGCCTCGACGGCGTCCTCGGCCAGCTCCCGGGTCCTGCGCTGCCAGTTGGCGCGCTCCCGCAGCCGGAAGGCGAGACCGGCGAGCGCGTCGGCGGCCCGCCGGGCCTGCTGCGCCGTCTCCTGGCGCGCGTCGCGCAGGGCGGTCGCCTCGGCGGCGGCCTCGTCGGCCTCCATCCGTACCGAGCGTGCCCCGGCCAGCTCCTCGCGGGCGGCGACCGCGGTCTCCCGGGCGGTCTCCACGGACGCGGCCAGCTCCGCGAGCCGCCCGCTGGGGCAGCCGGAGCGCCACGAGGAGAGCCGGGCGGCCAGGGTGCGGTCCTCGGCCAGGCGGGCGGCGAGCCCGCGGATGTCCTCCTCGCGGGCGGTCGCGCGGGCGCGCAGCGCCTGCCGCTCGCCGTCGGCGGCCAGTTCGTCGTGCATGGCCGGGTTGGGCGGGACGAGGAAGAGCTCGGGCTCGGCACCCACCGGGGCCGGCGGGGCGAGCAGCGCCGCCGCCGTGCCGACCGTGACGGTCGACCGCGGCAGCAGCGCCGCCTGCGCCAGCGCCTCGCGGGCCCGGGCGTAGCTCTGGGGATCGGTGACGACCACACCGTCCACCAGCTCCGGGCGCGCGGCGAGCACGGCTGCGTGGTCGGCCGGGTCGACGGCCTGCGCGAGGTAGCGCCAGCCGGGGAGCGCCGGGATGCCCTGCTCGCCCAGGTACTCCACCGTGGCGAGGACGTCGGGGCCCGGCGGGAGCAGCCCGCCGTCGCCGAGCGCCGCCAGGATGCGGGCGTCGTCGGCGGCGGCGGTGCGCAGGTCGAACAGCCGGCGCTCGGCGGAGGCCACCGCCCCGTCCAGCATGTCCTGGAGCGGCTCCGCGAAGATGTCCAGTTCGGCCGCGGTCAGCGGGCCCTGCTCGGCGGGGCGCCGTACGTGCGCCGGGGCGCCGCGCCGGGCCGGGGAGGTTTGCGCGGGGATGGCGGGGCCGCGGTCCTCGGAGGTCTCCCCCGCCGGGTCGGCCGCGACGGTGCCGGGTGCCTCCGCGGGCGGCAGGCTGAGCAGTTCGGCCAGACGGGGTTCGGCCGCGAGGGCGTCGGCGACGCGTGACTCGGCGGCGTGGGCGGCCTCGGCCGCGGCGAGGGCGTCGGCCGCGCGGGCGGCGGACAGCTCTGCGCGCGCATCGGCGGCGGCGGCCTCCCGCGCCCGGTCACCGGCCCGGCGGGCGGCGTCGCGCGCGGTCTCCGCGGCGGTCGCGGCGGCCTTCTCGGCGTCCGAGGCCGCCAGGGCCGCCCGGGCCGGGTCGGCGTCGGGGGCGGAGTCGTCCAGCCAGCCTGCCCGCACCGCCTCGGCGGTCTCCTGCTCGACCTCCGCCAGCCGCTGCACCAGGTGCCCGGACTCGCTGCGGGCGCGCTGCGCCTCCGTCGCGGCGGCGGTGGCATCGCGGTGTGCCGCCTCTGACCGCGCCTGGAGTCCCGCGGAGCGTTCCTCCTCGGCGTCCGCCCGCTCGTCGGCGGTGTCCGCGGCGGCCCGCAGGGCCCGGACGAGGTCGCCCGCGGCCTTCGTGCGGGCGGCCAGTGCCGGCGCGGCGTCCCGTTCCGCCTCGCGGATGGCGGCGGTCACACGGGCGAGGCGGTCGGCGGCGGCCCGGTGCCGCAGCACGATCTCCGCGGCCTGCCAGGCGGACTGCAGGGTACGGGCGTCGTTGAGCTCGCGGCGCAGCGCGGTGGCGCTCTTCTCGCCGGCGGCCAGGGCCAGCGAGGCGTGCCGGTAGGCGAGTTCGGCGGCGACCAGGGCGCCGCGGCCGCGGGCGGCCTCGGCGTCGGTGACCGTGTGCGCCGCGCTCGCCGTCCGCTGGGCCAGCTCGGCGGCGCGCCCCCGCTCCTCGCGAGCGCGCGCCGACAGCCCGCGGGCCAGGGCCCGGGTGCGGCGCTCGGACTGGGCGTGGACGCCGCGTGCCTGTTCGCGGGCGGCGGTGGTGTCGACGATGCGGCCGAGCAGTTCGAGGGAGCCCGCCGTGAAGTCGCGTTCCGCGGTGAGCTCTGCCCGGCGGCCCAGCTTGCCCGCGAAGCCGTGCACGAGGTCGGCGAGACCGTCGGTGTCCCTGGTGTCGGTGACCGCGCGCAGCAGGAGGTCGGTGAAGTCGGAGTCCTTCTTCACCGCGAAGAGACCGGCCGCCTCGCCCTCGTCGGCGTTCATCTCCCGCTGGTAGCGGAAGAGTTCGGGGTCGAGGCCGAGTTCGCCGAGGTGCTCGTTCCACCGGTCGTGGATCTCCTCCCACACCACCTCCAGGTGCGGGTAGTAGCGTCCGGCGTCGGTCAGGGCGTCGCGGAAGCCCTTCATGGTGCGGCGGCGGCCGCGGGCGCCCGAGGCGCCCTCCGCGGAGGGGCGGACGGCGGTGGACTCGGCCACGGGCAGCGAGTCGAGGCCGAGCCCGGGGCCGGGCCGGAAGGAGTACCAGGCCTCGGCGAACTTGCGCGGGTCGGAGGAGACCTGGCGGCCGCGCCACTCGCTGACCTTGCCGACGACGACCAGTTCGCCGGTGATCGTGTGCTGCCACTCCAGGGCGACGTGGCCGCAGTCGTCGGCCAGCAGGAACTTGCGGAGCACACCGGAGCTCGCGCCGCCCAGGGTGTTGCGGTGGCCGGGCAGCATGACGGAGAAGATCAGCTTGAGCAGGACGGACTTGCCGCCGCCGTTCTCCAGGAACAGCACACCGGCCGGCGCCGGACGGCGCGGCGGCCCGGTCGGTTCGTCCTCGAAGAACTCCGCCTGGGCGGGCGCGGGTTGCGGCACGGGCTCGCCGACTCCGCGCAGGTCCAGCACGGTGTCGGCGTAGCGCGCACCGGCGGGCCCGATGGAGTAGAGGCGGACCCGGGACAGCTCGTACATGGGGGGCTCTCGTCGTGGTGGTCTGTGATCGTGGTCGTGGTCGTGGTCATGGTCTGTGGTCGGCGGGTTCGGAGGATCGGCGGGATCCGGGGGCGGGAGGGGCCGCCGTTCAGGAGTGGAAGGGCAGGCCCGCCCCGGCCACGAGGCCGAGGTCCTCGCCCTCCTCCGCGGGCATCAGCGCCGCCGACTCACCGGGCCGGGGCACGATGCCCAGGTCGAGGAGCTCGGCCATGGCGGCGCCGCCCGCCATGTCGCGCACCTGGAGCTGGTAGCGGGCGGTGGTGCGGTACGTGCCGCCCGACTCGTCACCCGTACGCTGCAGGAACCCCGAGTCCACCAGGAAGGAGACGGCCTTGCCCACGATGCCGGTGGTGGAGCCCGCGAGGCGCCGGGCGTCCTTGGTGGCGCCGGTGGAGCTGCGGCGCACATAGACCCGCCAGGCGGCCTCCAGGCCGGGGGCGCCGGTGGCCGGGTCGGTGTTCTCGCCCTGCTCCTCGGCCCGTTCCTCCAGCCGGCGGCAGGCCTGGCGCAGGAAGCCGTCGATGCCGTTGACGGTGACACGCCCGATGTACGCGTCGTCGGCGAGGTCCTCCGGTCGCGGGAAGGCCATGGCGGCGGTGGCGAGGTGGGCGAGGCCGTGCAGGAAGCGGTCGCCCGCGTCGGACGCGGCGCGGCGGGAGTAGTCGCCCATGCGGACGGCGAAGACCGAGTCCTCTCCGGCCGCCAGCGCCATGCCGGCCCTCGGTGAGACCTCCAGCACGACCAGGCCGAGGCCGGCGGCCACGGCGTCGGCCAGCCGCGAGAACAGGGGCTCCTCGCGGTAGCGGCGGATCAGCTCGGCGTACTCGATGTCCCGCGCGGGCAGCAGCTTCGGCTGGAGGCCGAAGGCGACGAGGCGGGCGGCGTCCGCGGCGTCGCCGGGGGTGACGGCCGCGGGGCCGGGGGCCGCCGCGGGCGGCTGCGTGCTCTCGCCGTCGTGCTGGTCGCTCACGGGCTCGTCTCCTCGGTGCGGATGGTCGGTGCGCTCATCGTCACGCCGCCTCGGACCGCTCGGCGGCCATCCCGGCGGCGTCCAGCCGGGCCGTGCCCACGATCAGGTCGGCGCCGCCGAACTCGGGGTCGTCCAGTTCGGTGCCGTCGTCCACGGCGAACAGCAGCCGCTCCTCGCCCTGGCGGTAGGCGGTGCCGACCGGCGGGCTGGCCGCGTGCACCGCCAGCAGGGCGACCAGGTAGGGCAGTTCGGGGTCGAGGCGGCGGGCCTCGGCGAGCAGCCCGGACAGCCGCCGGGGGGCGTCGTGGGGCAGGTCGAGGAGTTCCAGGGCGGTCTCGAGCTGCTCCTCGCTGAACCGGCTGTCGTCCGGGGTGGCGACGAGGTCGGGCTCGGGCATCTCGGCGCCGAGGTGCTCGCGCTCCACCGGCGGGGTGAGCAGCGCCTCCACGAGGTCGGTGACGCGTACCGACGCGGGGGTACGCAGGCCCGTGCCGCGGGCGAACCAGGCATCGGTGACCCGGGTGGCCTGCTCCACCGGAAGCGGCAGGACGGGGGCGACCAGCTGCCCGTACAGGTCGAGCATGCCGACGAGGGCGCTGCCGCGGGGCGCGGCGAAGGCCTGCCGGTCCTGTTCGGCCCGGAAGATCGGGCCGGCCTCCAGCAGCCGGGACTGCAGCTGGGTGTGGCGGCGGATGCAGTCCTTGACGATGTCGACGAGCTCGGCGGCGCGGCGCTTGTGCTCCGGTTCCTCCGACTCGTCCCTGGCCTTGCGGATGTTGGTCAGGATGGCGTTCTCGTGCCGGTAGCGGTCGGCGACGTGGTCGAGCGCCTCGGCGATCATGTCGGGGACGGTGCGGATCCAGTCGACGGCCCGGACGTTGCGGCGGGTGGCGTCCAGGGCGCGGCGCAGGGTCTCTGCGTACTGCACCGTGCGGTAACGGGCCTGTTCCGCGGCGAGCTGGGCGTCGGCGAGCCGGCCGCGGTTGATCAGCACCTCGAGCTTGACCTCGGCGGCGATCTGGGCGCTGGTCACGTCGGTGTCGAGGGCGCCGACGAGCACGTTGACGGCTTCGTCCGTGGTGCGCAGGTAGACGGTGCCGTCGCGGCCCGGGACCTCCTCGATCAGCTTGAAGTCGTAGTCGCGGCGGACGTACGCCCCGTCCGCGCCGAAGGTGCCGTAGACGGCGCGGAAGCCGCGGTCGACGCTGCCGACGTTGATCAGGTTCTCCAGGACCCAGCGGCCCACCCGCTCGTGCTCGGCGGCGGGACGGCCGGGGGCCTGGGCGGCGATGCGGGGCAGCAGCCGGGAGATTATCTGGTCGTGGTCGGCGCCGGTGTCGAAGTCCATGTTGAGGGTGACCAGGTCGATGGCGGCCAGGGCGACCTCCGCCATCGCGTAGACCGAGTACTCGCCCGCGAGGTTGGCCTTGCGCACGTCGAGGTCGTGCAGCGGCGCGGTGCAGGCCAGGGCCTTGAGCCGGCGGGCCAGGCCCTCGTCGGCGGCCGGGCCCGGCGCGGGCCGGACACCGCCGCTGAGCTGGTGCGGAACGGTCGTGGTCACGACGCACAGACTAGGCGCTCGGACCGACATCGTCCCAAACGGCGCGGTCCGGGCACCCCTGCGTCCGGAACCCCTCAGGAGCCGGGGGCCCCGTAACCGCCCCCGCCGGGCGTGGCGACGACCAGGACGTCACCGGGACCCACGTCGGCGGAGTCGACCCCGCCGAGCGGGGTGACGGTGCCGTCGGCGCGCTCGATACGGTTCTCGCCCAGCGCGCCCGGCCCGCCGCCCGCCAGGCCGTACGGGGCTACCCGCCGGTGGCCGGAGAGCAGCGCGACCGTCATGGGCTCCAGGAAGCGGATGCGGCGGACGGCGCCGCGGCCCCCGTGCCACCGGCCCTCGCCGCCGCTGCCGTCGCGCAGGGCGAAGCCCTCGACGCGGACGGGGTAGCGCCACTCGAGGATCTCGGGGTCCGTGAGCCGGGAGTTGGTCATGTGGGTCTGGACGGCGTCGGCGCCGTCGAAGCCCTCGCCCGCCCCGGCCCCGCTGGCCACCGTCTCGTAGTACTGCACCCGGTCGTTGCCGAAGGTGACGTTGTTCATCGTGCCGGAGCCCTCGGCCTGCACCCCGAGTGCCGCGTACAGGGCCCCGGTGACCGCCTGGGAGGTCTCCACGTTGCCGGCGACGGTCGCCGCCGGGTACCGCGGGGCGAGCATCGAGCCCTCGGGGACGCGGACGTCCAGCGGCTTGAGGCAGCCGCTGTTGAGCGGGATGTCGTCGGCGACGAGGGTGCGGAAGACGTAGAGCACGGCGGCCATGACCACGGACCGGGGCGCGTTGAAGTTGCCCTCCTGCTGTGGCGAGGTGCCGGTGAAGTCCAGGACGGCCGAGCGCGCCCGGCGGTCGACGCGGACGGCGACGCGGACGACCGCGCCGTTGTCGGTCTCGTACGCGCACTCGCCGTCGTCCAGGCCGGCGACGATCCGCCGCACGGACTCCTCCGCGTTGTCCTGCACGTGCCCCATGTAGGCGTGCACGACGTCGAGGCCGAACTGCGCGGTCATGCGGCGCAGCTCGGCGATGCCCTTCTCGTTCGCGGCGATCTGGGCGCGCAGGTCGGCGATGTTGGTGTCCGGGTCGCGCGAGGGGTACGGGGCGTCCGCCAGCAGGGCGCGGGTCTCCTCCTCGCGCAGTCGGCCGTCGCGGACCAGGAGCCAGTTGTCGAACAGGACGCCCTCCTCGTGCACGGTGCGGCTGAAGGCGGGCATGGAGCCGGGGGTGAGGCCGCCGATCTCGGCGTGGTGGCCGCGTGAGGCGACGAGGAAGAGCAGCGCCCGCCCTTCCTCGTCGAAGACCGGGGTGACGACGGTGACGTCGGGCAGGTGGGTCCCCCCGTGGTAGGGGTCGTTGACGGCGTAGGAGTCGCCCGGGCGCATGGTGCCCTCGTTCCGCCGCAGCACCTCCTTGATGGACTCGCCCATGGAGCCGAGGTGGACGGGGATGTGGGGGGCGTTGGCGATGAGGTTGCCCTCGGGGTCGAACAGGGCGCAGGAGAAGTCCAGGCGCTCCTTGATGTTGACGGAGTGGGCGGTGTTCTCCAGGCGGACGCCCATCTGCTCGGCGATCGACATGAAGAGGTTGTTGAAGATCTCCAGCATCACCGGGTCGACCTCGGTCCCCACCGCCACCCGGCCGGGCCGCGGCCGCACCCGGGTGAGCAGGAGGTGGCCGTGCTCGCCGACGGCGGCCCGCCAGCCGGGGTCGACGACGGTCGTCGCGTCGGCCTCGGCGATCACGGCGGGCCCGTCCACGGTGTCGCCCGGGCGCATCCCGTCCCTGTGGAACAGGGGGCAGTCCTGCCATCGGCCCTCCGCGTACAGGGACACCTCGGCGGCCGGTCGCAGCGGGCCCTCCCGGGCCGGCCGTTCGACGAAGTGGCGCCCCTGCGGGCCCGCCGAGCCGACCGCCTCGACCGAGACCGCCTCCACGACCAGGGGCTTGTTCATGGTGAAGGCGTAGCGGGTGCGGTGCTCGGCGGTGAACGCCTCGCGCATGGCGTCGACGGTCCCGAACGGCACCGGGAGCGCCGCGTCGGTGCCCGCGTAGCGGACGTGGACGCGGGTGACGGTCTCGACGGTCTCGTCGGGCACCCCGTCCTCGCGCAGTTGGGCGCGGGCCAGGCCGTCGAGTTCGTCGCGGGCCTCCCGCAGGGCGGGCAGCCCGTCCTCGCAGAGCCCGGTCTCCACGGAGCGCTCCCGCATGGCGGTGGCGTCGGCCAGCCCGATCCCGTACGCGGACAGCACACCGGCCAGCGGGGGCACGACGACCGTGTCGACCGACAGGGCGTCGGCGACCGCGCAGGCGTGCTGGCCGCCGGCCCCGCCGAAGCTGGTGAGGGCGTAGCGGGTGATGTCGTGGCCGCGCTGCACGGAGATCTTCTTGACGGCGCCGGCCATGTTGAGGACGGCGATCTCCAGGAAGCCCGCGGCGACCTCCTCCGGGGTGCGGCGGTCGCCGGTCGCGGCGGCGGTCTCGTCGGCGAGCCGCGCGAAGCCGGCGCGGACGGTCTCGGTGTCCGGCGGCTGGTCGCCGTCCGGGCCGAACACGGCCGGGAAGTGCGCCGCCTGGACACGGCCGAGCATCACATTGGCGTCGGTGACGGTCAGCGGGCCGCCGCGCCGGTAGCAGGCGGGGCCGGGGTCGGCGCCCGCGGAGTCGGGGCCGACGCGGTAGCGCTGCCCGTCGAAGTGGAGGACGGAGCCGCCGCCGGCCGCCACGGTGTGGATGTTCATCATGGGCGCCCGCATCCGTACGCCCGCCACCTGGGTGCCGAGGACGCGTTCCAGTTCGCCCGCCCAGTGGGAGACGTCGGTGGAGGTGCCGCCCATGTCGAAACCCACGACCCGGTCGAACCCGGCCTGCCGGGAGGCGCGGACCATGCCGACCACCCCTCCGGCGGGGCCGGACAGCACGGCGTCCTTGCCCCGGAAGTGACCGGCCTCGCGGAGCCCGCCGTTGGACTGCATGAACATCAGCCGGACGCCCCGCAGCTCGGCGGCCACCTCGTCCACGTAGCGGCGCAGGATCGGCGACAGATAGGCGTCCACCACCGTGGTGTCGCCGCGCGGGATCAGCTTGATCAGCGGGCTCACCTCGTGGGAGCAGCTGATCCGGTCGAAACCGGCCTCGCGGGCCGCCCGCGCGACGGCCTGCTCGTGGGCGGGGTGGCGGTAGCCGTGCAGCAGGACGACGGCGACGCTCTTCAGGCCGTCCCGGCGGGCCTCGCGAAGGGCCGCGCCGACGGCGGCGGGGTCGAGGGGCCGGACGACCTCGCCGTGCGCGCCGACACGTTCGGGAACCTCGACGACACGCTCGTAGAGCGCCTCGGGAAGGACGATCTCGCGGTCGAAGAGCCCCGGCCGGTTCTGGTAGGCGATGCGCAGCGCGTCGCGGAAGCCCTCGGTGACGACCAGCAGGGTCGGCTCGCCCTTGCGTTCCAGGAGGGCGTTGGTGGCGACCGTGGTGCCCATCTTGACGGCGGAGATCCGGTCGGCGGGCACGGGTTCGCCGGGGCCCAGCCCCAGCATGCGCCGGATGCCCTCGACGGGGGCGTCCCGGTAGCGCCCCGGGTCGTGGGAGAGCAGTTTGCACGTCTCCAGGCCGCCGTCGGGCCGTCTGGCGACGACGTCGGTGAAGGTGCCGCCCCGGTCGATCCAGAACTCCCAGCGTCCGGTCACGCCCTCATTGTCCCAGGTACGTCCCTCCCAGGCGGGCCAGCGCACCGGCCGTGGCGTCCCGGGAGCGCAGGTCCAGCAGCCCGTCGGTACCCGCCAGCCGGTGGCGCGCCTCCCGGCCGGCCAGCCGAAGCAGGTCGGGCAGCAGATCGGTGCAGCGGTCGGCGACCCAGCGGGTGCCCTTGGTCGCCATCCACCACACGCTCGCCGCGGCGCCCGGTCCCGGGCCGCCGGGGGTCGTGGACGGCGGCTCGCCGTCCGACAGGCCGCGGGCCGCCAGGAGGTCGTGGAACTCGCGGGCCAGCAGTCGGTGCCCGCGTTCGCTGGGATGCAGCCGGTCCGCGCTCCAGGAGGCGCGTTCGGCCACCCACGGGTGGCGGGCGGCGTGCAGGTGCACGGCCCCGTACCGCTCGGACAGGACGTGCACGACCTGGTTCAGCGCGGCCATCCGGCGGCCGAGGGGGCGGGCGAGCGGCCACGGCAGGCCCAGCATGCGGCCGGGGTCCGGCAGGCAGGCGGTGAGCACCTCGGCGCCGTGGGCGCGCAGTTGGGCCAGGACGGTGTCCAGGCGGCGGGCGACGGTCTCGATCTCGAAGCTGCCGCGCAGCGTGTCGTTGGCGCCGACCACCACGGAGGCCAGGTGCGGCCGGTGCTCCAGGGCGCGGGGCAGCTGCTCCTCGACGACGTCCTTGGTGAGGGCGCCGCTGCGGGAGCAGTTGAGCAGGCGCACGGCCGACGGCTCGGCGGCCAGCCCCTGCGCCAGGAGCGGCGCCCAGCCGCGCCAGCCGGCGGCGACGGGGTCGCCGAGGCCCTCGGTGAGCGAGTCGCCGAGCGCGGCGAAACGTATCTCCTTCGTAGCGGTGGAGTCGCCGCCGAGCGGGGCGGGTGCCGCCGCCCCGGCCCCGGGCCCGGTGGGCGGGTGCGCCGCGGGTCCGGGACGTCCGGGGACGGCGGGCGCCCGCGTGCCCGTCGTCATGGCGTGACCTCCGGGGCGATGAGCCGGGGCGCGGCGTCGTGGGCGGCGAGGAAGGCGCTGACCGCGGCCGGCCAGCCGTAACGCTCGGCCTGGGCGCGGGCGATGGCCCGGCGCATGGGCTCGGGGCGGGACAGCAGGTGGCCGACGGCGTCCGCGAAGGCGGGGCCGTCGTCGGTGGCGGCGGCACCGGCCGGGCCCAGGATGTCGGGCAGCGCGGACAGCGCGCTGGCGACGACCGGGGTGCCGCAGGCGAGGGCCTCCAGGGCGGACAGGCCGAACGTCTCCACCGGACCCGGCGCCAGGACCACGTCGGCGGTGGCCTGGAGGGAGGACAGGGCGCGGCGGACCGGGACGTGCCCGAGGAAGGTGACCGGCAGCCGCGACTCCCGGGCCCGGGCCTCCAGACGGCCGCGCATCGGGCCGTCCCCGGCGACGACGAGGACGGCGTCCACGCCCTGGTGCCGCATGTGGGCGAGGGCCTCCAGGGCGCGTCCCGGCCGCTTCTCGGGCGACAGGCGCGAGCACATCACCAGCAGCACCTCGGCGTTGCCGGCGTACCGGGCGCGCAACTGCGGGTCGTGGTGCGCCGGGTGGCACGCCTCGAGGTCGACGCCGAGCGGCGCCCGTACGACGTTGCGGGCCCCGATCCGCTCGAACTCCACGGCCGCCCAGGCCGTGGTGCAGACGATGCGGGAGTACACGTGCGCGCTGCGGCGGTTGAGCCGGTCGGCGGCACCCTGGGCGAGGCCGCCGGGCAGGCCCCAGGTGCGCAGCACACCGTCGACGCTCTCGTGGGACACCATGACCGCCGGCACGCGGCGGCGGCGCGCCCACTCCCCGGTCCAGCGCAGCGTCGTGCGGTCGGAGACCTCCAGGCGGTCCGGGCGCAAGCCGTCCAGCACCGCCTCCAGCCGGGCCCGGCCGGTCAGCACGCGGTAACCGCCGGTGCCGGCCACCAGGGGGCCGGGGAGCGTGATGACGCGGCCCTGGGAGGTCGTCTCGTCCTTGGCGGCGGGACCGGGGACGACCAGGACCGGGTCGTGGCCGGCCGCGAGATAGCCCTCGCCGAGGTGCCGCAGCGCGGTGCGCAGGCCTCCGGAGGTGGGCGTGACGAAGTTCGCCAGGCGGACGATGCGCAGCCGGCCGCTCATGCCGCCACCGCCGTACGGGCGTCGAGCACCTGGGCGTAGTGCCGCAGGAGCAGGTCGCCGACGGCCTCCCAGGTGCGTGCGGCCACGTCGGCGCGCCCCTCGGCGCCGAACTGGTCGCGCATCGCCGGAGCGCTCGCCAGCAGCCGTACGGCGCCGGTGAAGGCGTCCACGTCGCCGGGCGGCACGAGCAGCCCGGTGCGGCCGTGGTCGACGAGATCGAGGGGACCGCCGGCGGCGGGAGCGACCACGGGCAGCCCGCTGGCCATCGCCTCCTGGACGGTCTGGCAGAACGTCTCGAACGGCCCGGTGTGGACGAAGACGTCGAGCGAGGCATAGATCCGCGCCAGGTCGTGCCCGGTGCGGCGGCCCAGGAAGGCCGCGCCCGGCAGCGCCTCGCGCAGCCCCGGCGCGCTCGGGCCGTCGCCGACGACGACCACCTTCACCCCGGACAGCCGGCAGGCACCGGCCAGCAGCTCCACGTGCTTCTCCGCGGCCAGCCGCCCGATGTAGCCGACCAGGACCTCGCCGTTCGGGGCGAGTTCACGACGCAGCGCCTCGTCGCGGTGGGCCGCGTCGAAGCGGACGGAGTCCACGCCTCGCGGCCACAGGTGCACGCGCGGGACGCCGTGCGCCTCCAGGTCCCGCTGGGAGGCGCTGGACGGTGCGAGCGTGCGGTCGGCCGCCGTGTGCACGGCGCGGATCCGGCGCCACGCGGTGCTCTCGCCGAGGCTCAGATAGGTGCGGGCGTACCCCGCCAGGTCGGTCTGGTAGACGGCGACCGCGGGGATGTGCTGCCGGGTGGCGGCGGCCATGCCGCGCACCCCGAGGATGAACGGGCTGGCCAGATGGACGAGTTCGGCACGGTGCGCCGCGATCGCCGCCGCGGTCCTGCGGCCGGGGAGCGCCACCCGGACCTGCGGGTAGCCGGGCAGCGGCAGCGACGGCACGCGTACGACGGGGCACGGTTCGTCGCCCGCCGCGGACTCGTTCGGGCCAGCCGGCGCTATGACCAGGGGCTCGTGGCCCCTGCGGACCAGATGTTCGGCCGTGCGCAACGCGCAGTGGGCCACTCCGTTGACGTCGGGTGGGAAGGACTCCGTGACGATGGCTACTCGCATACGGACGTTGTCGGCTCCGCGGGCGTTGTCCGGGTCACGTGGATCTTTCACCTTGGGGAACGTGCCGTGAGCGTTGGCCCCGGATCGGGCCTTCCGGCCGCCGGGGCGGTTGTGGGGCTCTCCCGGACGCCGCGCCGGGCGCGCCCCGTGGCGTCGGGCGCCGCTCGCCGGTCCGGGCAGGAGTTCGGCGACGAGCCCACGGGGCGGGGGGCGAACCGCCGGGGGCCACGGCCGGTGCAGCGGTCCGGGTGACGGTCCGACAGGGCGCCGGTGCCCGTCACCGGGTGTCCGTCCTCGGCGTAGCCGAACCCGCCATCGGCTTGTCGTCGGCACGCGGCACCAGTGCCCGCGTCCCCGCCGGGACGCCGTGACGGCAAGCACCAGCCGGTTGACCTCGACGCGCCGCCGACCGCCGTGCTCGCGGGCCCGGGAGCACTCGGACCGGCCGGCGCCGATGACGTATCCCGTCGGCGCGTTCCCTCTGGCCGAGCGGGGCGCGGCGGCCGTCCGCACCCGTACGTCCGGTCCCGCTCCGGCATGTGCCGTCCGTCAGCGCGCGGGGTCTCCGGAGCTGAGGCGGCCGCGGACGGCGGTCTGCACCTCGGCCTCCTCCGCGGGATCCGCGGCGAGGCTGCGCAGCCGGGCCAGGACGCGGACGTCCGCGGTCGTGGCCGTACGGGCGGCGAGTTCGCGGGTGGTCTCCTCGCAGTCCCACAGGCACTCGACGGCGAGTCCGGCGCCGAAGCTGGGATCGGTGCGGCCGAGGGCGTGGGCGGCGACACCGCGCACCTGCGAGGAGCTGGTCTCGCGGTAGACGTGGCGCAGTACGGGGGCGGCGCACTCGATGGCGAGCCGGCCGGCCCCCTCGACGAGCACGGCCAGGCCCTCGGCGTCGGCGCCCTCGCGCTGGACGAGGCGGCGCAGCGCGCCAAGCACGCGGTCGGCGTCCTGTTCGCCGCCGCGGCAGGCGAGCATGCGGGCGGCGGCCGCGCCGAGCACGTCCTCGCGGCGTGACCAGGCGCGGGCCCGGGTGAGGGCGGCGACGCTGCGCATCCGCTCGAAGGACTCGACGGCGGCTCGGACCACGACTTCGGACGTGCTGAGGGCGGCGGCCTCGATGAGGTCGAGCGCCTCGCGGTCCTGGCGGTCGCAGAGGTGGCGGAGGGCGGCCGCACGGGCCGCCTCGGGACCGCCGCGGGCCGACCGGACGAGCTCCTCGCGGTCCTCGGGGCCGGCGACGGCGGCGAGGCAGCGGGCGGCGGGGGCGTCGCGGTGTTGCGGCGGGTGGGCGGCCAGGCCCTCCTGGGCCCATTCGAGCACGGCGCCCACGCTCCAGCCCGGGGTCGGCCCGGCGGGCCGCATCTGGCGCTGCCACCGGTCGAAGGCGGTCTGCTCCGACGCCTTGCGCACGCGTTCGGATACGGCCGGGTCGGGATCCTCGGCCCACAACCGCCAGGGCCGGGGCTCGTACGCCTCGCGGAGCGCGGCGGCGAGCTGGGCGTCACCCTCCGTGGTCGCGGGGAAGCGGGCGAGCACGGCGGGGCCGAGCGCACGCAGCGCGTCGTCCTCGTCACGTACGGCGAGCTCGTCCAGGGCCCACTCCCAGTTGCCGCCGGTGGCCGCGTACCGGCGCAGCAGCAGGACGGCGTCCCTGCGGCCGTAGCCGGCGAGGTGCCCGAGGACGGACAGGGCCAGGCCGCAGCGGTGCTCGTCCGGGCTGATGACGTCGTCGGGGTGGAAGAGGTGCTGTTCGATCCCGTCGAGCGGGCCCTCGAGTTCCGAGTAGAGGCGCGCGTAATAGAGGGAGCGGGACTCCACGCGCCAGTCGTGGCGGGGGTCGCGCAGGACGCACTGCTCCAGCGCGGCGAGCGCGTCGGCTCGCTGCGCCGCGAGGGCGTGCAGGGTCCCGTCTCCGCGTCCTCTCTGGAGGAGGCCGAGAAGGGTACCGCTGGGCGCTATGTCGGGGTCGAACATGAGGTCAGCATCCGGTGCGGGGGGTTGGTTGGCAACGGGATTTTCCGTTACCGGCTGCGAGGTATCTTCGCAGATCGTCCCGGGTTCAAACCCTTTGCACGGCACCCGGGCAGCCCGTGAGCACGCTCAGGGGGCGGAGTCCCGCAGCTTACCCGGACCGGGGCATTCCGCGGAGTCCTCCGAGCGGGGGGCACTCCAGGCTTCTGGCATATGCCTGCAGCACCACCGGATCGGGTATTGCAGAAACCCTTACGGGTCATCACTCCTTGTGCAAGAGTCGTGACTGGCCCATCCGTACGGCCCCGTTGAGGCCGGCGCCCGGTTCGGAGACATGTTCGGAGAGCGTCATGCCGCCCCATTTGCATGAGGATCGCGCCACCGCGAAGCCTGAGCCCGGCACCGTGGACGCGCTCATCTCCCAGACCCGCCAGCTGCGCGGCAAGGTCGACGCCGTCCGCCGTGACGCCGCCGCCGAGGACGAGGAGGACCCGCAGCTGCGCTGGCAGCGCGCGCTGTGCGACCTCGCCGTCCATCAGCTCGACGACCTGGGCGCGCACCTCGGGCAGCTGCGGGACGGCCTCCCCGACCTCGGCCACCGGGAGGCGGCCGCCGAGCCCGGCGCCGCCGCCCACGCGGCCCCGCCGCCCCGGGAGGTGTCCGTCCCCGCACCGGTCCCCGGTGCGGTGCAGGCCCTGGGGCGGGCCGGCAGCGCCGAGTGGAACCTGGTCACGGACGGTGTCCAGTGGTCGGACGAGCTCTACCGGATCTTCGGCCGGACCCACGAGGACGGGCCGCTGACCCTGGACGAGCTGCCCTCCTGGCTTTTCGCGGAGGACCAGCAGACGCTCACCGCGGCCGTGACCGGCTGCCTGGTGGACGCCCGGCCGATCGACTGCGAGTTCCGCATCGTCCGCCCGGACGGTGCCGTGCGTACCGTGCACATGGTGGGCGAGCCGGTGCTCGACGCCGCCGGCGCCACCGCCTCGATGTGGGCGGTGCTCCGCGACGTCAGCGAACTGCGCCGCAGCCAGCGGACGCTGCGCGAGACCCGTGACTCGCTGCAGCGCGAGCGGCAGATCGCGCAGACCGAGCGCCGGCTGGCGGTGGAGCTGCAGGAAGCCGTGCTGCCGCCGTGGCGCGGTTCCCTGCGGTTCCCGCAGGAGGGTGGCCCCACCACGATCGACCTCGCCGCCCACTACCTCCCCTCCTCGACCGGATCCCTCGTCGGCGGCGACTGGTACGACGCGCTGCAACTGCCCGACGGCTCCGCGCTGCTCACCGTGGGCGATCTGACCGGGCACGGGGTCTCCGCCACCTCCGGCATGGCCATGCTCCTCGGCGCGCTGCGCGGAATGGCGATGACGGGGCTGGATCCGGCACCGCTGCTGGGCGGGCTCAACCAGCTGCTGGACAGCTCCGCACAGCCCGCACTGGGCAGCGCCCTGTGCTGCCGCTACCGCCCGGAGGACCGCTCGCTGGTGTGGGCGCAGGCTGGACACCCCGCCCCGCTGCTGTTCCGCGACGGGACGGGGCGTGCGCTCGACGCGCCCGAGGGCGTACTGCTGGGCGCCACATCGGGCGCGCAGTACGGCCAGGTCACCGAGCGGCTGCTCCCCGGAGACCTGCTGGTACTGCACACCGACGGCCTGCTGCCGCGCCGTTCCGGTCCGGTGGCCGCCTCCGACGCGGGCGCCGCGGTGCGGCACCTGCTGGGACTCGGCCCGAGGTTCGCCCGGGCCCGTACCCCTCAGGAGTGCGTGCGCATCGTGGTGGAGGAACTCGGCGCCCCCGAGCGCGAGGACGATGCCTGCGTGCTCATCGCCACGTTCCACTGAGGTCCTCGGCTGCGCCGAATTCCACAGTGGCACCACCGATCCCGCACCGGCCATTCACAGGCTCCGCGCGAAAGACGCACGACACCCGCACCGTGCGGGTGCGCATCCGGCGGCGGCGCATGGACATGTCGACGTGTCGACACAGGGTGGGCATCCGGGAGAGCCGGCTCATTCGGCGTCGAGTCGGCTGGTCCCGCGCATCGATGTTCGCGATGCCTGTGATGTCCGCGACATACCCGTCGTCCACGTCCTGCGCTCGGCGCTCCGCTCAGATCACGGGGCCCCTGCGCTGGGGTCCGCTCGGCAGCGCGATCTCGATCTCCTCACGCAGGTCCTGGATCCTGGTGAAGTCGGAGTAGCGGGCCGTCAGCCGGTACATCTCCCGCAACCGGTCCCAGGTACGCAGCGACGAGTTCTGCCTTATGGTCAGCAGCGCCAGTCGCGCGTAGCGGTCCGCCTGCTCCGGGTCGTCGGCGATGAAGCAGGCCGAGGCCAGTGAGATGTAGTCGAAGATGTTGGACCGGTCCCGGCCTTTGTCGCGCAGTTCCAGCGCCTGTTTGGCGTGCTGCTGTGCCGTCCGTGCGGCCAGCGGCTCGTGCTCGGCGAGGGTGCGGTACGCGAGCGCCTGCATCCCGTGCAGATCGGCCTCGTCGAACATCTGCATCCAGCTCGGCGGCGGGACGTCGCCGCGGTCGGTGGCGAAGAGGTCCTCGGCCTTGCCGAGGGTGCGGCGCATCGCCTGGCCGTGCCCCATGGAGGCCTGTGCCCAGGCCTCGATGGTGCAGAGCATGGCCCGGGTGCGCGGCAGGGTCTCGTGCCCGGAGCCGGACTGCGCCAGCTTCATCAGGTCCAGGGCGTCGTCCGGCCGGCCCAGGTGGACCATCTGCCGGGCGGCGCGTGAGAGCGCCTCGCCGGCCCTCGGCCGGTCGCCGCCCTCACGGGCGGCGTGCGCCGCGATGACGAAGTACTTCTGGGCGGTGGGCTCCAGGCCCACGTCGTGGGACATCCAGCCCGCCAGGACGGCGAGGTTGGCCGCCACGCCCCAGAGCCTTCGCTTGAGGTGCGGCGGGTGCTGGTAGGCGAGCATGCCGCCCACCTCGTTGAGCTGTCCGACCACCGCCTTGCGCTGCAGCCCGCCGCCGCGCGACGCGTCCCAGGCGCGGAACACCTCGACCGAGCGCTCCAGCGCCTCGATCTCCTGGGAGCCCACGGGGGCCGCCTCGTAGCGGTCGTAGGAGGCGGCGTCGGCGGTGAAGGGGTCATGGGTGGTGGGGGCGTCGGCCGCGAGCGCCGGATCGGTGTGCAGCCAGTCGTACATGGCGCTGCTGAGTGCGGAACCCGCGGCAAGCGCGGCTCCCGCGCCCACCAGACCGCGTCGGTTGAGCATGAGGTCCATTCCCGTGAATTCGGTGAGGACCGCGGCTGTTCGCTCCGGTGGCCAGGGCAGTCCGTCGGCGCTGACGGACTGCTTCCTTCCCGTACGCCGATGCCGGCCGAACCCGAGATCCTCGATGGTTACGACACGGCCGAGACGCTCGGTGAACAGGGCCGCCAGCACGGTGGGCACGGGTTCGCGGGGAGATTCACCGGTGTCGATCCAGCGGCGCACGCGCGAGGTGTCCGTCGCCAGCTGCGGGTGGCCCATGGCCGCCGCCTGCCGGTTGACGAGTCGCGCGAGCTCTCCCTTGGACCATCCGGTGAGTGCGAACAGGTCCGCTAGCCGTGTGTTGGCTTCCTTGTCCATCCAAGCCCCCAGGTTCCTCGGCACTGTTGACACTAACGGCCGGTCAGCGCCGCCGCGAGCATTCGCCATGGTTCGCCAGGGTGCGCCAGATGGTCTGCCACCCGCACGCGGTGGTCAGGTAGGAACGCGCCACCCGGCCCGGCACTCGCCGGCTCGCGAACGGTCGCATATGAACAACTTTCGAAAAACGCCGATCAGCGTTGAACAACTCGAGAGCCATGTGCGTACTGGAACGCGAGGGGCGTACGGCGCGTGGACAGTTCGGACCGCCGGCCCGGACCCGCATTCCCCAGGGTGCGGGACCGGACGCCGACTCCGGCTCCGGATCCGTCCACGCGCCGGCCCCGCCACCTCGTCAAGAGCCCGTTGGCACACGAAGGGATCTGTCTCCCCATATGTATTCAGCATCGTCCTCCGTGTCCGCACCGCCCCGGCCGACCCAGATCCCGGGGTTCACCGGGACCGGGACCGCCATACGTCCTCGCCCGGTGCTGCCCGCTCCGCGCCGAGGCGCGCCGGGGACCTCCCATCCGCTCAGCGGGAGGCTCGACTTGACCGGACCCCAAGGCGCGCAGCTGCGCTCGGCCATCGCCTCGGTGCAGCGCATCTGCCCCGAGTTCACGCCCGTCCAGATGCTGCGGCGCAGCGGCCGCTCGGTGCTGCTGGTCGGCACCTCGGGCCGCGCCCCGGCGGTCGCCAAGTGCCTGCTGGACCACTCCCCCGCCTGGGTGGAGCGGTACCGCCACGAGATCGCCGCGTACCGCGCGTTCGTACGGCACCGGCCGCCGGTCAGGGCGCCGCGGCTGATCGCCGCCGACCCCGAGAGCTGCACACTCGTCCTGGAGCGCATGCCCGGACGGGTCGCGGCCCTGCAGCGGCACCCCTCGGAGGCCCCGCCGCGGGCGGACGTGCGGATGGCGCTCAGCGCGATCTCCCGGGTCAACATGTGGCGTCCGCCGGCCGGGGTCTTCGACGCCCCGATCGACTACGCGGCGCGGCTGTCCCGCTACCACGAGCTGGGACTGCTCACCGACCGCGACATGGGCGACCTGCAGAAGCTGCTGCACGGACTGGCGCACGCACAGGGCCAGTTCAACCACGGCGACGCCCTGCTCTCCAACATCCTGCTCTCCCCGGCCGGCCCGGTGCTGGTCGACTGGGAGCACGCGGGCTGGTACCTGCCGGGCTACGACCTGGCGGTGCTCTGGATGATCCTGGGCGACGACCCGGCCACCCGGCGGCAGATCAGCCAGATGGCGCAGGCCGCGGGACCGATCGCGCGTGACGCCTTCCTGGTCAACCTGATGCTGGTGGTCACCCGCGAGATCCGCACCTACGAGACGGCCGTGCAGCGCACGATGCGCAGCACCGTCCCGGCGGGTCCCGGCGCGGGCGAGGCCGGCGAGGAGCAGCGGCTGCTGCTGCGCCGGCTGCACGACGACGCGGGCCTCGCCCGGCGGGCCGTCAGGGCCGCCGTCGGCACCAGGTGACCCCGCGGCCGGTTCCCGGACGGAAGGGGAGGAACCGGTGCGTGACGGACGGCGGCACACCGCGATCGCGGACCCGGGGTCCAGGGGAGTGTCCCCGGGTCACGTCGCGGTGCCGCCCGGCCGGCTTCACGGCCGGGGCGGCACCGCCGGTGGTCCAGTCCACTGACGCACCGCAGGCCACAGCGCCCGTGCGGGGAAAGCTCCCGCACGGGCGCTGACATGCGTAAACGGTTACTGCACCGCACAGTTGACGGATCGTCGAGCAAGGGATACCTCTGTGGTGCCGAACGGCCCCGTGCGTCACCACAGGAGGCTGCAGTGCGAGGAACCCCCCACAACGCGAGACGCCCGCGCAAGGTCGTCACCGCCGCGACGGCCACCGTGGCCGTCGGCGCCCTGCTCTCCGCGCTGTCGCCGCTCCCCGCGGCCGGCGCGACTTCGGACGAGCGGGACGTGCCGCTCCGGCAGGCCTTCAGGGACGCCGCGGAGCGCCACCACGTGCCGGAGAGCGTGCTGATGGGCGTGGCCTACCTGGAGTCGCGCTGGGACACCCACCGAGGGCTGCCCAGTGTCACCGCCGGATACGGCCCCATGCACCTCACGGACGCCCGGTCGGCGATCACCGACTTCCCTCGAAGGGGTGATGGCGGTGACGACCCGCGCGGCGACGTAGGACGTCCCCTCACCGACGTCGGACCACCCACGGCGGACACCCGCGCGCTGCCGCCGTCGCTCACGACGCTGGACCGTGCCGCCGGGCTGACCGGGCTGCGCGCCGAGGAGCTGCGCGAGGACCCGGCGGCCAACGTCGAGGGCGGCGCGGCGCTGCTGGCCCAGGCCCAGAAGTCACTGGGCGCGCCGCTGAGTTCGGACCCGGCGAGCTGGTACGGCGCGGTGGCCCGCTACTCGGGCGCCGACGACTCCGCCACCGCCTCGGTCTTCGCCGACGACGTCTTCCAGGTCATCCGGGACGGGGCCACACGCACCACGGACGACGGGGAGACCCTCACCCTCGCCGCGCACCCCGGTCTCGCGCCGGACACCTCCCGGCTCCGCTCCCTGGGCCTGCGCACCGTCCCCGCGGACGGGACGGAGTGCCCGCGCACGATCGCCTGCGAGTGGCTCCCGGCCCCGTACGAGGAGTACGGCACGGACGACTACGGCAACCACGACCTCGCCGACCGCCCGCACGACCAGAAGATCGACTACATCGTCGTGCACGACACCGAGGCCACCTGGGACACCACCCTCCAACTGGTCCAGAAGCCGGACTACCTGGCGTGGCACTACTCGATCCGCTCCGCGGACGGCCACGTCGACCAGCACGTGCGGACCAAGGACGTCGGCTGGCACGCGGGCAACTGGTACGTCAACGCCAAGTCGGTCGGCATCGAGCACGAGGGCTTCCTCACCGACCCGGGCACCTGGTACACGGAGGCCATGTACCGGGCGTCCGCACGGCTGGTCCGCTTTCTGGCCCGGCGCAACGGCATCCCGCTGGACCGGCAGCACATCCTCGGCCACGACAACGTTCCGGGCCCGACCCCGGCGAACATCCCGGGGATGCACACCGACCCCGGCCCGTACTGGGACTGGGCGCACTACTTCCAGTTGCTGGGAGCGCCCTTCCGGCAGACCGCAGGACCCGGCAGCGCGCTGGTGACGATCGCCCCGGACTACGTCTCCAACCGGCCCGTCCACACGGGGTGCGCGACCGCCGGCGACACCTGCCCGTCCCGCGGGTCCACGGCCGTCCGGCTGTACACCGAGCCGCGCGAGGACGCCCCGCTCGTGAAGGACACGGGCCTGCACGGGGACGCCCCCTCGACGACCGGGGTGAACGACACCGGTGCCCGCGCCTCGACCGGTCAGCAGTTCGCGGTGGCCGAGCGGCGCGGGGACTGGACGGCGATCTGGTACCTCGGCCAGAAGGCCTGGTTCCACGACCCCAGGGGACACCGGACCGCCCTGCCCGCCACGGGCCTGCTGGTCACGCCGAAGAAGGGCCGCGGCGAGGTCCCGGTGTACGGGCGCGCCTACCCGGAGGCGTCGGCCTACCCGGCGGGGGTCCCGGTGCAGCCGGAGGCCCCGCTGCCGTACCGGCTCCTCCCGGGCCAGAGCTACGCGGTCGGCCAGGTGACGCGCGGCGAGTACTACCGGGCGGTCACGTTCGACGCCTCGCAGCATGTGGTGGTGCGCGGCGAGCAGCGCTACTACGAGATCCAGTTCGGCCACCGGGTGGCCTGGGTCAAGGCCGGGGACGTGACCCTGCGGCCCTCCTGGGCCCCGTTCAGCCCTGCTGGAACATCTCCGCGGGGAGGGGCTTGAGCAACTGGTAGAGGTCGTCGGTGATCGGACGGTCCCAGGTCGCGATGGTGACCAGGACGCCGTCGCTGCGGTCGAACTGCGTGCAGGCGATGCGCCCCTCGGAGAGCTTCACCTTGCGCACGATCAGCAGGTTGTCACCGTGCATGACCGGGGTGTCCTCGGTGCCGACGACCTCCACCGGCTCGTCGTTGCCGAGGGCCAGCATCAGCTGCGCTACCTCGAAGGGGATCTGGCCCTCCTCGAGGTCGCGGGCGGGCGAGCCCTCGGGGAGGTTGCCGATCAGCATGGCGGGACCGCGCCCGCCGAAGAGGTCGTAGCGCAGGAAGATGCCCTGACAGCTGCCGTCCTCCCCGGGCAGCAGCCCGGCGCCCAGTTCGCCCGGCCAGTCGCCCGGGTCCATGGCCAGGACGTCGAATTCCGGCCCTGTGGGCGTTGCGGCGCTGCGGCGGCGGAGGAACGACATGCGCCCATCGTACGGTCCCCGGGCGGGCCGCGTGCCCGGGGTCGCGTCGCTACGGTGCCAGGGCCCTGGCGAGGCCTGACCGGTCGGTGCCGATCTTGCGGTAGACGGCGGAGAGCAGACGGGTGACGCTCTCCACGTCGGTGTCCAGACCCGCGGCGATCTGCTCGTCGTCCTCCCCGCGGGCGGCCCGTGAGGCGGCCGCCCGTTCCTGGGCGGTGAGGGCGTCGGTCTCGGTCGTACGGAGCCTGCGCGGCCGGAGTCCGGCGGCGGCGAGTTCATCGCGGGCGCGCTCGGCCAGGGCGTCGGCGCCGCAGTGGACAGCGGTCTCCAGGCCCCGGTAGAGCTGCTCGGCCGCCTCGTGGAGCCGGGCCTCGCGGCGCAGCACGGCGCCGTGGTCGACCAGGGCCCGTGCCAGCTCGTAGCCGGCGGGTGAGCGCTCCAGGTGCGCGACCGCCTCGTGCAGCAGCTTGAGCCGGTCGGGCTCCGCGGCCACCTCGGCGGAGACCCGCAGCGCCTGGCCGATCGCGGACGCGGTGCCGTACTGCCGGGCACGCTCGACGGCGTCCGCGGCGGTGGCACGGGCCCGCTCCGGGGTGTCCCGGGCCTCGGCGAGCGCGAGGTGGAGCTTCCACGGCGACCAGCCGGGGTTGCGCACGCCCCGGGGGTCGAGCCGGCGACCGCACGCCTCGAGCTGGGCGATGGCCTCGTTGACCATGCCGCGCTCGAGCAGCAGCCGGCCGTAGACGGTCTGGGCGTCGGGGAAGGTGACGGCCGCCGGGAAGGGCTCATGGAACTCGTACTGGTCGGCGAGGGCCGTGGCCTCGCGGACCCGGCCCCGGGCGAGCAGGATCTCGACGAGGATCGCCACGGTGTACCAGACGACCGGGGTGCCGCGGCCGACGCGGTCGGCCAGCCGCAGGCCGTCGCGGGCGAAGTCCTCCGCCTCGGCGAGCCGGCCGCGGCGGTAACGCACGTAGCCGAGCAGGGAGTAGCCGAAGGCCAGATGGGCGCCGCGCCAGCCCTGGCGCTCGTAGTCGCCGATGCCGGCGGCGAAGAGCTCCTCGGCCCGGCCCGGCCGGTCGGCGTACATGTACGTCATCGCGACGAGGACCGGGACCTCGAACCCGAAGTCCTCGCTGGCCCAGGGCAGGCCGCCGTCCAGGGCCCGGTCGGAGTGCCTGAGCGCGGTCTCGGCGGGCTCGCCGCGCAGGGTGGCGTCCCAGGCGCGCAGTCCGATGATGTAGCGCTCGGTCAGGTCCCGTCCGGTCAGCCGGTCGGCGAGGCGGCTCAGCCTGCGGGAGCGCGCCGGGGAGTCCGGCTCGTCGGAGCGGAAGGCGTCCCACATGAACTGCTCTTCCTGCATCCGCAGCCGGGCCCGCGCGTTGGTCGCGGTACGGGCGGCCTGCCCGACGGTGTCCGCGGCCTCGCCGAGCCGGTCGGAGTGGGCCAGCGCCTGGGAGAGCCGGTAGGTGATCGCGTCGCGCAGCGCCGGGTCGACGATCGGCTCCTCGAGCGCGGCACGCAGGTGGTTGACGGTGGTGGCCGGCTCCGTGAGCAGGGAGGAGCAGCCGAGTTCGAAGAGCACGGCGGCCCGGTCCTCGAAGGGCGGCGGCTCACGCAGCGCCCGCGCCAGGTAGCGGCGTGCCGCGTCGGGGGCGCCGGCCCGGGCGGTGTCCCGGGCGGCCTGGCGCAGTTGGGTGACGACCCACGGGTCGCCCTCGGGGTGGGTCTCCAGCAGGTGGCGGGCGGCCGCGGAGGGGCCGAGACCGGCGTCCACGACGGACCAGGCGGCCTGGCCGTGCAGGGCGACCCGCACGGCGTCGGGGATCGCCCGGTACACCGCGGTGGCGATGAGGGGGTGGACGAACTCCAGCACGTCGCTGCCCGTGAGGATGCGGGCCTTGCGCAGCCGGTCCGCGGCGTCGGCGGCCTCCTCGCCGCCCAGGCCCGCCACGCTCGCCGCGATCGCCGGCGAGATGGACGTGCCGAGGACGGCGGCGGCCCACGCCATGCGGACGGTGGAGGTGCCCAGGCGTTCCAGGCGGGCGATGAGGCCGCTGCCCTTGGCGGCGGCGGCGAGGTCGCGCAGGAGGTGCGCGCTGGACTCGTCGGGCCGCAGCGCACGGTCGAGGACCTTGGCCGTGAGCTCCACGGCCTCGAAGGGGTTGCCGGCGGTGACGGCCCAGGCCTCGCGGCAGAAGGCCTCGTCGGCGTGTTCGCCGACGGTCTCGCGGACGAGCCGGCCGATGGCGGCCGCGCTGAGCGGTTCCAGGCCGATCGGGCGGGTGCCGGAGCGGTCGGGCAGCCCGCGGAACGCCTCGGCCTGGGAGGGGAGTTCGTCGGGGCGGTAGGCCACGACGACGAGCATCGGGAGTTCCTCGGCGCGGGGCGCGAAGGCGGCCAGCCAGCCCAGCGACTCGGGGTCGGCCCAGTGGGCGTCGTCGAGTACGAGCACCACCGGGGCCCGCCGGACGGCGATGTGGGTGAGCACCCAGTCGAGGCCGTCCGCGAGGCCCTGCGGGTCAGGGGGCGCGCCCGCGCCGTCGGTGCACAGTCCCAGGGCGGGGCCGACGATGCCGTACCAGCTGCCGAGGGTGGAGCGGAGCACCTCGTCGCCGGCTCCGGCGAGCTGGGGCTGGAGCAGTTGGCGGGCGACGTGGAAGGCGACGCCCTGTTCCTGGTCGCCGCCGCGGGCGTACAGGACGGTGCAGCCGAGGGCGGAGGCCCGGCGCCTGGTCTCCGCGAGCAGGGTCGTCTTGCCGAGACCCGCGGGGGCGGCGAAGGCCAGCACGCCGCCACGCCGTGTGCCGCTGCGGGGGTGTTCCCCCTCGGCCCGTATACCCGTGAGCTCGGCCAGCGCCTCGTCGACGGCCACGAGTTCGGCCTCGCGTTCGAGGAGCGGCCTCCGGGACTTCGGTGCGCGCCGCGCCATAGTGCACCCCCTGCCCCTGATCCGGCGCGCGCCGGGAGCGCGCCGGTGATACTCGGACGACTGTCCGGTGGCATCTCAGCGTACGCCACCGGGGACCCTGCGTGAGTGGATAATGCGAACTGGTGACGGCTGTTCAAAATCGTCCGCGAAGTGATCGACTGTGCTCGATCGGGTGCGCCCACATGCGGGAAGGCCCGGCCCCGATGCCTCCGGCACATGCCGCGCGGCGTCGACATGACGCGCCGTCGGGTGCATGCGCCTAGGGGGCGCACAACGGGCGCTGCCGACGGCGGACACGGCGTGGGCGCAGCCGCCCGGCCGGATGCGCCGGCGGCCCGCCGCCACGGTCGGGGGCGGGCCGCCGGACGTGCCCGTGACATTCCGTCAGGTGAGGTCGAACTCGCCGTCGCGGGCCCCGAGGACGAAGGCCCTCCACTCCGCCGGGGTGAAGATCAGCGAGGGCCCCTCGGGGCTCCGGCCGTCCCTCATGGCGATATAGCCCTCGACGAAGGCGATCTGGACGTCTCCCGTGCCCTGGCTGCTCGACTGCCATGTTGCGTTGGCCAGATCAAGCTGCGGCTTCTTCCCGTTGGCCAACGGCGATCCGATCGTGCTCTCGGCCACGTCCGTTCTCCTCCCGACTCCGTCGTCCGGGCCAGCCTAGCGACCGTGCCGGGGCCCGGACAGGTCATGGAAGAACCTGCCCGGTCCCGGTACCGGTTCATGCCCGTTTCACTCTCCGGGGTGCCCGGATCCGACCACCCACAGGGCGAAGAACTGCGAACCCCCGCCGTACGCGTGACCCGGCGCCGGTCGTGCGCCGTCCACCTGGCGCCCGCCCGCCGTGCCGCGCACCTGGAGGGCGGCCCCGGCGAAGCGGATCATGCCCGAGGCGCCGATCGGATCGGTGGACAGCACACCACCCGAAGGGTTGACGGGCAGGTCGCCGCCGAGCTCCGTGACCCCTGACTCGGTGAGCTTCCAGCCCTCCCCCTCCGGTGCTAAACCGAGATACCCCAGCCCCATCGGCTCGTACCAGGAGAAGGACACGTACATCTCGACGGCGTCGATCTGCCGCCGCGGATCGGTGACGCCGGCCTGCCGGCAGACGTCGGCCGCGCAGTCGCGCCCGGCCCGCGGCGCCCGTGAGCAGTTCGACCCAGGTCTCGCACAGCGCCCACGCCCCGCGGGCGCACCGGCCTCTGGCACCATGAACGGCCATGCGGCGGAAGACGGCGGAGATCGCGACGGCGGCTCTGGAGCGGGGACCGTTCGCCCCGGGCGGCACGATTATGGACAGGCGGAGCGTGGACCTGGACGGCGGTCCTGTCGCGGCCGGCGTATGGACCGACGGGGACCTCGGATTCGTCCTCGTGCTGCACCGCAGGAAGGACGGGTTCGCCGCGAGCGAGCTGTACTGGTCCACCCGGGGACCCGATCCGCGGTGGACGGTGGCCGAGCACCTGTCCGGGGGTCTGACCGGATGCGACCCCGCGTACGCCTCGTCGTGGGAGGCGGTCCTGGCCGACGCCGCGTTCACGGTGCTCTCCTCGTCGGAGTCGCTGCTGTCCACCGGCGCCGGCGTCTTCGAGGCGGAGGACGAGGGGGAACTCGTCGGCGTCCACGAGCTTCTGGTGAGCCGGCGGGTCGGCCACCTCCGTATCGAGAGGTCCGGCCCCGGACCGGGGCCGTCGTGCGCGCCGCGCACGGTTCGGGAGCTGCCCTTGGCTTCGCCCTTCGCCCTGGTGGCCGTCCGGCCCGGTGAACGCGTCCGCGTCGTGGCGGTGGAGCGGGACGGCAGGGCGGGCGAGGACGTCGAACTCCTCCCACCGGAAGGATGAGCACGGTGACGCACTCGATCGACGGGGGAACCCTGCGCACGCGAGGTCCCGCTCCTTAGGGTGTGCGCATGACGCGTATCGAGGCCCAGCGCACCGCACTTGTCGTGATCGACCTGATGGAACGCATCGTGGAGCTGCCGTTGGCCCCGCGCTCCGGTGAGGAGGTCGTGCTGGCGTCGCTCGGACTCGCCGCCGCCTTCCGGGAGGCCGGGGCGCCGGTCGTGCTGGTGCGCGTGGAGCGCCCCGGGGTCGACGAGCAGCCACCGGGGAGCGGACTGGTCGAGGGGCTGGAGCGGGAGGGCGACCTCGTGATCGTCAAGCGGACCGTGGGCGCCTTCCACGGCACCGGGCTGGACGGGGAGTTGCGGGCGCGCGGCGTCGACACCCTCGTGGTCGCCGGCATCGCGACGAACATGGGCGTCGAGTCCACGGCCCGCGCCGCGGCCGACCACGGGTACGAACTCCACTTCGCCGAGGACGCGATGACCGCGCTCAGCGGCGCGGAGCACGAAGCCGCGGTCACACTCGCCCTTCCGCGTTTCGGGACCGTCGCGCCCGCCGCGGAGCTGGTGAAGGCCCTGTGGAGCTGATCGGGGCGGGCCGCGACGCCGATGTCTGGGCCCTCGACGGCACACGGGTCCTGCGGCGCTACCGGCACGGCGGCTCGGCCGACGAGGAGGCGCGGGTTATGGCCCACCTGGCCGGGGTGGGCTTCGCGGTGCCCCGCGTGCACGACGTGAACGGCGCCGACCTCGTCATGGACCGCCTCACCGGGCCCACCATGGCGCAGGACCTGGCCCGCAGGCCCTGGCGGGCGCACTCCCACGGCCGGCTGCTGGCCGGGCTGCAGGCGTCCCTGCACGCCGTCCCGGCACCCGGCTGGCTCCGCCGCCGCTTCGCCACCGGGGACCCCGCCCGTGACCGCGTCCTCCATCTCGACCTGCACCCGGAGAACGTGGTCCTCACCGCGGACGGCCCGGTGCTGATCGACTGGAGCAACACCGCCGGGGGCGACCCCGCCGCCGACACCGCGCTGACCGTCGCCATCCTGCGCGGCGTCAGCCTGGGCCCCGTCCGCGACACCGGACTGCGGCTCTTGCTCGCCGGCTTCCTGCACGCCGCCCCCACCGACCCCGCCCCGCGCATGGCCGAGGCGATCAGCGCCCGCCTCGCCGACCCCAACCTGCGGCCCGCGGAGGCACGCAGGCTCAGGCGCCTGGCCCGCCGCGCCCCGGACGGCAATTGACTCGCGCACCCGCGAGGCGGGCTCCTAACCTGGCGCGATGGCGTACCAGGTGATCGTGCTGAACGGCGGCTCCAGTTCGGGCAAGTCGGGCATCGCGCGCTGCCTTCAGGCGGTGCTGCTGCCGGAGGCGTGGCTGACGTTCGGCACCGACACCCTCGTCGACGGGATGCCCGCCGGGCTGCGGGGCTCCGGGCCGGGCGCGGGCATCGGCTTCGGCGCGGACGGCGTCGTGTCGGTCGGCGAGGCCTTCCGGGCCATGGACGACGCCTGGGCGGTCGGCATCGGAGCCATGGCGCGGGCCGGGGCCCGGGTGATCGTCGACGAGGTGTTCCTCGGCGGGCCCGCCTCGCAGGACCGCTGGCGGCGCGCCCTGGACGGCCTGGAGGTGCTGTGGGTCGGCGTCCGCTGCGCGCCCGAGGTGGCGGCGGGCCGGGAGACCGCCCGGGGCGACCGGGTGGGAGGCATGGCAGCGGCGCAGGCGGAGGCGGTGCACCGGGGTGTCGGCTACGACCTCGAAGTGGACACGACACACACCGAGTCGATGGAGTGCGCGCGGATCATCGCCGCTCGTGTGTCACCCATGTGACGGCTGCGACGGTGACCGCGACGGAACGGCCGGTCCTGTGTTTTCATGGCGGCATGCGCACGAACATCTGGAGCCTGGGCCCCCTGTGGCCGGGACGCCGTGCGCACCACTTCGACCAGAGCTGTCGCCGGGGCTGATTCCGTAGCCCCGACCACCCCATGACCTGCCCCCGCCCAGGCGGGGCACGTCGTGTTCCCGCTCTGGAGCCCTTCCCATGGCCCTGCACGACCGGGTGAGCGGCCCTACCCCGCTCGTCCTCCCGCAACTGCGCGCGCTCGTCCTCGGCTACGCCGCCGCCGTCGAGGCCGGCGTCCACCTCCCCGTCCACCTGCCCGACCGCCGCTGGTACACCAGGCTGCACCAGGACCCCTACGTGGACGTCTGGATGATCACCTGGCCCCGCGACACCTGCACCGAACTCCACGACCACGCGGGCTCGCTCGGTGCCCTGAGCGTCGTCGACGGCACCCTCACCGAGCACCGCTGGCTCCACGACGACGGGGGCCGCGGCCGCATCTCGACCCGGGAACTCGCCGCGGGCGGCGGCGCGGGCTTTCCCCTCGGGCACGTCCACGACGTCGTCAACACCTCCGCCGCGCCCGCGGTGAGCGTGCACGCCTACTCGCCGCCCCTGACGGCGATGTCGTACTACGCGGTCGACGACGCGCGCTCCCTGCGGCGCACGCGTACCGTGCTGACGGACGATCCGGAGCCCTCCGCGGTGCCCCGCGCCGTCCCCCTGTCACGTGCCCTGACCGTGACCGCGTCCGCGTCCACGACCGCCCCGGAGGCCGTCCGATGAACCAGTCCACCACCGTCAGGTCCGGCATCGACCGGATGCTCGACCGCGCCCGGGCCCGGCTGCGGCGGGTCGGGCCGAAGGACGCGGCGGCGGAGATCGCCGCGGGTGAGGCGCTGCTGGTCGACATCCGCCCGGCCGCGCAGCGGGCCCGGGAGGGCGAGTTCCCGGACGCCCTGGTTATCGAGCGCAACGTCCTCGAATGGCGGCTGGACCCGCTGAGCGACGCCCGGATCCCGGAGGCCACCGGCCCCGGCGTGCGCTGGATCGTGGCGTGCTCCGAGGGCTACACCTCCAGCCTCGCCGCGGCCTCGCTGCTGGACGTCGGCCTGACCCGGGCCACCGACCTGGAGGGCGGATTCCAGGCGTGGCTGCGGGCCGGGCTGCCGGTCAGGGACGGGGCGCCGGAAGGAAGCCGCTGACCTCGGCGAGGAAGTCCGCGGGGCGTTCCCCGTGGACCAGGTGCCCCGCCTCCACGGTCACCAGCCGCGCCCCCGGCACGCGCGCGGCGATGGCCGCGATCCCGTCCTGGGGGACATGGCTGCCCGCTCCGCCGGCCAGGACGAGGGTGGGGCAGTCGATCGTCGCCAGCAGCTCCCACCAGCCCGGGTCGGGGGCGTTGCGCCAGCGGTTGACGGCCGCGATGACCCGCCAGTCGCAGGTCTCGTCCCCCTCCGGGCCGCGGGGCACGGCCCGCGGCGGCACCTCCGGGTCCGGCGGCACGGGCTCCTCCAGCACGAGGGCGGTCAGCCGGGACGACCGCTCCGCCGCCACCAGGTAGGCGACGACCGCGCCCATCGAGTGCCCGGCCAGCACCACCGGCTCGGGGCCGAGGGCGTCCAGGAAGGCGACGACGTCGTCACGCATGGCCTCGAAGGCGTACTCGCCCGGCCGGTCGCTCGCCCCGTGGCCGCGCAGGTCGGGGGCGTACACCCGGTGGGTCGCGGCCAGGGCGGGCACGACGGGCAGCCAGTCGGCGCCGTCCGAGCCGCGTCCGTGGAGGAGCACGAGCGGCGGCGCGTCCGGCTCGCCCCAGGTGCGGTAGGCCATCCGGATGCCGTTCACGTGCAAGGTGTGGAGATCGCTCACCTCGGCGACGCTACCCGTCGGCGGCGGACGTCACCCGCCTGGGCGACACCCTTCCGCTGAGGGCTGATGCGGTCCCGCGCGGGCGTCAGTGCGGGACGACGGCGACCGGGCAGGCCGCGTGGTGCAGCACCGCGTGCGCCACGGGCCCGAGGTGCGGGCCGACGCCGGCGGGCCGGTTCCGGCACCGCCCGACGACCAGCAGCGAGGCCCCGGCCGCCGCGTCCACCAGGGGCTGCGCGGCGTTGCCCGCGGCGACCTCCTCCGTGATCTCCACACCGGGCGCCTTCTCCCGCCACGGCGCGAGGGCCGCCTGCACCGCGTGCCGCTCCGCCGCGGAGATCTCCGCGCCGCAGGTGGGGTCCATGGCCGCGGGGACGTATCCGTACGTCGGGGGGTACGACCAGGCGTGGACGACCCGCAGCGGCGCCCCGCGCCGCCGCGCGTCCTCCAGCCCGAAGGCGATCACCTCGTCGGCGCCCTTGCGCAGGCTGAAGCCGAGCACCACGGGCCGCCGGTCGTCCCCGGTCTCCTGCTCCTGACCGGTGCGGACGACCACGACGGGACCCTCCGCGCGGGCCAGCGTCGTCTGCCCGACGGAACCGAGGAGGAAGCCGCTCAGCCCGCTCAGCCGCTGCGAACCGAGGGCCAGCAGATCGCTGCGTCCCGCCTCCGCGACCAGCAGTTCGGCCGGCGGGGCGTCGGCCACGTCGGTCGTCACGGGCAGGCCAGGATGGCGCTCGGCGAGCTCCTGTGCGGCGTCCCGCACGAGCGCGTCGCCGTACGGGTGCCCCCCGGCGTGCACCAGCCGCAGCTGCACAGCTCTCCGCAGCGCCTCCCCCGCCGCCCAGTGCATGGCGGCGCGGCTTTCCGGCGAGCCGTCCAGGCCCACGGTGACGGGTCGGGTCATCGGATGTGCCTCCCTCGCCTCCACAGTAGGCGCCGCCGCCCCGCCCGGCGCCCCGGCGGAGCCGGGCGGCGGCGCCGTCACACGGGCCGTGCGCGGCCCTCCCCGTGCGGGTGGCGGAGCCGGCGCTTGTACCCCTGCCGGGTGAGCGGCTCGTCGAGGGGCACCGCGAGGGCGAGGTCCCGGGTGATCTCGACGGGCGCGTTCGGGGAACGCGCCGGGGCGGCCGCCGCCGGGTGCAGGACGCGCCCGGCGACGGCGGAAGCACGGCTGTCGGCAGCCGCGGGTCGCCCTGCCCGCACCGGAGGTGCATCCCCGGCCGCACTCCTGGGCATGCGCACCGTGTGGCGCACGCGGACCCGGCCGCGGGGTGTCCGGGGAGCCGCCTCGGGTCAGGCGCCGGACCGGCCGAAGTAGTGGCCGGCCGCCAGGTCCGGGAGCAGGGCGGGGTGCTCCGGACGCCAGCCCAGGAGTTCCCGGGTGCGCGTGCGGCCGTCGCCGAGCACCGGCACTTCGGCCGCGCCGCTGAGGCGCTGCACGTCACGCAGCCGTCCCTGAGCCGGCAGGTCCGGCGCCTGGAACAGCAGCTCGGGGCGCGCCTGCTGGACCGCACCCCGCGGGGCACCGTGCTCACCGAGGCCGGGAAGGTCTTCCTGCCCCGGGCCAGGGCGCTGTTGCGCTCGGCGGCGACCGCGGCGGCCGAGACCCGCGCCGCCGCCCGCCCCAGCCGGATCACCGTGGGTTACACCGCGGGCCTCATCGTCACCCCCGCGGTGCGGGAGCTGCGCCAGCGGCATCCGGACGCCGACGTGCGCACCCAGCACGTGCCCTGGAACGAGGCGGGCGCGGCGCTGCTGGACCACCGGGTGGACGCGCTGGTGACCCGGCTGCCGTTCCCCACCGGCGGGCTGCACGTGACGGTGCTGTACGACGAACCCCGGGTGCTGGTGGTGCCGCTGGACCACCGCCTGGCGGGCAAGGAGTCCGTCACCCTTGACGACATCGCCGGCGAACCCCTGCCCCGGGTACGGGAGTCCGACCCGTCGTGGAGCGCGTTCTGGCGCATCGACCCCCGGCCCGACGGCAGCCCGGCACCGGACGGTCCCCTCATCGACGCCGCCGAGGACAAGTTTGAGGTGGTCGCCGCCGGGCAGGCCGTGGCCGTCTCGGCGGGCGTCCGCGGCGGCCTGCGCCCCGACCTCACGGCGATCCCCCTCGAGGGCGTCGAGCCCAGCCATGTCGTGCCGGCGACCCGCGCCGGCGACGGCAACCGGCTCGTGGCGGCGTTCCGCAGGGCGGCTCTGGCACGGCTCACCGGCCGACCCTGAACCGGGTCAGTCGCGCAGGCCCAGCTGCTCACGGCACAGGGCCCGGTCCTGCCTGCTGGCCACCGTGTCCGGGTGGTCCGCGCCGAGGACGCGCTCACGCGCCTCCCCCACGGCCTCGTGAAGGGCCAGGGCCTCCCGCCAGTCGCCCAGCCAGCCGAGGGCGACGGCGACCTCGCGGCGGCTGACGAGCGTGTCCGGATGGTCCGTGCCGAGGACGCGGGTGCGGACCGCCGTGACGTCGCGGGCCTCGGCGAGGGCGTCCCGCCAGCGGCCGAGGCGCCCGAGGTTGACCCCGAGGCCGTGCCGGGCGCGGAGGGTGTCGGGATGGGCCGGGCCCGAGACGCGGGTGCGCAGCGCGACGAGGTCGGTGTAGAGCTCGTGGGCCTCGGCGCCGAGTCCCATCCGCCCGAGGCAGATGCCCAGTTCATGGCGGGCGGCGAGGGTCTCCGGGTGGTCGGCGCCCAGTAGTCCGGCCCGGATCGCGGCGACGTGGGCGTAGGTGGCACGGGCCTCCGGCCAGCGGTCGAGGAGCCCGAGGAGGTGGCCCACCTCGCAGCGGGTGGTGAGCGTGTCGGGATGGGAGGGGCCCAGGACGCGGGTGCGGGAGTCCGCGACCTGGGCTGCCGAGGCGTACGCCTCCTGCGTACGGCCGAGCCGCCCGAGCGTGACGGCGAGGTTGTGCCGGCAGTGCAGGGTGTCGGGGTGGTCGGTGCCCTGGCGCAGTTCCCGGGCGGTGAGCACCGCGGCGTACCCCTGGCGGGCCTCCTCGTGACGGCCGAGACGCCCCAGCACATAGGCGGCCTCCTGGCGGGCGGCCAGCGTGCCGGGGTGATCGGGGCCCAGCCCCTGCGCCCGGGCCGCCGCCACGTCCTCGTACATGCGCAGCGCCTCGGCGTGGCGGCCGCCGCGGCTGAGGCACAGGGCGAGTTCGTAGCGGCTGGTCAGCGTGTCGGGATGGGCGGCGCCGAGCAGCCGCTCGCGCTCCTCGGCGACGGCGCGGTGCGTCCGCTCGGCCTCGGTCCAGCGGCCCAGCCGGGCGAGCCCGACGGCCGCGGTGTGCCGGCTCGCCAGGGCCCCGCCGCCGCGCGCGCTGGGCGCCCCCGACTGCAGTTCCAGACGGCGCGCCCAGGACGGCAGCCCGGACCCGGGGCGGGTGCCGCCGTGCCCGCCCTGCCCGCCCTGCCCTCTGTCCCGGAGCGTCTTGAGCCGTCCCGCCACGTCCGCCGCGCTCTGCGGGCGGCCCTCCGGGTTCTTGGCGAGCAGGTCGAGGACGAGCTGCTCCAGTTCGTCCGGCAGGTCGGGCCGGTGTTCGCGCGGCGGCCGGGGCGGGGTGTCGCGGTGGCCGACCAGGACGGCCCAGGTGTCGTCGAGGTCGAAGGGCGGCGCTCCGGTGGCGATCTCGTAGAGCACGCAGCCCAGCGAGTAGAGGTCGCTGCGGTGGTCGATGCCGTCCTCGCCGCCGATCTGCTCCGGCGACATGTAGTGGGGGCTGCCCATGGCGACCCCGGTGCCGGTCAGCCGCGAGGTGAAGCCGATGTCGTGACCGAGGCGGGCGATGCCGAAGTCGCAGATCTTGACGTCCCCGTCGGCGAGCCGCATGACGTTCGCGGGCTTCAGGTCGCGGTGCACGATGCCCCGCGCGTGGGTGTACGCCAGGGCCGCCGCGATCTGCGCGGCGATGTCGGTGACGTCGGGCAGGGGCAGCGGGCGGCCCTCGTTGTCACCGAGCAGCTGCTTCAGGTTGCGGCCGTCGAGCAGTTCCATGACGAGGAAGAGCACGCCCTCGCTCTCGCCGAAGTCGTGGACGACGGTGACGCCCCGGTGCTGGAGCGCCGCCGCGACGCGCGCCTCCCTGCGGAACCGCTCCCGCAGCACCCGGTGCACGGACGGGTCGAGGGAAGGGCTCGTCGGCTTCAGGCACTTGACCGCGACCTCCCGGCCCAGCGACTCGTCCAGCGCGTTCCACACCTCGCCCATGCCGCCGCGACCGATCCGCTCCCGCAGCCGGTAGCGCTCGCGCAGCAGTGTTCCCCCGTCGTACTGAGCTGCCGTCATGGTGTACGCCGCCCCCGGTCGTCCGCCTCTCCCCGGACCCAGTATGGACGCGGGGGGCGCGCTTGGGGACCCGCCGTCACCCGGGGGAACGCGCCTGTTCGCGCAGCCGGTGGGCGGACGGGTGGGTGCCGGGGCCGAGACGTCCGACCGCCTTGAGGATGTGCCCGGGCGGGAGTTGCCAGCGCACGTAGGAGGGGATCGCGCGCAGCAGCAGCCCCGTACCGCGCAGCCGCCGCCCGGTGACGGGGACGGCCGGGGCGGGCCGCCCGTACAGCTCGTGGGCGAAGGGCGGCAGCGCGGCATAGGCCAGTGCGGTGGCGCGGCCCCACACGGCGAGCCGCAGGGGCAGCAGCGCCCGGGGCGCGGGCGGCCCCTGCAGGAAGGCGAAGACCTCCAGGGCCTCGGGGGTGGCGGCCAGCTCGGGCCGCACCTTCTCGAAGTACGCGGCGAGCGACTCGGTGTCGTCGGGGATCTCGGCCGGGTCCAGGCCCACCAGCCGCGCGGCCTCCCGCTGTTCGGCGACGTAGGCGTCGGCCTGCGCGTCGGAGAGGGGGAAGCCGGAGCGCCGCGCCACCTCCAGGTAGGAGTCGATCTCCGCGCAGTGCACCCACAGCAGCAGTGCGGGATCGTCGACGGGGAAGCGCTCGCCGGTGTCCGGATCGGTCCCGGACAGCCTGCGGTGGATGCCCCGTACCTTGGCCCCGGCCCGCTCGGCCTGCAGCGTGGTGCCGTAGGTGATCGTGCCGACGAAGTCCGCCGTGCGCAGCAGCCGCCCCCAGGCGTCATGCCGGAAGTCCGAGTTCTGCGTGACGCCGCGCACCGCGCGCGGGTGCAGCGCCTGCAGGTACAGCGCCCGTACACCGGCGATCCACATCATCGGGTCGCCGTGCATCTGCCAGGTGACCGAGGCGGGCCCGAAGAGCCCGGGGTCGGCGTCGCGCATCGCAGCCTCCTGTCGCCGTGCGACCACGGCCGGCCCCACCCGTGACCGGGACGGCGACGCACGGCCTGGTGCCCGCAGCGCCGAGCATAGGGCCGCGCGGACCGCCGGGTCTGCCCGGTGCGGTCTCCCGGGCGGGTGCGTCAGCGGGCGGGCGCGTCAGCGGGCGGGTGGGAGCGCCGTCGCTCGATCAGCGCCAGGCTGACCGCGCCGAGAACCATCAGGGCCGCACCCGTCACGATCTGGTTGAGCGGCGCGAGACCCGCTCCCGGGTCGCCGAAGTAGCCGAAGACGAACGGCGAGACGATCAGGCAGGCACCGCTCACGATGGTGACGACGTCGCTGCCGGGCCCGCGGGTCCGGGCGACACGCGCGATCCCGTTGAGCAGGATGACGGTCGAGAAGACGAGGTCGACGATCCGCACGTTGTTGCCGATGGGCGTGTCGGGATAAGCCAGCGGCCAGCCGGCGGCGAACAGCCATCCGCCGATCAGCAGCAGGGGCGCCGTGAACAGCGAGTCGCGGATGTCGGCCGGTGGGGTCTGGACGTGGCCCGCCGTCTGGATCCGGGTGCCGGGACGCTGAGTCAGGGACATGGTGCCCTCCCGCGGTGTGAGCCGCGTCGCCCGGGCGCGGCGCGCTCCCGCGGTGCCTGCCGGCGGGGAGCACACCCGCGTCCGCTCCGGGCGACAGGCCGGAGTGTGGACCTCTTCATTTTAGGTGGGTTGCGCGGAACATCCTGTTCGGGCGGCTTTCGGTACCGGGTCCGCTCAGACCCAGATCGCCTGGGCCAGCGCGGCACCGGTGAACGCCGCCCCCATCCCGGCGACCACGCTGGCGACGACGTTCGCGACGGCGAAGAACCGCGCCCCCGTCTCGGCCAGCCGCAGGGTCTCGTACGAGAAGGTCGAATAGGTGGTGAGCGCCCCGCAGAAGCCCGTGCCGACCAGGAGCTGCACCGAGTGGGAGGCCGCGCCGTAGGTGACGGCGCCGGCCAGCAGCCCCAGGACGAGGCAGCCGACCACGTTCACGGTGAACGTGCCCCACGGGAACACGGTGTCGTGCCGGGCCTGGACGGCACGGTCGGTGAGGTACCGCAGCGGCGCTCCGACCGCGGCCCCGGCGATGACGAGCATCCAGTTCACCCGGGGTTCCCCCGTCCCACGTAGCGGATGACCTCGACCTCGTCGAGGGTGACCAGCCCTTCGGTGACCAGCTCGTCGAGCTGCGGCAGGAACGCGCGGATGCGCTCCTCGTGGTCGACGATGACGACGGCCACCGGAAGGTTGTCGGTCAGCGAGAGCAGCCGGGTGGTGTGGATCAGTGAGGAGGCACCGAAGCCCTCGACCCCGTGGAAGACGCTGGCCCCCGCCAGCCCTGCGTCGTGGGCACGGCGGGTGATCTCGGAGCACAGCGGCTTGTGGTGCCAGGTGTCGTTGTCGCCGATCAGGACCGTCAGCCGCAGCGCGGTGCCGTGCAGCCGTGTCATGTCTGCCTCCATCCGATCAGACGGCGGGCCGTGTGCGCCGCGCCCCACACCGCGGCAAGCGCGATCAACGGCGTGGCGGCGAGGTAGGCCAGCCCCTCCCCGGCGTGACCGCCCTGGACCAGGCCGTGGATATCGACCGCGTACGTGGAGAAGGTGGTGAAGCCCCCGAGCACGCCGGTGCCGAAGAACGGCCGGACGAGCCGGTGCGCGGACCACACTTCGGTGATGACCACCATGAACACGCCGATCACGGCGCAGCCGAGCGCGTTGACGCCCAGCGTGGTCCACGGGAAGGCGCCCGGCGCGGTGGGCCACAGCAGGCCCGCGCCGTAGCGTGCGCAGGCCCCCAGCGCCCCGCCGACCGCGACCACGGCGACGACGGGCGCCTGCTCCCGTGTCCGCGCGGATCGCGGCAGGGGCGGCTGGGGCTCGGCGTCGGGGGAGGCTGGCTCGGTCATCGCGGGGAGGGGGGCTGGTGAGGTCATGGTTCTCCTACTCGTGAGGCACCCTGCGCAGGGCGCGTTCCGTCACAAGTAGGGACCGTTGGCGGCATCCTCACCGCGGTTCGGGTACGGCGGGCCCCACCGCCGCGCGGCGGTCACGAGGGACCACCGCTGTTCTCAGCATACTCCGGGGTTCCGGGCCCCGTGATCCGTTCCGGGGTGGCACCCTGGGGCTTTCGGACCGGGCGAGGGGATGCGGCGATGATGACCGGCGGGGACGTGGTGGAGATCCTGGAGCTGCTGCGGAGGGCCGGCACCGAGGTCTGGGTCGGCGGGGGCTGGGGGATCGACGCCCTGCTGGGAAGGCAGACCCGCGACCACCGGGACCTGGACCTCATGCACCGCGACGAACAGGAGGAGGCCGTCGTGGCGGCGCTGGCCGCGGTCGGTTTCACCGAGTCGCTCGACGGGCGGCCGGTGCGCTTCGTCGTCACCGACGCCCGGGGCCGCGAGGTCGACCTGCACCCCCTGACCTTCGCCGCCGACGGAAGCGCCGAACAGGCGTCGCCGGAGCCGGGGCGCCCCTTCGGCTACCCGGCCGCGTGCTTCGTCACCGGCGAGGTGGAGCGGACCGCCGTCCCCTGCCTGTCGGCCGAGCAACAGGTGTACTTCCACCAGGGGTACGAGCCCGCCGACCGGGACCGCCACGACATGCGCGGGCTCCGGGAGGCCTTCGGGATCGCCACGCACTTCTGAGGTCATCCGTACAGCGGCGCCAGGAGGATCCAGACGCGGCCGAAGGGGTCCCGGAGCATCGACTGGCGCGCGCCGTAGGCCATGTCGGCCGGAGCCGTGAGCAGTTCGGCTCCGGCGGCCACCGCCCGGCCGGTGAGGGCGTCCACGTCCGGCACGTGGACGTGCCGAACGACGGACGGGCCGGCCGCGGCGGACGGCGGCGACGCCGGGGCCTCGGCGTCGCCGAGCATGAGCGTGGAGCGGTGGACCCTGATCTCGGCATGCGCGATCCGCCCGTCGTCCCCTTCGAGCCGGAAGCTCTCCGTCGCTCCGAACGCGGCGGCGCAGAAGGCGATCGCTTGATCGTGGGGCCGACGAGACGGCGTCGGAGTAGAACGCGTTCCAGAAATCCGGAAGGGCCGTGACCGGTCTCAGCGGTGGGGGACGAAGCGCACCGGCAGCCCCGGGACGGCCTGCGCGGCCGCGGCCAGACCTCGCTCGGGGACCACGCCGACGACCGGGTAGCCGCCGGTGGTGGGCGAATCGGCGAGGAAGACCACCGGCCTGCCTTCGGGCGGCACTTGGACGGCTCCCACGACCATGCCCTCACTCGGCAGCTCCCGGCGGACGGCCCGCTCCAGCACGGGCCCCGTGGTGCGCAGCGCGATGCGGTTGCTGCGCTCCGACACGTGGAAGCGGCCGGCGGCGAGGGTGCGGACGGCGGCGGCGGTGAACCAGTCGTCGCGCGGCCCGAGCCGCAGCGGCAGCACCAGTTCCCCGGGCGGTCCGGCGTGCGGGGCCAGGTCGGCGTGGACGGGGAGCGCGGGCGCCGCGCCCAGCGGCAGCACGTCGCCGTCCCTCAGCGGCGCGGGCCCCAGCCCGGACAGCAGGTCGGTGGAACGGCTGCCGAGCACCGCGGGCACGTCGACGCCGCCGGCGACCGCCAGATAGCTGCGCACACCCCGCGTGGCGGGTCCCACCTCGATCACGGCACCGGCCCGCAGCCGCACGGCGGCGCCCCAGGGAGCGGGGCGGCCGTCGAGCAGGACGGGCGCCGGCGCCCCGGTGACCGCGACGACGGCCGGACGGACGACCCGCACGGCCACCCCGGTCAGCGTGGTCTCCAGGGTCGCGGCCCGGTCGGCATTGCCCACCAGGCGGTTCGCCAGCCGGTGCGCCGGCCGGTCCAGGGCCCCGGAGCGGGCGACGCCGAGTGCGGCGTGACCGTACCGCCCGAGGTCCTGGACGGTGGTCAGCGCACCGGCCCTGACGATCCGCAGCTCACCGCCGCTCACGCTCCCGCCCCCTCGGGCGCGGGGACGAAGCGCACACGGGTGCCGGGCGCGAGCAGCGCGGCCGGTTCGCGTGCCAGGTCCCACAGGCGGACGGAAGTAGTCCCGATCAACTGCCAGCCGCCCGGCGAACTCCTCGGGTAGATGCCGGTGTAGGGGCCCGCGACGGCCACCGAGCCGGCGGGCACCGAGGTGCGGGGCTCGGCCCGGCGCGGCACGCCGTATCTCTCGCCGAGCCCGGTCATGTAGGCGAAGCCCGGGGCGAACCCGCAGAAGGCCACGCGGTGTTCCGTACCGCTGTGCACCCCGGCCACCTCCTCCGGCCGCACGCCCCAGCGCTCGGCGACCATCGCGAGGTCGGGCCCGTCGTAACGGACCGGGATCTCCACGAGCGGCCCGTCGGCCGCCGCCCGTGCCGTGACGGACCAGCCCCGCAACTCGGCGCGGAGCGCGGCCGCGTCCGGCACCCCGTACAGCAGCACGGTCCGCTCGCCGGGGACGATCTCGCGCACCGGCCCGAGGCCGCCCTCGCCGCGGCGGCGCAGGAGTTCGGCGTGCCAGGCCCGCGCCTGCTCGGGGGTGGCCAGGTCGATCAGGAGGGCGTCCTCCCCGACCGTGAGGACCCTCATGCGAATGCCTCCAGCCGCACGCCCGCGTCCTCGAGCGCGGCACGCACCCGCAGCGCCGTGGCGACCGCGTCCGGGGAGTCGCCGTGCAGGCATAGCGATCGCGCCCGTACGGTCACCCGCTCGCCGGTCAGGGCCGTGGTCACGCCGTCGCGGGCGAGGGCGACCGCCTGCCGGGTGACCTGGTGGGGGTCGGCGATGAGCGCCCCCGAGGTGCCGCGCGGGACGAGAGTGCCGGCCGCGGTGTAGGCGCGGTCGGCGAAGGCCTCCCCCACCACGTCCAGCCCGGCCTGCCGGGCCGCGCGCTCCATGGCCGAACCCGGCAGGCAGAGCACCGGCAGGGCCGGATCGGCCCGCCGGGTGCCCGCGGCGACGGCGGCGGCCTGCCCGTCGTCGACGACGACCTTGTTGTAGAGGGCCCCGTGCGGTTTCACGTACGCCACCTGGGCGCCTGCGGCGCGGGCGAAGACCTCCAGCGCGCCGATCTGGTAGGTGATCTCGTCGGCCAGTTCGTCCGCGGGCACCTCCATCGCCCGCCGGCCGAACCCCGCGAGGTCGCGGTACGAGACCTGGGCGCCGATGCGCACCCCGCGCGCGGCCGCGGTGTCGCACACCCGGCGCATGATGCCGGGATCGCCCGCGTGGAACCCGCAGGCGACGTTGGCGCTGGTGACCACGGACAGCAGGGCGTCGTCGTCGGTGAGGATCCACCGTCCGTAGCCCTCCCCCAGGTCCGCGTTGAGGTCGATCACGAAGTCTGTCACGGTACGGCGAACTCCCTCGGGGAAATGCCGCGTCCGGTCGGGCGACACGGGCAGCGGTGTCCGGCGGGCCGAGGGCGAACGCTTCCCGGCGTCCGATCACCGTAGATTCTTGTTGAACAATCCGACAAGAGTCCCGTTGTCTTCTCCCCGGCTCTCGGATTGACTGGGCCCGCGCCGCGGGCCCGCGGCCGGGTACGGAGCGAGAGGGGCGGGGACGATGGCGGCAGAGGTGGATCCCGCGGTCCTCGCCGGCGACCGCGCGCTGCTGGCGCGCGCCAGCACCGCCGACCGGGTCGCCGCGGTGCTGCGCACCAGGATCTCCGAGGGTCACCTGCCGCCGGGTGGCAAGCTCGCCGAGGACGTCGTCGCCGGGGCGCTCGGCGTCTCCCGCAACACCCTTCGCGAGGCGTTCCGGCTGCTGACGCACGAGAAACTGCTGGTGCACGAACTCAACCGCGGGGTCTTCGTCCGGGTGCTGACGGCCGGGGACGTCGCCGACATCTACCGGGTGCGGCGCCTGGTCGAGAGCTCCGTGATCCGGGGCCTCGGGGCGGCTCCCTACGACCTGACCGGTGCCGCGGACGCCGTGGCGGAGGGCGGGCGGGCCGCCGCCGCGGAGCGGTGGGGCGAACTGGGAACGGCCGACATCCACTTCCACCAGGCGCTGGTCGACCTGGCGGGCAGCGCCCGGCTGACCGGTCTCATGACGGGCGTGCTCGCCGAACTCCGTCTCGCCTTCCACGCGATGGACGACCCCCGGGCTTTCCACGAGCCCTATCTCGACGGCAACCGGGAGATCCTCTGCGCGCTGGAGGCGGCGGACCCGGCGGGGGCGGAGCGGCTGCTGGCGTCCTACCTCGACCATGCCGAGGCGCAGCTCCTCCGCCGGTACGCGCTCCCCGCCGCGGACGGGGGCGCGCTCCGGTAGACCTTGTGCGCGGTGCACACGAGACTCATCCGTCATCGGGACTGCCCCTGGCGCTGCGGATTTGTAGGCTGATGTGACAACGCAGCACCGCCAGACCCAGCCTTCGGACGGAGCAGTTCCATGAAGATGCTGATCAATGTCCCGGAAACCGTGGTGGCCGACGCCCTGCGGGGGTTCGCGGCAGCGCATCCGGAGCTGACCGTGGACGTGGAGAACCGGGTGATCGTGCGCCGGGACGCGCCGGTCGCGGGGAAGGTCGCGCTGCTCTCCGGGGGCGGGTCGGGGCACGAGCCACTGCACGGGGGGTTCGTGGGACACGGGATGCTCGACGCGGCGTGCCCGGGCGAGGTGTTCACCTCCCCCGTGCCCGACCAGATGGTGCGGGCGGCCGCGGCGGTGGACAGCGGGGCCGGGGTGCTGTTCATCGTGAAGAACTACACCGGTGACGTGCTGAACTTCGACATGGCCGCCGAGCTGGCCGAGGACGAGGGGATCATGGTCGGCAAGGTCCTGGTCAACGACGACGTCGCGGTGACCGACAGCCTCTACACGGCGGGGCGGCGCGGCACCGGTGCCACGCTCTTCGTGGAGAAGATCGCCGGCGCGCTGGCCGAGGAGGGAGCGCCGCTGGAGCGCGTCCAGGCCGTCGCGCGGCGCGTCAACGAGGTCTCGCGGAGCTTCGGCGTCGCGCTGACCGCGGTCAGCACACCGGCCAAGGGCGCGCCCACCTTCGACCTCCCGGCGGGGGAACTGGAGCTGGGCATCGGCATCCACGGCGAGCCGGGCCGGGAACGCCGGGCGATGATGACCTCGGGCGAGATCGCGGAGGTCGCCGTCGACGCCGTCCTGGACGACCTCCGCCCGGACGGTCCGGTGCTGCTGCTGGTGAACGGCATGGGCGGGACGCCGCTGCTGGAGCTGTACGGGTTCAACGCCGAGGTGCACCGCGTGCTCGGGGCGCGCGGCGTGACGGTGGCCCGCACACTGGTCGGCAACTACGTGACGTCGCTGGACATGGCGGGCGCGTCGGTGTCCCTGTGCCAGGTGGACGAGGAGATGCTGCGGCTCTGGGACGCGCCGGTGAGCACACCGGCCCTGTGCTGGGGCGCCTGAGCGAGGTTGAGGAGAGCGGGAGAGATGAGCGAGGCATCGTCCACCGGAGCGGGCCAGGTGATCGACACGGCCTTCCTCCGCCGCTGGTTGACCGCCGCGGCCTCGGTGATCGAGCGCGAGGCGGACCGGCTGACGGAACTGGACTCCCCCATCGGGGACGCCGACCACGGAGCGAACATGCGGCGCGGCTTCATCGCGGCGCGCACGGCGGTGGAGAAGGAGCCGCCGGACACCCCGGGCGGTGTGCTGGTGCTGGTCGGGCGGCAGCTGATCAGCACGGTCGGCGGGGCCTCGGGCCCGCTGTACGGGACGCTGCTGCGCAAGGCGGGCAAGGCCCTGGGCGATGCCCGGCAGGTGGCGCCGGAGCAGTTGGCGCAGGCGCTGCGGGAGGGGGTGGACGGCGTGGCGCAGTTGGGCGGCGCGGCACAGGGCGACAAGACGATGCTGGACGCGCTGGCACCGGCCGTGGAGGCGCTGACCTTCGCCCTCGACAAGGGCGCCGGGCTCGCGGAGGCGCTGTCGGCGTCCGCGATCGCCGCCGACGAGGGGGCGTTGGCCACCGTGCCCATGCTGGCCCGCAAGGGCCGGGCGAGCTACCTCGGGGAGCGCAGCATCGGGCACCAGGATCCCGGGGCGGCGTCCTCGGCGCTCCTGGTGGGCGCCCTGGCCGGCGCCGCCCGGGAGGGCACGCAATGACCGTCGGACTGGTACTGGTGTCGCACAGCGCCCAGGTCGCCGAGACGGTCGCGCGGATGGCGACCGGCCTGAGCGGCGGCGGCACCGACGTGCTGGTGGCCGCCGCCGGCGGCGCGCCGGACGGCGGGCTCGGCACGGACGCCGGCAAGATCACCGCCGCCGCGCGCTCGGTGGACCGGGGCGACGGTGTCGCCGTCATCGCCGACCTGGGCAGCGCCGTCCTGACGGTGAAGGCGCTGCTCGCCGAGGGCGACGAGCTGCCGCCCGGCACCCGCCTGGTCGACGCGCCCTTCGTCGAGGGCGCGGTGGCGGCGGTGGTCACCGCGTCGACGGGGGCGGACCTCGACGCCGTGGCCGCGGCGGCTCAGGACGCGTACACGTACCGCAAGACCTGAGCGGGGCCGCGGCCCCCGGCCGTCAGCCCCGGCGGAGGCCGGTGCCGTACCGGCGCTCGAAGCGCTCGACGCGGCCCGCGGTGTCCATGACGCGGGCATTGCCGGTGTAGAACGGGTGGCTCGCGGAGGAGATCTCCACGTCGACCACCGGGTAGGTGTTCCCGTCCTGCCAGACGACGGTCTTCTCGGCGGTCATCGTGGAGCGGGTGAGGAAGGCGAGGTCCGCGCTGCGGTCACGGAAGACGACCGGACGGTAGGCGGGGTGGATCGAGTGCTGCACGGTGTGCTCCAGTCTGCGGCGGGGACGGGGGACGGCTGTGTTCGCCGGTGTCAGCGCTCCTCGCGGAACGGCACGTGACGGCCGACGGCGGGGTCGTACTTGCTCAGGACCATCCGGTCCGGGTCGTTGCGCCGGTTCTTGCGGGTCACGTAGGCCGTGCCGGTGCCGGCGGTCGACCGGAGCGTGATCACCGGGCGCTGCTCGCTGCGTGCCATGCGAGGTCCTCTCCACGTCCATAATGGTTTTCATTTTCTTCGGACGTGGGGTTCAACACGGCGGCCGCCGTGTCCATTCCCGCCGTCACCGGCCCGGTGCGGCGAAGATGGAGAAGGGGTGTCCCGCACCGGCGACAGGAGGGCCGGCACCCATGGCCCGCAGCCCGCACACGCGCACCGGCGTGCCCCCGCTCGCACTGCCCCGCGGGGCGCTCTGCTTCCTGGCGCTGGCCTACCTGCTGATCGCCGGCTGCGTGGTCCTGGACCTGACCAGCGGCCCGGGTACGACCCTCGCCCCCGTCCTGGCGGCACTCCCCGTGCTCGCCGGCGCGCACTCCCGCCGGGCCCGCGGCCCGCTCGCGGCGGGCGCGCTCGCGATCGGCCTGGTCTTCGCGCTTGCGGCGGCGAACCACGGGGTACCGGCGCTGGTCCACGTGGCCTCTGCGATCACCGTGCTCGCAGTGACCTTCACCAGCACCGGCGCCGTCGTGCTGATCACCGGGCGGGAGAGGGAGCTGGCCCGGGTGCGCGGGGTCGCCGAGGCGGCGCAGAGCGCCCTGCTGCGGCCGCCGCCGCCCCGGATCGGCCCGCTGCGGGTCGCGGTGCGCTATGTGGCGGCGGAGGCGCAGGCCCGCATCGGCGGGGACCTGTACGAGGTGGTGCCGACCGACCACGGGGTGCGGGTGCTGCTCGGCGACGTACGCGGCAAGGGGCTGGCCGCCGTGGAGACCGCCGCCGACGTCCTCGGCGTCTTCCGGGACGCCGCCCGCTCGGAGCCGGGCCTGGAGGCGGTCGCGGCCCGGCTGGACAGTGCGCTCGCCCGCAGCGGCGGCGGCGGCGAGGACTTCGTCACCGCCGTCCTGCTGGCCGTGCCGGAGGAGGGCGACGGCGCCGTGCTCGTCAACTGCGGCCACCCCGCGCCCCTGCTGCGGCGCCACGGCGCCGTGACCGAGCTGACGCCAGAGGTCCCCGCGCCGCCGCTCGGGCTCCTCGCCCTGACCGGCGACCGCTACCGCCCGCAGACGGTCCCCTTCCACCGCGGCGACCTGCTGCTGTTCTGCACCGACGGCGTGATCGAGGCGCGCGACCGGCGGGGCCGCTTCTACCCGCTCGCCGAGCGGGTGCGGGAGATGCCCGAGCAGGACCCGGACGACCTGCTCGACCGGGTCCTGGCCGATCTGCGGTCCTGGAGCGGCGGCGGACTCGGCGACGACGCGGCACTGCTGGCCCTGCGCCGTACACGGTGACGGACGCGCGCGCCCTGACGTCCCCGGGCATCGGCCGCACATTGCTGAGGAAGCGTCAGCTTTCCTCGCCGAAGACCCGCCGTGACAGCGTCCACCCTGGCCGACGACCGTACGCGGCAGCCTTCCCGCCGCCAGGTGCCACGCGGGACGCGGGCGGCGGCGCGGGCGGCGGCGCGCGGCGGCTCTTCGCCGGACTCACCGCGGCGGCACCCGCCGTACGCCGCGGGCAACGCAGGCGCGGCCGCGCCGGGCCGCATCCGCGCCGGGGCGGGCTCGGCCACGTCGCCGCCGACGACATCGCCGGCCGGTCAGGAGCGCCCCATCTCCTCGACCTCGGCGACCGCCTCGCCGAGCCACTGCGCCCAGAAGGTCTCCAGCTCGATGCCCGCACGCAGCACCAGGTGCCGCAGCCGGTCCTCGTCGGCGCCGCGCCCCGGCGGGAAGTCGCGCCGCTCGATCTCGGCGTACTGCGCCAACTGGCGCTCGTGCAGCTCCAGATGACGACGAAGCTCGTCCGCGAGCCCGCCGGTCCCGACGACCGCCGCCGCGCGCAGGCGCAGCAGCAGCGGGTCGCGGATCGGCTTGGGGTCCTCGGTGGCGGCCACCCAGGCGACGAGTTCGGCGCGGCCCGCGGGCAGCACCTCGTACTCCTTGCGCTGCCCGCGGGCGGGCTGGGCCGCGGGCAGGGCCCGGATCAGGTCCGCGTCCTCCAGCCGGCCCAGCTCGCGGTAGATCTGCTGGTGCGTCGCGGACCAGAAGTAGCGGATGGAACGGTCGAAGCGGCGTGCCAGCTCCAGCCCCGACGACGGCTTCTCCAGCAGGGCGGTGAGGATGGCGTGCGGCAGCGACATGTCCGCATCCTACGGACGGCCCGGGCTCACAGCGCCGCGGCCAGCTCGGTGCCCTGGCGGACGGCCCGCTTGGCGTCCAGCTCCGCCGCGACGTCGGCCCCGCCGATGAGGTGCACGGAGTGCCCGGCCGCGCGCAGCGCCTCGTACAGGTCGCGGCGCGGCTCCTGACCGGCGCACAGGACGACGGTGTCGACGGGCACGGTCCGCCGCTCGCCGTCCACGGTGATGTGCAGGCCCTCGTCGTCGATGCGCTCGTAGACGGCGCCCGCGACCATGGTCACGCCGCGGTGTTTGAGCTCGGTGCGGTGGATCCAGCCGGTGGTTTTGCCCAGCCCCGCGCCCACCTTGGTGGTCTTGCGCTGGATCAGGTGCAGGGTGCGCGGCGGCTTCGGCCGCTCGGGCGCGCGCAGCCCGCCGGGCCCGCGGTACTCGGTGTCGACACCCCACTGGCGGAAGTACGTCTGCGGGTCCCGGCTCGCGCCCTCGCCGCCGTCGGTGAGGAACTCGGCGACGTCGAAGCCGATGCCGCCCGCGCCGACGACGGCGACGCGCTCGCCGACCGGGGCCCCGTCGCGCAGCACGTCGAGGTAGCTCAGCACGCTCGGGTGGTCGACACCGGGGATGTCAGGCGTGCGCGGGGTGACGCCGGTGGCCAGGACGATCTCGTCGAAGCCCTCGTCCGCCAGGGACTCCGCCGCGACGTGCGTGCCCAGGCGCAGTTCCACCCCCTCCTCGGCGAGGCGGGTGCGGAAGTACCGCAGCGTCTCGTCGAACTCCTCCTTGCCCGGCACCTTGCGGGCGATGTTCAGCTGGCCGCCGATCCGGTCGGCGGCGTCGAAGAGGGTGACGGCGTGGCCGCGTTCGGCCGCGGAGACGGCGCAGGCGAGCCCGGCGGGACCGGCGCCGACGACGGCCACGCGCTTGCGCAGCCGGGTGGGGAGGAGGACGAGCTCGGTCTCGTGGCAGGCCCGGGGGTTGACCAGGCAGGAGGTGAGCCTGCCGCTGAAGGTGTGGTCCAGGCACGCCTGGTTGCAGCCGATGCAGGTGTTGATGGCGTCCGCGCGGTCCTCGCGGGCCTTGGCCACGAAGTCGGGGTCGGCGAGCATCGGGCGGGCCATCGACACCATGTCGGCGGCCCCCTCCGCGAGCAACCGCTCCGCCACCTCGGGGGTGTTGATCCGGTTGCTGGTGACCAGCGGCACCGAGACCGCGCCCATCAGCCGCTTCGTCACCCAGCTGTACGCGCCGCGCGGGACGGAGGTGGCGATGGTGGGGATGCGCGCCTCGTGCCAGCCGATGCCGGTGTTGATGATCGTCGCGCCGGCCGCCTCGATCTCCTTGGCGAGGGAGACGACCTCCTCCAGGGTGGAGCCGCCGGGCACCAGGTCGAGCATGGACAGCCGGTAGACGATGATGAAGTCCGGGCCGACCCGTTCGCGGGTGCGGCGGACGATCTCCAGCGGGAAGCGGGTCCGGTTCTCGTAGGAGCCGCCCCAGCGGTCGTCGCGGTGGTTGGTGGCGGAGGCGATGAACTCGTTGATCAGGTAGCCCTCGGAGCCCATGATCTCGACGCCGTCGTACCCCGCCTGTCGCGCGAGCGCGGCCGCCCGCACGAAGTCCTCGACGGTCTCCTCGACCTCCTCGCCGGTGAGGGCGTGCGGGACGTAGGGGCTGATCGGTGCCCGCAGCGCGCTCGGGGCGACCAGCTCGGGGTGGTACGCGTACCGGCCGAAGTGCAGGATCTGCATGGCGATGCGGCCGCCGGCGCGGTGCACGGCGTCGGTGACGACGGCGTGCTGCGCCGCCTCGGCCTCGGTGGTCATCCGGGCCCCGCCGGGGTAGGGGCGGCCCCGGTCGTTGGGGGCGATGCCGCCCGTGACGATCAGGCCGACGCCGCCGCGGGCCCGGGCGGCGTAGAACGCGGCCATCCGCTCGAATCCGCCCTCGGCCTCCTCCAGTCCGATGTGCATCGAGCCCATGAGCACCCGGTTCGGCAGTGTGGTGAAGCCGAGGTCGAGCGGGTTCAGCAGGTGCGGGTACGGGCTCATCGCGGGGTCTCCTCGGGCGGCGGCGCGCGGTGTCGTCCCGACTTTTGTAGACCACCGGGGCTCGATTGTGCAACCAGTTGCAAAAGTGTTTCGCGCTACGCGGCCGGGCGGCTCCAGCGCGGATCGCGGCCCGTGCCCGCCAGCAGGGCCTCGAAGGCGGAGGCCCCGGCGGGCATGGGCGCCGGCTCGCCGAAGACGCCCGCCTTCCGGGCGGTGGGCCCCATCACGGCCACCAGTTCCTCCTGCGCCCGCAGCCCCTCGGTGTCCGGTGTCCAGGGCAGCCCGGTGGCGCGGGCGAGGTCCCAGGGGTGCACCGTCAGGTCCAGCAGCGCCGTCGCGCCGACGGTGCGCGCGGGCAGGTTCATCGACCCGGCCACGCCCTCGTCGGCGCCCGGTACCGCCCAGGCGGCCACCAGCCGTCCCGTCTCCTCCTCGAAGCGCGCCCCCCGGACCGTCTCGCCGTACTCGGCGAGACGGTCCGGGGTGACGGAGAAGTCGGCCTCCTCGCGCGCCGCGGAGGCCTGGAAGCCGACGACCACGTGGAAGAGGTGGTTGAGCAGGTTCCGCACGTCGTACTCGGCGCAGGGCGTCGGCGCGTCCAAGGCGTCGTCGGGCAGCGCGCGCACCAGGGGCAGGGCCCGGTCGCGGGCCGCGGCGAGCAGTTCACCGGTTCTCGTCGTCATGGGGCCGACGCGAGGGCGGGGCAAAGCCCGGCGGCTTGAAGAAACGCGACAGGGGTGCACCGTAGGATCGCCGGTATGGCAGGTCCGGACAGCCCGCGCCGCGACACCCGGGGCATCGTCATGGGGCCGACGCGAGGGCGGGGCAAAGCCCGGCGGCTTGAAGAAACGCGACAGGGGTGCACCGTAGGATCGCCGGTATGGCAGGTCCGGACAGCCCGCGCCGCGACACCCGGGGCATCGTCGACGCCCCGGAGCTCTTCGCCCGCGTCCGCTTCCGGCGCCGGGCGCCCGCTCCCGCGCTGCGCCCGTACCTGGAGCACTACTGGCTGATCGACTGGGACCTCGCCGAGCCCTACGCCTCGCACGTCGTGCCGCACCCCTCGGTCAACATCGTCTTCCAGCGCCACGGCGCCGCCCCGGACTTCGGCGAGGTCTCGGGGATCGGGCTGGAGCTGTTCACGCAGAAGCTGGAGGCCACCGGGCGCGTCTGCGGCATCCAGTTCCGGCCCGGCGGCTTCCGGCCCTTCTCGCCCGCGGTGCCGGTGTCGCACTGGACGGGCCGGCGTGTCCTGCTCGACGACGCGCTGCCCGGCCACGAGGCCGTGCCGGGCGCGGTGCTCGGCCCTCGGGACGAGGACACCCGCGTCGCCGCCCTCGACGCGTTCCTGCTGTCGCTCGCCCCCGCACCCGACCCGCAGGCGGCCCTCGCCGCGGCGCTGGCCGACCGCATCCGGCACGACCGCTCCATCCTGCGGGTCGAGGACTTCGCCCGCTCCGAGGGCATGTCCGCCCGCTCGCTGCAGCGGCTGTTCGCGGCGTACGTCGGCGTCAGCCCGAAGTGGGTCATCCTCCGTTACCGCATCCACGAGGCCCTGGAGCGCGCGGAGTCCGAGGCGGCCGTCGACTGGTCCGCCCTCGCCGCGGAACTCGGCTACAGCGACCAGGCCCATCTGGTCCGGGACTTCACCGCGACCGTCGGCGTGCCGCCCACCGCGTACGCGAGCTGACCCGCGCGCGGCACCGCGAACGGCCCGGCCCCACCCGGGCCTCGTCACCAGCCCGACGGCGCGGCGATCGCCGGGCCGGTGCACCATCAACGACCCCGTGCCGTTCGGGGAACGGCGAGGAACGAGTACGCCGCAACGTGCGGCCGCCGCCAGCCCCACCTCCCCGGCGGTTACCAACTCCTGACCTCCGCACATGCGTCGGAGGCCACCATGACGGGGCATACCGACATCGAGTGCGCGCAAGCGGCCCGTCACCCACACGCGCACAGGTCGCGCGCGCGGCAGAGGAGGCCCGCCCATGACCGGTCCCATCACGCCCCGGCTCACCCCGATACCCGTCGACGGCACGACGCCGTGCGGCCGCGTCGCCGCCGACGCGGCGCGACCGTGCGCGGAACCCGCGCGGTGGCACATCCAATGGCTGCCCGGGCACGGCTCGTTCGCGTGCGCGGCACACATGGTGGAGGCACGGCGGCTGTTCGCCTACGTCGACCGGCACCAGGTCGGCCCGGACTGCAACATGCCCGGAGCGCTGTGGGCGGCGGGACGGTGCGCCGTGCCCCGGGGCCAGGCGCGGGCGGCCTGACCCGGGGCGGTCCGGCTCAGCCCGAGAAGGCCTCGAGAATGCGCGCGGCGGCCAGGGTGGGCGTCAGCGTGCCCTCCCGGACCTGCCGTTCGATCTCCGGGGTCAGCCTGCGCACCTCGGGGTGGTCCCGCAGGCGGCCCAGCAGTTCCTCGCGGACCATGCTCCAGGCCCACTCCGTCTGCTGGTCGCGCCGCTTGGCGGCCAGCCGGCCCGTGGACTCCAGCAGCGTGCGGTGCTGCTCCAGCCGCTCCCACAGGGCGTCGAGGCCGGTGCCCTCGCGGGCGCTGCAGGTGAGCACGGGCGGAGTCCAGGCGGAGTCCACCGGGGTCATCATCCGCAGGGCGCCGGACAGTTCGCGTGCGGCGGCGCGGGCGTCGCGCTCGTGCGGGCCGTCGGCCTTGTTGACGGTGATGACGTCGGCGAGCTCCAGGACGCCCTTCTTGATGCCCTGGAGCTGGTCACCGGTCCGGGCCAGCGTCAGCAGCAGGAAGGTGTCGACCATGCCCGCGACCGCGGTCTCGGACTGTCCGACACCCACGGTCTCGACGAGCACCACGTCGTAGCCCGCCGCCTCCACCACGACGACGGACTCCCGGGTCGCCTTGGCCACGCCGCCGAGCGTCCCGGCCGACGGCGAGGGCCGCACGAAAGCCGAGCGGTCCACCGCGAGCCGTTCCATCCGGGTCTTGTCGCCCAGGATGGAGCCGCCGGTCAGCGTGGACGACGGGTCGACGGCGAGCACCGCGACCCGGTGGCCGAGGCCGGTGAGCAGGGTGCCGAAGGCGTCGATGAAGGTCGACTTGCCCACCCCCGGCACCCCGCTGACGCCGATCCTGCGGGCCTTGCCCGCGTGCGGCAGCAGCTCGGTCAGGAGCCGCTGGGCGAGCTCCCGGTGATCGGGCCGCGACGACTCCACCAGGGTGATGGCGCGCGCGATCCACGCCCGGGAGCCGTCCAGCACGCCCTTGACGTACGCGTCGAGGTCGATGGTGGGAGGCATGGGCTCACAGTTCGTGGCCGAGCGCGGCGGCCAGCCGCGTGACCAGGTCGTACGCCGAGTCGGGGATGACGGTGCCGGGCGGGAAGACCGCGGCCGCGCCCATGCCGAGCAGTTCGGGGACGTCCTGCGGCGGGATGACGCCGCCGACCACGATCATGATGTCCTCGCGGCCCTCGGCCGCCAGTTCCTCGCGCAGCGCGGGCACCAGCGTGAGGTGCCCGGCGGCTAGCGAGGACACGCCGACGATGTGCACGTCGGCCTCCACCGCCTGCCGGGCGACCTCGGCGGGGGTCTGGAAGAGCGGCCCGACGTCCACCGTGAAGCCCAGGTCCGCGAAGGCGGTGGCGATCACCTTCTGGCCCCGGTCGTGGCCGTCCTGGCCCATCTTGGCGACGAGGATGCGCGGGCGGCGGCCCTCCGCCTCCTCGAAGCGGTCGACCAGCGCGCGGGTGCGCTCCACGGACGGCGACTCCCCTGCCTCGTTGCGGTACACACCGGAGATCGTACGGATCTGCCCGGCGTGCCGGCCGTACACCTTCTCCAGGGCGTCGGAGATCTCGCCCACGGTGGCCTTTGCGCGGGCCGCGTCCACCGCGAGTGCCAGCAGGTTGCCCTCCAGCCCCCGGCCGGCGCCCCGCTCGGCGGCGGCCGTCAGCGCGCTCAGCGCGTCGCGGCAGGCGGCCTCGTCGCGCTCCTCGCGCAGCCGGCGCAGCTTGGCCACCTGCCGGCCGCGCACGGAAGAGTTGTCGACCTTGAGGACCTCGATCTGCTCGTCGCTGTCCACCCGGTACTTGTTGACGCCGATGACGGGCTGGCGGCCGGAGTCGATACGCGCCTGGGTACGGGCCGCGGCCTCCTCGACGCGCATCTTGGGGATGCCCGCGTCGATCGCCTGCGCCATGCCGCCGGCCTTCTCGACCTCCTGGATGTGCTGCCAGGCGCGCCGCGCCAGGTCGTACGTCAGCTTCTCGACGTAGGCGGAGCCGCCCCACGGGTCGATGGCCCGGGTGGTGCCGGACTCCTGCTGCAGCAGCAGCTGGGTGTTGCGGGCGATGCGCGCGGAGAAGTCGGTGGGCAGCGCCAGGGCCTCGTCGAGGGCGTTGGTGTGCAGCGACTGGGTGTGGCCCTGGGTGGCGGCCATCGCCTCCACGCAGGTGCGTGTGACGTTGTTGAACACGTCCTGCGCGGTGAGCGACCAGCCGGAGGTCTGGGAATGGGTGCGCAGGGAGAGCGACTTGTCGTTCCCCGGCTCGAACTGCTTGACCAGCCTGGCCCACAGCAGGCGGGCCGCGCGCAGCTTGGCGACCTCCATGAAGAAGTTCATCCCGATCGCCCAGAAGAAGGACAGCCGCGGCGCGAAGGCGTCGACGTCCAGGCCGGCGCCGAGCCCCGCGCGCAGGTACTCCACGCCGTCGGCGAGGGTGTAGGCCAGCTCCAGGTCGGCCGTGGCCCCGGCCTCCTGGATGTGGTAGCCGGAGATGGAGATCGAGTTGTAGCGCGGCATCTTCTGCGAGGTGTACGCGAAGATGTCGGAGATGATCCGCATCGAGGGCTTGGGCGGGTAGATGTAGGTGTTGCGGACCATGAACTCCTTGAGGATGTCGTTCTGAATGGTCCCCGCGAGCTTCTCGGGCGGTACGCCCTGCTCCTCCGCCGCCACGATGTAGAGCGCGAGCACCGGCAGCACGGCGCCGTTCATCGTCATCGACACGGTCATCCGGTCCAGCGGGATGCCGTCGAAGAGCTGCCGCATGTCGTAGATGGAGTCGATGGCGACGCCCGCCATGCCCACGTCGCCGGTGACGCGCGGGTGGTCGCTGTCGTAGCCGCGGTGCGTCGGCAGGTCGAAGGCGACGGACAGGCCCTTCTGGCCGGCGGCGAGGTTGCGCCGGTAGAAGGCGTTGGACTCCTCGGCGGTGGAGAAGCCCGCGTACTGCCGGATCGTCCAGGGCTGGTTGACGTACATCGTCGGGTAGGGGCCGCGCAGGTACGGGGCCATGCCCGGGTAGGTGCCCAGGAAGTCCAGGCCCTCCAGGTCGCGGCCGGTGTAGAGCGGCTTGACGCCGATGCCCTCGGGCGTCTCCCACACCAGGTCCTCGGCGCCGCGGCCGGTGGTCTCCTTCACCGCGGCGCGCCACTGCTCCTCGGTGGCGCCCTCGCCGGCGCCCGGTCCGAGTTCGATCTCCGAGAAGTCGGGGATCCGCATCACGCCACTCCCATCCGGTCGAGAACGGAGGTCAGGACGGCGACCGCGTCGCCGCCCGCGAAGACGAAGCCGTCGACACCGGCCGCCGTGTAGGCGGCCTCGCGCTCGCCGGGGCGGCCGGCCAGGAACACCCGGCCCGCGCCCGCCGCCTTCAGGGCCCCGGCGACATCCGCTGCCTGCTCCGCGTAGAGCGCGTCGCTGGAGCACAGGCAGGCGATCTGCGCTCCGCTGCGGACGAAGGCCTCGGCCGCGCTCGTGGCGTCGACCGTCACCGGGTCGTGGACGGGCTCGACACCGCCGGCCTGGAAGAGGTTGGCGGCGAAGCCGACCCGGCCGGTGTGCGCGGCGGCGGGGCCGAGGGCCGCCAGGAAGACCTTCGGGCGGGACCCGGTCGCGGCCAGGTGGGCGTCAGAGCGGGCCCGCAGGCTCTCGTAGGCCTCGTCGCGGCGGACCTTCGGCAGGCCGCCGGAAGGGGCGGCCGGGGCCGGGTCGCGCTCGACGGGCGCCTCGGACAGCAGCGGGAACTCGCTGACGCCGGTGATCGGCTCACGGCGTTCGGCCAGTGCCCGCGTGCGCTTCGCCCAGGTCGCGGCCAGGCGGTCGGCGACCAGGCCGGAGGCGAGGGCGGCGGCCTGTCCGCCGGCGCGCTCCAGCTCCTGGAACCAGGCCCAGGCGGCCCCGGCGAGTTCGTCGGTGAGCCGCTCCACGTACCAGGAGCCGCCCGCGGGGTCGACGACCCGGGCCAGGTGGGACTCCTCCACGAGGATGGTGGAGGTGTTGCGGGCGATGCGGCGCGCGAAGGCGTCGGGCAGGCCCAGCGCGTGGTCGAAGGGCAGCACCGTGACGGAGTCCGCGCCGCCGACGCCGGCGCCGAGCGTGGCGACGGTGGTGCGCAGCATGTTCACCCACGGGTCGCGGCGGGTCATCATCACCGGTGACGTGACGACGTGCTGGCGCTGCCCCGCGGCGGCCGCGGTCGCGCCGCACACCTCGGCGACGCGGGCCCACAGCCGGCGCGCGGCGCGCAGCTTGGCGATCGTCAGGAACTGGTCGGCGGTGGCGGCGTAGCGGAACTCCAGCTGTGCGCAGGCCGCGTCGACCGGCAGCCCGGCCTCGGTGAGCGCCCGCAGGTAGGCCACGCCGGTGGCGAGGGACGCGCCGAGTTCCTCGGCAGCCGAGCCGCCCGCCTCGTGGTACGGCAGGGCGTCGACGGTCAGCGCGCGCAGCCCCGGATACCCCTCGTGGGCGCGGCGGGCGAGTCCCACGGCGGCGGCGGTGCGCTCGGCGAGGGCGTCCGCCCCACCGGTACGGGCGGCGTGGCCGAGGGGGTCGGCGCCGAGGTTGCCGCGCGCGGCCCGGCGGGGCACGCCGCGCTCTTCGTACAGCGCGAGCAGCGCCTGCCCGGCCGCCTCGAAGTCCGCGCCGGCGTCGAGCACGACCGGGGCGAGGTCGAGGTAGACGCCGTCCAGGACCGTGCCGAGCGCGGACACCGGGAGCCCGGCGTCGCCCAGCACGAGCCAGAGGGACGTGACGCCGTTCTCGAGATCGGCGAGCACGGCCTCGTTCGTGCGGGCCGCGTCGGGCCGCGCGTGGCGCTGGCGTACGTCCCAGCCGCCGAGGACGGCGCCCGCCGGGGCACCGCCCCGGGTGTAGGGCGCGAAGCCGGGGAGTCCGACGCCGTCGCCGAAGGCGTCGGGCGCGTCGGGCGCGGTGTACAGCGGGCGCGTGGTGAGCCCGTCTTCGAGGCTGGTGGACAGCGCGTCCTCCGCCGCCTGACCCGAGACGTCCTTGCCCGCCTTGCGCAGGACGCCCTCTACGAGGCGCCGCCACTGCTCGTGGGTCGCATCCGGGAATTCGGCGGCCAGGGAAAGCCCGTCGTCAGGCAGGACCGTCATGCTCAGAGGTTAGTGCCCGTTAGCAGGTGAGCAGCAGGGGGCACACCTGTGACCTTGCCCATTCCGGTGCGCCCTTGATCCGTTCGGACGCGATGCCCTATCGGCCGGCGGGGCGGGGGCGCCGTCCGAACGGCGCCGCCGGCGCTATTCGGCGGCCCGTCCCGACGCCCCGGCGCGGGCGCCGGTCGCGGCCCGCGTGAGGTCGGCGACCTGTCGGCGCAGCTCACGGACCTCCAGCAGCAGCTCCTCGGTGACCTCCTGGACACGCCGGTTCTCCTCCTCGTCCTCCTGGAAGCGCGCCAGGAACCACGCGGCGATGTTGGCGGTGACCACACCGAGCAGGGCGATGCCCGAGAGCATCAGCCCGACGGCGATGAGCCGGCCGACGCCCGTGGTGGGGGCGTGGTCCCCGTAGCCCACGGTCGTCATCGTGGTGAAGGACCACCACAAGGCGTCGCCGATGGTGCGGATGTTGCCGTGCGGTGAGCCGCGCTCGGCCTCGAGGACGGCGACCGACCCGAACGCCAGCAGGCCGAGCACCGCACCCACGACATAGGTCGTCAGGCGCACCTGAGCCGCCAGCCGTACCCGCTGGCCGACCAGGAAGAGCGCCGACACCAGCCGCAGCAGGCGCAGCGGCTGGAGCAGCGGGAGGAGGACCACCGCCAGGCTGAGCGGCTGCCGCCTGACGAATTCCCAGCGCCGCTCGCTCAGGGCCAGGCGGACCGCGTAGTCGGCGGCGAACAGGGCCCAGACCGTGCGCTCCGTCCAGTGCGCGGTGGTGATGAGCGCGGGGTCGGCCGCCGGCACCAGGATCGGCAGGGCGTACGCGGCACCGAACACCGCGGCCAGGGCGAGCAGCGACGCCCTGGTCCGCTGCTCCCAGCGTTCGAGACGGTTCATGGGCTCAGTGTGCACGCTCTCCCGGCATCCCACGGCGGCACGTCAGGCCCCGCTCACGGCACGGCCGACCGCGGGACCGGTTGGGGCAGGCTTCCCGAACGGTTCGTGTACTGGCCCCCACTTGTTCGGACAAGTTGAGGAAGCTGACGGCTTCGCACATCCGACCGCCCATCGCATCCCCTTGGGAGACAGTCCCCTCATGAACGCCCTCGACCGCAGAAGGTTCATGCAGCTGGCGGGCGGCACCGCCGCCCTGACCGCGCTGTCCACCAGCATCGCCCGCGCGGCGGAGATACCCGCGCACCGGAGCACCGGCTCCATCAAGGACGTCGAGCACATCGTGGTCCTGATGCAGGAGAACCGCTCCTTCGACCACTACCTCGGCACCCTGCGCGGCGTCAGGGGGTTCGGGGACCCGCACCCGGTGACGCTGCCGAGCGGCAAACCGGTCTGGCACCAGTCGGACGGCACGAAGGAGGTGCTGCCCTTCCGCCCGGACGCCGACGACCTCGGCCTCGCCTTCCTGGAGGACCTGCCGCACGGATGGAAGGACACCCAGGCGGCCTTCAACAAGGGCAGGTACGACCGGTGGATCCCGGCCAAGTCCGCCACGACGATGGCGCACCTGACCCGCGAGGACATCCCGTTCCACCACGCGCTCGCCGACGCGTTCACGGTCTGCGACGCCTACCACTGCTCCTTCATGGGCTCCACCGACCCGAACCGCTACTACCTGTGGACGGGCCACACCGGCAACGACGGCAAGGGCGGTGGCCCCGTCCTCGGCAACGACGAGAAGGGCTACTCCTGGACGACCTATCCCGAACGGCTGGAGAAGGCCGGGGTCTCCTGGAAGATCTACCAGGACGTCGGCGACGGCCTGGACGCCGCCGGCGGCTGGGGCTGGATCGACGACGCCTACCGCGGCAACTACGGTGACAACTCGCTGCTCTACTTCGACCAGTACCGCAACGCCAAGCCCGGCGACCCGCTGTACGACAAGGCCCGCACCGGCACCGACGCGCGCAAGGGCGAGGGCTTCTTCGACGTCCTGCGTGCCGACGTCAAGGCGGGGAAGCTGCCGGAGGTCTCCTGGGTCGTCGCCCCCGAGGCCTTCACCGAGCACCCCAACTGGCCCGCCAACTACGGCGCCTGGTACATCTCGCAGGTCCTCGACGCGCTCACCTCCAACCCCGAGGTGTGGAGCAGGACCGCGCTGTTCATCACCTACGACGAGAACGACGGGTTCTTCGACCACGTCGTGCCGCCGTTCCCGGCCGGCTCGTCCGCGCAGGGCGCCTCCACCGTCGACGTCGGCCTCGACCTCTACGCCGGCGACAGCGGGCGCCCGGCGGGTCCGTACGGCCTGGGCCAGCGCGTCCCGATGTTCGTCGTCTCGCCCTGGAGCAAGGGCGGATACGTCTGCTCGCAGACCTTCGACCACACCTCCATCATCCGCTTCGTGGAGCGCCGGTTCGGCGTGACCGAGCCCAACATCTCCCCCTGGCGCCGCGCCGTCTGCGGCGATCTGACGACCGCCTTCGACTTCCGGCACAAGGACAGCCGGCCCCCGCGGCTGCCGGGCACCGACGGCTACCTCCCGCCGGACGGCGACCGTCACCCCGACTACTCGCCGGTCCCTCCCGCCGTGGGATCGCTGCCCCGTCAGGAGCGCGGTCTGCGCCCGGCGCGGCCCGTCCCGTACGACCTCGCCGCGGACGGCGGGATCAGCGCCGCGGGCTCGCTGCGGATCGAGTTCGCGTCCCACGGCGAGGCCGGAGCCGCCTTCCTGGTCACCTCCGCGACGGACGCCTCCGGTCCGTGGACGTACACCGTTGGGGCGGGGCACTCGCTCACCGGCGCCTGGGACCTCCCCGCGGGCGCCCACGGCGACTACGACGTGACCGTGCACGGCCCCAACGGCTTCCTGCGCCGGTTCGCCGGCCGGGTCGCGGCGGCGGGTGCCGAGGTCAGCGCCCGGCACGACGGCAGGAGCGGCGCCGTGCGCCTGGTCCTGACCAACCACGGCCACGAGACGGTCACGCTCACCGTCCGGGACGGCTACGGCGAGCACAAGGCGGCCTCCCACCGGCTGCGTCCGGGCGCCCACGTGGTCCACGTCGCCGGGACCGAGCGCACTCACGGCTGGTACGACCTGACCGTCACCGCCGGCCACGACGGCGGCTTCGAGCGCCGTCTCGCCGGTCACGTCGAGACGGGCCGGGACAGCACCAGCGACCCGGCGATCGGCGGCTGACGCACCGCGCCCGGAGCGCGCCCGCTACATCGGCTCGACGTAGCGGGCGCGCCACTCCGGGCGGGGGTCGGAGCCGGGGCTCGTCCAGTACTCGCGTCCGGCGACGATCCGCCCGTCGCGGACGGTCCAGAACGACGCGGCGTGGAACAGGCCGAGGTCCACGTGCGGCACCTCGACCTCGGAGACCGCCTGATCGCCCTCACCCACGATCTTGAGCACGCGGACCGACCAGCCCTGCGGGTACTCGCTGTTGACGGCGAGGAAGTTCGCCCTGCCGACGATGCGCTCGCCGCTCACGGGCCACTCCACCACGGCGTCCTCGGCGATCAGTTCACCGGCACCGGCCCAGTCGCGCGCCTGGATGCGCTGCCACAACTCTTCGACGACCTTCGCAGACTCCATGCTCACAGCATGCCGGACGGAGCGCCGCCCGGTCCCCGGTACGGCCGGGTCTGCCGGCAGACCACGCTGGTCGTGACGCTCCCGAACCGCGCCGACTCGTCCATGACCTCCTCCAGGTGGACCATGGACGCGGCGGCGACCTTCAGCACGTAGCACTCCTCCCCCGTGGTGCCCACTCCAGGATCTCCGGGCGCCCGCCGAGCAGCCGGTGCAGGGGCTCGTGGCGGCTGCCGGGGTAGAGGCGGACGACCGCGAGGACCGGGCAACCGGCCTTGCCGAGGCCGGCCTCGGCGCGGTAGCCCGTGATGACGCCCAGGGTCTCCAGCCGGCGCACCCGCTCGGTGGTCGCGGAGGCGCCGAGGCCGACCCGTCGGGCCGGTTCGGTGAAGGGGATCCGGCCGCGCTGCAGTTCGTCGCGGATCGCCCGGACGGTCGCGTCGGGATACTCGGCCATGCGGCGAAGACACCGGCGGATCCACGGACGGGCGGCGATCACACCGGGAGGAATGCCTTCCGGCCGGGGCGGCCGGCTGGATAGCCTGACGGGGTGCGAATCGGTGTGAACGTCCCGAATTTCGGGCCCGGAACCGACCCCGGCGTGCTGCGCGACTGGGCGCGGACGGTGGAGGGGCTGGGCTTCGACCTGCTGATGGTCTCCGACCACGTCGTGGTGACCCCGGATGTGGCGGAGCAGTACCCGGCGCCCTTCTACGAACCCTTCACCACCCTGTCGTGGCTCGCCGGCGTCACCGACCGGATCCGGCTGGGCACGACGGTGCTGATCCTGCCGTACCGGCACCCGCTGCTGACGGCCCGGATGGCGGCGAACCTCAACATGCTCAGCGGCGGCCGGCTGGTGCTCGGCGTGGGAGTGGGCTGGGCGCGGCAGGAGTTCGCGGCGCTCGGGGTCCCGTTCGAGCGGCGCGGCGCGCTGACGGACGAGCACCTCACGGCCCTGCGCGGGGCCTGGAAGGACGAGGCGGACTACGCCGGCGGCCCGGTGCCGCTCTGGATCGGCGGCAACAGCGCGGCGGGACGCCGGCGGGCGGTGCGCGTCGGCGACGCGTGGCACCCGCTGCGGTTCACCCTGCCGTGGCTGCGCGAGGCCGTCGGCGAGCTCGCCTCCCAGGCACGCGAGCAGGGGCGGCCCGTACCCGCCCTCGCGCCGCGCATCGCGCTGCGGATCACGGCGGAACCGGTCACCGGACCGGACCGGCTCGCGGGTGTGGGCACCTTCGAGCAGATCACCGCCGACCTCGCGGACCTGCGGGCGCTCGGTGCGGACACCGTCGTCCTGGACCCCTTCGACGGCGACCCCCGCGAGACGCTGCGCCCGCAGACGGCGTGGCAGGCCCTCGCGGCGGTCGCCGCCCACCGCTCACGAACGGAGTGACGATGACCGACGAGATGACGACCCGTCTGCTGCGCCGGGCGGTCGAACTGGCCGCCGAGGCCCGCGCGTCCGGCAATCCGCCGTTCGGCTCGCTGCTGGCCGGGCCGGACGGGTCCGTGCTCGCCGAGGACCACAACAGCAGCCTCAGCGACGACGACATCACCGCCCACCCCGAGCTGAAGCTGGCGCGGTGGGCGGCCCGGGAGCTCGATCCGGCCACCGCGGCCGCCACCACCATGTACACCAGCTGCCAGCCCTGCGGGATGTGCGCGGGCGCCATCGAGCGCTCGGGGCTGGGGCGCGTGGTCTACGCGCTCTCCACCGACCAGCTCACCGGGCTCAAGTCGCCGGCGGCCAGGGCCGGTTTCCCGCACGTGCCGCAGGAGGGCCCGGCCCTGTACGACGAGGCCCGCGTCCCGGTCGAGGGCTACTACTGATCCCGCCGCCGGCCCCGACCCGGCCCCCTCACTCCTGCTTCTCGCCCGAGGCGAAGCGGGAGATGATCAGGGCGACGATGATGATGGCCCCGTTGAGGAACTGGTTCCACAGCGGGGGCACGCCCGCCAAGGTCATCACGTTGACGACGAGCTGCAGGGTCAGGACGCCGGTGAGCGCCCCGAAGAGCGTGCCGCGGCCGCCGTTGAGGCTGACCCCGCCGATCACGGTCGCGGCGAAGACCTGGAAGATCCAGCCGCTGCCCTGGTCCGCGGAGATCGAGCCGTAGTGCCCGCTGTAGAGCACGCCCGCGAAGGCGGCGAGGACGCCGCCGACGATGAGCACCACCCAGGTGATCCGGTCCACCCGGATGCCGGCGGTGCGCGCGGCCTCGGGGTTGCCGCCGATCGCGTACAGTGCCCGGCCGTGCCGCAGCCAGGCGAGTGCGCAGCCGCCGACCGCGAAGAGCAGGGCGCAGACCCAGATCGCGGCGGGCACCCCGGCCCAGGAGGCATGCCCGAGGTAGGTGAACGAGGCGGGCAGCTCGACGATGGAACGCCCCTCGGAGATGGCGATCTGCAGCCCGCGCAGCATGGTGAGCGCGCCGAGGGTGACGATGAAGCCGTTCAGCCGCAGCTTGAGGATGAAGAAGCCGTTGACGGCGCCGATGACCGCGCCCACCAGCAGGCACACGGGTATCGCCGTCCAGACCGGCAGCAGTTCCAGTCCGGTGAAGCGGCCGCCCGCGGCGGGCAGCACGAGCCAGACGGCGATGACGGGCGCGACGCCGATGGTGGACTCCAGCGACAGGTCCATCCGTCCCGCGATGAGGATCAGCGCCTGGGCCAGCACGAGCAGGCTGAGTTCGGTGGACTGCTGGGCGACGCCGATGAGGTTGTCGGAGGTGAGGAAGGCCGGCGAGACGATGAAGCCGATGACGCCCAGCACCAGGATCGCCGGGACGAGGGACAGTTCGCGGAAACGGGCGAGCCCGCCCGGTACGCGGCGCGGCGTCCCGGCCGCGGCCGCCTCGGCGGCGGGCACCGGCGGCTCGGTGACGTCAGTGGTGGTGGACATGGCTACCCTTCCTGTTCCTCTCCCTGCTCGGTGTCCCGCTCCTGCGCGGGACGGGCGGCCACGCCCTCCATGGCGGCGACCAGGTCCTCGTCGCGCCAGCCCCGGCCGAACTCCGCGACCACCCGGCCGTGGAACATGGCCACGATCCGGTCGCACGCCCTGAGGTCGTCCAGTTCGTCGGAGACGACCAGCGCCGCCCGCCCGTCGTCGGCGACCTTGCGGATCCTGCCCAGCAGGAACTCCTTGGAGCGCACGTCGACCCCGTTGGTGGGGCGCACGGCGACCAGTACGTGCGGGTCGGTGGCCAGGGCGCGGGCGACCACGACCTTCTGCTGGTTGCCGCCGGAGAGCGCGGAGACGGGGGTCCCCGCGCCCGGCGTCCTGATGTCCAGGTCCTTGATCATGCGCTCGGCGAACTCTCGGGTCCGCGAGGGCAGTACGGTGCCGTACGGCCCGAGCTGGCCGGTGACGGTGAGGGTGGCGTTCTCGGCCACACTGCGCGAGCCGACCAGGCCCTGGTGGTGGCGGTCCTCGGGCACCAGGCCCACCCCAGCGGCCAGGGCGGCGGGGACGCCGGAGGCGCGGACCTCGCGCCCGCCGACGGTGATCCGCCCGGCGTCGGCGCGGTGCAGTCCGGCGAGGGTCTCCGCCAGCCGGACGTTGCCGCTGGCGGTGGCGCCGGCGAGGCCGACGACCTCGCCCGCGCGCACTTCCAGGGAGACGTCCGCGTAGGCGTCGCGCAGGGTCAGGCCGGTCACGTCCAGCAGCGCCGGGCCCGCGGCGGCCGGGGTGCGGACGGACGCCGGGGCGCCCGCCGCGGGCGCGGCGGCGCTCTCCCCGGTCATCGCCTCGACCAGGGCGTCGTGGTCCAGGTCGGCCACCGGTGCGGTGACGATGTGACGGGCGTCGCGGTAGACGGTGACGGTGGTGCAGAGGTCGTAGACCTCCTGCAGGTGGTGCGAGATGAAGAGGAAGGCCACGCCCTGCCGTTGCAGGTCGCGGAGCTTGTCGAAGAGCCGGGCGATGCCGCGGGCGTCGAGCCGGGCGGTGGGCTCGTCGAGGATGATGAAGCGCGCGCCGAAGGAGAGGGCGCGCGCGATCTCGACGAACTGCCGCTGTTCGACGGTGAGGTCGCGGGCGCGCGCGGCGGGGTTGATGTCGACCCCGTACTCGCCCAGCAGTTCCGACGCGCGGCGGCGCAGCGCCGTCCACCGGATGGGGCGCAGCGGGCCGGGGCTCTGCCGGTTGAGGAAGAGGTTCTCGGCGACGGAGAGTTCGCCGATGACGGTGGAGCGCTGGTAGACGCAGGCGACCCGGGAGCGCCAGCCGTCGGTGTCGCCGAAGGAGGGCGCCGGCTCGCCCGAGAAGCGCAGGGTGCCGGTGTCGGGCTGCTGGAGGCCGGTGAGGATGCCGACGAGGGTGGACTTGCCCGCGCCGTTGCGGCCCACGAGGGCGTGCGACTCGCCCGGGGCGACCGAGATGCCCGCGTCGCGCAGCGCCACGGTGGCGCCGTAGCGCTTGCCGATCCCGGTCGCCTCGGCCACGGCCGGCGGCGCGGTGGCGGTGTCCGCCATGGTGGTCTTCCGTTCTTCGGTGCGGACGGGCGGTCAGCCGATGTTGTTGCCCCACAGGGCCTTGTCGTCGACGTTCTCCTTGGTCACCAGCGGCGCGGGGAGCTGGTCCTCCAGGCCGCCCGGGATGCTGATGATCGTCGAGTCGTGGTCGGTGGGACCGGCCTTGAAGGTCTTCCCCTCGGCGGCGGCCTTGGCGTAGTACAGCGCGTACTTCGCGTAGAGGTCGGCCGGCTGGGAGACGGTGGCGTCGATCTCGCCCTTGCGGATGGCGTCCAGCTCCTGCGGGATGCCGTCGTTGGAGACGATGCTGATGTGGCCCTTCTGCCCGGCGGGCTTGAGCAGGCCCTTCTGCTTGAGCAGGGCCAGCGTCGGCTGCAGGAAGACACCGCCGGCCTGCATGTAGATGCCGTTCAGGTCGGGGTGCTGCGCGAGCAGGCTCTGCAGCTTGGCGGAGGCGACGTCGCCCTTCCAGTCGGTGGGCAGCTCGAAGACCGTGATGCCGGGGAACTTCTCCTTCATGCACGCCGCAAACGCCTCGGAGCGGTCGCGGCCGTTGATGGAGTCCAGGGCGCCCTGGAACTCGGCGACCTTGCCCTTGCCGCCCAGTTGCTCGCCGAGGAACTCGCAGGCCTTGGTGCCGTAGGCCTTGTTGTCGGCGCGGACGACCATGTAGACGTCGCCCTTGTCGGGGCGCGTGTCCACGCTGACCACGGGGATCTTCTTGCCGGCGAGGGTGTCCAGGGTGGAGGCGATGGCGCCGGTGTCCTGCGGCGCCATGACGACGGCCTTGGCCCCGGTGTTCTGGAAGACCTGGACGTTGGCGACGAGCTTGGTGACGTCGTTCTGGGAGTTGCTCCGCGGCAGCGCGTTCAGGCCCTCGTCCTTGATGCCCTTCTCGAGGTACTGGGCGTAGGAGTTCCAGAAGTCGGAGTCGGAGCGCGGCAGGTCGATGCCGATGGCGGGCCTGCCGCCGCCGGAGCCGGCGGCGGCGCCGGTGCTGCCGCGGTTGCAGGCGGTGGCGAGGGCGGCCGTGACGAGAACGGCCACGGCCATCGCGGCGGTGGAGCGCGTGCGGGCGGGCTTCATGCCGTGTTCTCCCTGTCCGGGTAAGCCGGGCGATTCATCCGAGGTATCCCGGACGAGAGGAAGGTAAGTCCGTCTCGCGAGCCTGACAACCCCTTATACGGACACGATCGAATGGAGTTCGACAGGCGAGACATCCGAGGAATGGATTGCCAGTCCTGTCGCGGGGCCCTAGAGTCACCGTGGCGCGAGACCTCCGATGTCTTGGCCAGGCCGAGCGTGAAAGGCAGCCACTTGTCCGCAACCTCCGCCCGCATCACCGCGATCGACACCAGCGACATCCGCTTCCCCACCTCGCGGGAGCTCGACGGCTCGGACGCGATGAATCCGGATCCCGACTACTCCGCCGCGTACGTGGTGCTGCGCACCGACGCCGACGACGGCCACGAGGGTCACGGCTTCGTCTTCACCATCGGCCGGGGCAACGACGTCCAGGTCGCGGCGATCGAGGCACTCCGCCCCCATCTCGTCGGCCGGCCGGTCGAGGAGCTGTGCGCCGACCCCGGCTCCGTCGCGCGCGACCTGACCGGCGACAGCCAGCTGCGCTGGCTGGGGCCCGAGAAGGGCGTGATGCACATGGCGATCGGGGCCGTCGTCAACGCCGTGTGGGACCTGGCCGCCAAGCGCCGGGGCCTGCCGCTGTGGCGGCTGCTGGCCGAGGCCGAGCCCGAATGGCTGGTCTCCCAGGTCGACTTCCGCTACATCGACGACGCCCTCACCCCCGAGCGCGCGCTCGAACTGCTGCGCGCGGGCCGCGAGGGCGCCGCCGAGCGCACCACCGCGCTGCTGGAACACGGCTACCCCGGCTACACCACCTCGCCCGGCTGGCTCGGCTACTCCGACGAGAAGCTGACCCGGCTCGCCGAGCAGGCCGTGGCCGACGGCTTCACCCAGATCAAGCTGAAAGTCGGCGCCGACTTCGGCGACGACGTACGGCGCATGCGCGCGGCCCGCGCCGCCGTGGGCCCGGACGTGCGCATCGCCATCGACGCCAACCAGCGGTGGGGAGTCGCCGAGGCCGTCTCCTGGGTGACCGCGCTGGGCGAGTTCGACCCGTACTGGATCGAGGAACCCACCTCCCCCGACGACGTCCTCGGCCACGCCACGATCCGCAAGGCGGTCGCCCCGGTCCGGGTCGCCACCGGCGAGCACGTGCAGAACCGCATCGTCTTCAAGCAGTTGCTGCAGGCCGGCGCCATCGACGTGCTGCAGATCGACGCGGCACGGGTCGGCGGGGTCAACGAGAACCTGGCGATCCTGCTGCTGGCCGCGGCCTTCGACGTCCCGGTGTGCCCGCACGCGGGCGGCGTCGGGCTGTGCGAACTGGTGCAGCACCTGTCGATGTTCGACTTCGTGGCGCTGGCCGGGACGACCGAGGACCGCGCCATCGAGTACGTGGACCACCTCCACGAGCACTTCACCACGCCGGTCGTCATGCGCCGCGGCCACTACACCGCCCCGGTGGCACCCGGCTTCTCCGCGCAGATGCGACCGGAAGCGATCGACGCGTACCGCTACCCCGACGGTACGTTCTGGGTGGCCGACCGGACACGGCAGGAAGGTGGGACGGCATGAGCGAGGAATCGCGCGATCTGGAGGGCCTCGGCGCCCTGGTGACGGGCGGTGCCTCCGGGATCGGCCTGGCGACCGCGCGGCTGCTTGCCGCGCGCGGCGCGCGGGTCGCCGTACTGGACCTGGCGCCGGACGGACTGCCCGGGCAGCTGACCGGCTTCAAGGCCGACGTGTCCGACGACGCCTCCACCCGCGCCGCCGTGGACGCCGCCGCGGAGGCGCTCGGCGGCCTCGACGTCCTCGTCAACAACGCGGGCATCGGGGCGACGGGCACCGTCGAGGACAACCCAGACGAGCAGTGGCACCACGTGCTCGACGTCAATGTGCTCGGCATGGTGCGCACCACCCGCGCGGCGCTCCCGTACCTGCGGCGCTCGGCCCGGCCCGCGATCGTCAACACCTGCTCCATCGCCGCCACCGCCGGGCTGCCGCAGCGCGCGCTGTACAGCGCCAGCAAGGGAGCCGTGCTCTCGCTGACCCTGGCGATGGCCGCCGACCACGTCCGCGAGGGAATCCGGGTCAACTGCGTCAACCCCGGTACCGCCGACACCCCGTGGGTGGCCCGGCTGCTGGACGCCGCCGACGACCCCGAGGCGGAACGCGCCGCCCTCGACGCCCGGCAGCCGATGGGCCGGCTGGTGACCGCCGACGAGGTGGCCGCCGCCATCGTCTACCTGGCGAGCCCCGCCGCCGCCTCCGTCACCGGCACCGCGCTCGCCGTGGACGGCGGCATGGCCGGGCTGCGGCTGCGCCCCGCCGGGCAGTGAGGGACGGGACCGCGATGCGCACCACCACCCTGGGCAGCAGCGGGGTCGCCGTCACCGAGGTGGGCTTCGGCGCCGCCCCGATCGGCAACCTCTTCACCCCGGTCGGCGACGACGCCGCCCGCGCGGCCGTGGACGCCGCCTGGGACGCCGGCGTCCGCTACTTCGACACCGCGCCCCACTACGGGCTCGGCCTGTCCGAGCGCCGGCTCGGCGCCGCCCTGCGCGACCGGCCGCGGGCCGGATACACCGTCTCGACCAAGGTGGGGCGGCTGCTGGAACCCGGCGGGCCGGGCGGGGACGACCTGGCGAACGGCTTCGCCGTGCCCGCCCGGCTGCGCCGCGTCTGGGACTTCAGCGCCGACGGCGTCCGGCGCTCCATCGAGGCCAGCCTGGAGCGCCTGGGCCTGGACCACGTCGACCTGGTCTACCTCCACGACCCCGACGACCACGCCGAGGAGGCCTTCGGCCAGGGCTACCCGGCGCTGGAGCGACTGCGCTCGGAGGGCGTCGTCCGCGCGATCGGCGCGGGCATGAACCAGACCTCCATGCTCGCCCGGTTCCTGCGCGACACCGACGTCGACGTGGTGCTGATGGCCGGCCGCTACACGCTGCTGGAGCAGGAGGGCCTGGCCGAGGTGCTGCCGCTGGCGGCGTCCCGCGGCGCGAGCGTCGTCGTGGGCGGTGCCTTCAACTCCGGCCTGCTGATCGACCCCGGCGAGGACGCCACGTACGACTACGCCCCCGCCCCGGAACCCGTGCTCGCCCGCGCCCGGCGCCTGCGCTCGGTGACGGGCCGGCACGGCGTGCCGCTGCGCGCGGCCGCGCTGCGCTTCCCCGCGGCCCATCCCGCCGTCGCGAGCACGCTGGTGGGGCTGCGCTCCGCCGACGAGGCGCGGGACACCGCCGCCCTGCTGCGGCTGCCGCTGCCGGCCCCGCTGTGGGCCGACCTCCGCTCCGAGGGCCTGCTCGGCGCGGACGTGCCCGTACCGGACGGCGAGGCGTCATGAGGGTCGCGCTGCACACGAAGGTGCGGGCGGACCCGACTGGCCGGTGTGCCGGCTCACCGCCTCCTACGCCGAGGTGGTCGACACCGCCCGCGTCCTGACCGGCAAACTGGCCGAGGCCGAGCGGCGGGAGGTCTTCTCCGGCACGGCCCGGCGCGTCTACGGGCTCTGGTCCCCCGCATGGACGGCCCCGGGCGGGGCAGGGGTGATTAGACTCCCACCCCTGGCGGCACGAGGGACGGGCGTGGGCGCGTGGGCGACGGCAGACCGGACACACCCCCGGCGAGCACGGCGGGGCGGCTCACCGTGCGCGACGTGCTCGATCTGGACCTCGTGGCGCCCTGGGTGCCGGAGGTCGTGGCCGGTTCCGCCCATCTGCACCGCGCGGTGCGCTGGCTGCACGTGGCCGAGGCACTGGACGTCGGCGTCATGCTCAGCGGCGGCGAGATGGTGCTGACCACCGGCCTGCTGCTGGCGGGCGACGAGCGAGCGCAGCGCGAGTACGTCGAGTCGATGCAGCGCGCCGACGTCGCGGCGGTCGTGCTGGGCCTCGGCCGGGCGTTCCGCACCACGCCCGAGCCGATGCGCCGGGCCGCCGAGCGCTGCGGGGTGCCGCTGATCGTGCTGCACCGCCCGGCGCCGTTCGCCCGGCTCACGGAGGAGGTGCACGCACGGCTGGTGCACGGCCGGTTCGCCGCGCTCGACCTCTCCGACCGGGTCCGCTCCTCGCTGACCGCGCTCAATCTTTCCGGCGCCAGTCTGCAGCAGGTCCTTGACGAGATCGCCGCGCACAGCGGATGTCCCGCGGTCGTCGTCAACCTCGCGCAGCGCGTGCTGGCCTCGGCCGGGGACAAGGGTTCGCTCAACGACCTGCTGCGCGACTGGGAGCGGGTCTCCGGGCAGGTCGCCGAACTGGCCGGCAGCGGCGCGGTGACGGTCGGCCCGGACGGCTGGATCGTCGCGCCGCTGGAGGCCCGGGGCCGGCAGTGGGGGCGTCTGGTGCTCTTCGGCCACCGCGGTCCGGAGGAGTTCGGCCGGGTGCTCGGCGCCCGTGCCTCCGAGGCGCTGGCCATGCACCGCCTCCTCGGCGACCAGGACCGGGGCTGGGAGGACCAGGCCGCCGAGTCGCTGCTGCACGACCTGGCGACGGGCACGGCCCGCCCGGAGCAGTTGGTCACCCGGGTGCGTGCCGCGGGCCTCCCGGTCAACCGGCGCATCTTCGTGCCCCTCGTCGTCCGCCCCCTGGGCGCGGCGCCGGAGGGCCGGGACGACCTGCCGGAGCCGATCGAGCACGCGCTGGCCGAACACCCCGGCGTGGCCGGGCTGGTGGCCCGGATCGGCACCGCCGGTACGGCGGTCCTGCTGAGCATCCCCGCCGGTCAGGACGCCGACGCCGCCGTGCGCAAGGTGGCGGTGCGGGTGCACGAGGAGCTGGCGGGGCGGGGCCGTACGGTGGTGGTCGGCGCGGGCTTCGGCTGCCGGGAACTGGACGAGGTGCGCCGCTCCTTCGTCGAGGCGGTGCACGTGGCGGACGCCGCGGTCGCCGGCCCTCCGGACGCGCCGGTGGCCCGGCTGCGCGACGTACGGCTGCGCGGCCTGGTGCGCCTGCTGCGCGACGAGCCGGAGCTTCAGGCTTTCATCGGGCGGGAGTTGGGGCCGCTGTTGGGGAACCCGGCGCTGCTGGAGGTGCTGCGCACCTATCTGGCGACGGGCCGCAACAAGTCGGCGGCCGCCCAGGTGCACCACGTCAGCCGGCCCGCCCTGTACCGGAGACTGCAGAGCATCGAGTCGCTGCTCGGCATCGACCTGGACGACTGGGAACAGCTCACCTCGCTCTACGTGGCGCTGCTCGCGCACGAGGCGCAGCGCGCCGCGGGGCCCGGGTCCGGCCGCTGAGGGCGGCGGGACCCGGGCCCGGGACGCCGCGCGGTCAGCTGCTGCGGTCCGGCGCGAGCCGGCTGAGCAGGACGTAGACCAGGAGGGATGCGGCGAGGCCGACGGCCCACCCGTAGTCCGCGAGCGGCTTCAGGAAGGGGATCAGTCCGTCGACCGGGAACGGCCCCTGCTTGACGCCCTTGGCGTCGAGTCCGGAGTGGGAGCCGCCGATGGCGAGGACACCGCCCGCCACGAACGCCGCCAGCGCCCGCCAGTTCCAGCCGCCGTCGTACCAGTAGCGGCCCTCGGATCTGTAGAGGTCGGCGAGCTCCAGCCGCGTGCGGCGCAGGATCCAGTAGTCGGCGATCAGGATGCCCGCCACGGTGCCCAGCAGGCCGCCGACGGTGCCGAGCCAGGTGAAGATGTACGCCTGCGGGCTGGCCAGCAGCTTCCACGGGAAGATGACGACGCCGACGACCGAGGTGATCAGCGCGCCGGTGCGGAAGCTGATCCTGCGCGGCGCGATGTTGGACAGGTCGAAGGCGGGCGAGACCACGTTCGCCGCGATGTTCACCGACAGGGTGGCCACCAGGACCGTGATCAGGGCGAAGAGCACCGCGGCCCAGTTGTCGAGCTTCGCGGCCAGGGCCACCGGGTCCCAGATCGGCTCGCCGTAGACCGCCTGCGACCCGGAGGTCACGAGCACCGACAGCAGCGCGAAGAGCGTCATCGTGGTGGGCAGCCCGAGGGACTGCCCCCACAGCTGGGCGCGCTGCCCGGCCGCGTAGCGGGTGAAGTCGGGGATGTTCAGGGAGAGCGTCGACCAGAAGCCGATCATGCCCATGAGGGCGGGGAAGAAGACCTTCCAGAAGTCGCCGCCCCAGCCGAGTGCGGAGGGCTGGTCGAGCAGCGGGCCGAGGCCGCCCGCCTTGTTCGTCATCCAGATCAGCAGGGCGATGGCGCCGACGATGACGAAGGGCGCGGCCCAGTTCTCGAACCGCCGCACCATCTCCATGCCGCGCACGATGATCGCGACCTGGATGATCCAGAAGACGACGAAGGACAGCCACTGCGTCCACGGGTACCCGCCGATCGTCCCGGCGTTCGCCCACGAGTCACCGAAGAGCTTCCCGGCGAGCAGGAAGATGCCGGAGCCGCCGATCCAGGTCTGGATGCCGAACCACACGCACGCGACCGCCGCCCGGACCAGGGCGGGCAGATTGGCCCCGCGCACCCCGAACGACGCACGGGCGAACACGGGGAACGGGATGCCGTACTTGGGACCGGCGTGGCCGGTGAGCAGCATCGGCACCAGCACGATGACGTTGGCGAGGGCGATGGTGAGCACCGCCTGCTTCCAGTCCATACCGAGGGCGACCAGGCCGGATGCGAGGGTCCATGAGGCGACGTTGTGGGCCATCCCGACCCACAGCGCGGTGAAGTTGTAGGTGGTCCACTTCCGCTGGGCGAGCGGAACGGGCAGCAGGTCCTCGTTGGCGTACGGGCCGGACGGGACGGCGTCGGGCGAGAGCTCGACGCGGCCGTCGGCCCCGGCTCTTCCGGCAGGGGGTGGAGCGGTGGCTGTCATGGCAGCCCCCTTCGTTCGAGGGGTACGGGGATCGAACGTGCCGTGTGGGGGGATGGCGGACCCGGGATCAGGCGCGGAGCGCGGGGATGACGGTGGAGCCGTAGGCGTCGATGGTGGACTCCTTGGCGTCGTGCATGTCGTAGACCGCGAACTGGTCGACGCCGAGGGCCTCCAGAGCGCGCAGCTTCTCGACGTGCTGCTCGGGGGTGCCGATGAGGCAGAAGCGGTCGACGATCTCGTCGGGGACGAACGCGGTGTCGGGGTTGCCGGTGCGGCCGTGGTGCGAGTAGTCGTANCCCTNGCGGGCCNTGATGTANTCNGTGAGNNCNTNGGGNACNGNGNCNGANNNCTCNCCGTACNTGGANACNAGGTCGGCGACGTGGTTGCCGACCATGCCGCCGAACCAGCGGCACTGCTCGCGGGCGTGGGCCAGCGCCTGCGGGGAGTCGTCCTCGGTGACGTACGCCGGAGCNGCCACGCACACCTTCACCTCGGCCGGGTCACGTCCGGCGGCGACCGCGGCCTCCCTGACCGCCTTGACCATCCACTCCGTCAGATAGACGTCGGCGAGCTGCAGGATGAACCCGTCCGCCTTCGCCCCGGCGATCGCCAGCGCCCTCGGCCCGTACGCCGCCATCCACACCGGCAGCCTCGCCCCCTCCTTGATCCAGGGGATGCGGACGACCGTGCCGCCGAGGTCGGCCTCGCGGCCCTCGGCGAGTTCCCGGATGACGTGCATCGCCTCCTCGATGCGCGCGAGGGTGTTGGGCTTGCGTCCGGCCACACGCATCGCCGAGTCGCCCCGCCCGATGCCGCAGATCGTCCGGTTGCCGAACATCTCGTTGAGCGTGGCGAAGGTGGAGGCGGTCACCTCCCAGGTACGGGTGCCCGGATTGGTGACCATCGGGCCGACGACCATCCGTTCGGTGTTCGCCAGGATCTGGCTGTAGATGACGAACGGCTCCTGCCACAGCACGGTCGAGTCGAACGTCCAGCCGTGGGTGAAGCCGTTGCGCTCGGCNCGCCGCATCAGCTCCACGACCCCCGCGGCGGGCGGGTCCGTCTGCAGGACGAGNCCAAAATCCATGGCTGCGCTCCCTGGGGTGGCTAGACGAGGTACTGGCATGTCTCGCGGGTCTGGTAGCGGCCGTGACCGGCCCTGCCCAGGTAGCGGTCCTGGTCGACGACGACGGTGCCGCGCGAGATCACGGTGCGGGCCTTGCCGCGCAGGTGCTTGCCCTCGTAGGCCGAGTAGTCGACGTTCATGTGGTGGGTGGCGGCGGACACGACCTGCTCCGCGTCCGGGTCGTAGACCACGATGTCGGCGTCCGCACCCGGCGCGATGGTGCCCTTGCGCGGATAGAGACCGAACATCCGCGCCGGCGTCGCACAGGCGATCTCGATCCACCGGCGGCGGCTGATGTGACCGTCCACCACGGCCTGGTGCAACAGGTCCATCCGGTTCTCCACCCCCGGCAGACCGTTCGGGATCTTCGAGAAGTCACCCCGCCCCAGCTCCTTCTGACCCACGAAGCAGAACGGGCAGTGGTCCGTCGACACCACCTGCAGGTCGTTGGTCCGCAGGGCCCGCCACAGCGCCGCCTGGTGCTCCTTCGGCCGCAACGGCGTGGAGCACACGTACTTGGCCCCCTCGAAGTCCGGCTCCGCNAGATTGTCCGTGGACAGGAACAGATACTGCGGACACGTCTCGCCGAAGACGTTCAGCCCCTCGTCCCTGGCGAGGGTGATCTGCTCGACCGCCTGCCGGGCGGAGACGTGGACGACGTAGAGCGGGGAGCCCGCGACCTGGGCGAGCCGGATGGCGCGGTGGGTCGCCTCGGCCTCCAGCAGCTCG
>NZ_KB892113.1:0-403297 GCF_000373665.1 Streptomyces sp. BoleA5
TGGTGCGGGAGCCGCGGGGGCGGCTGTCGGCGGAGGAGGCCGAGCGGTTGCTGCGGGCCGGTGCCGCCGAGACCGAGACCGAGAGCGTCCCCCGCGACAGCCTCGCCGTGTCGCACACCGCACCGACCGCCGTCGTCCGGTCCCGGACCCCCGCCCCGCAGCCCGAGCCGCCGCACGCCCCCACGGTCCCGTCGGAGGTCGCGGCGCCGCCGCCGGCCCCCGGGCGCCGCCGGCGCGCCGGCGTACGGGCGCTGGTCGCGGCGGCGCTGGCGGTCGCCCTGGCCGGCGGCGGGTTCTACGCCGCCCAGCACTTCGGCGGCTCCACCGGCACCCAGGGCGACGGGCCGGGGCCGAGCCACTCGGCGACATCCTCGTCGCCGTCCTCCCCGTCTCCTTCTCCGTCCCCGTCGGCTCCGGGCCCCTCGCCCGTGCCGGCGGGCTACCGCCTGGCCGAGGAGCCGGAGCGCGGCTTCTCCGTCCCGGTGCCCGACGGGTGGACCCGTCAGGTGCAGGGCGATCAGGTCATCTACGTCGATCCGAGCGGACTGGCCGGCCTGCGGATCGGCACGCTGGACTACGCGGCGAGCGACCCTCTGGAGCACTTCGGGGAGGAGGAGCAGCAGACCATCCCCAAGCTGGCCGGATACGAGCGGCTGCGGATGCAGAGCACCCGCTGGCGTGATCGCCCCGCAGCCATATGGGAGTTCACCTTCCAGGGCAAGGCCCGCGACTTCCGGGCCATCGACCTCGGCTTCGGGGAGCCCGGTGGACGCGAGTTCGCCGTCTACCTCTCGGCGCCTACGGCCCAATGGGGCGATTTCCGGTCGGTCTTCGACAACGCGGTGGCCGGACTCGTCGTCCACGACTAGCACACGGCGGGGCCGGGGTGGGACCACGGCCCCGAGTCAGGGATGATGGAGGTCTCCATCCCGCGGTCGCCGCAAGCAGGCGATGAGGGAGCTTCATCTTCAGCGACTGCAGAGGGAATTCATGGGCCAGGCGCACGACACCGACCAGCGTCTCATCGCCGACCGGTACCGACTCGGCGCCGTCCTCGGCAAGGGCGGCATGGGCACCGTCTGGCGGGCCGTCGACGAGACGCTCGGCCGTACGGTCGCCGTGAAGGAGCTCCGCTTCCCGCACAACATCGACGAGGACGAGAAGCGCCGCCTGATCACCCGCACCCTGCGCGAGGCCAAGGCGACCGCCCGGATCCGCAACACCGGCGCGGTGACCGTCTTCGACGTCGTCGAGGAGGACGACCGGCCCTGGATCGTCATGGAGCTGGTCGAGGGCCGCTCGCTGTCGGACGCGATCCGCGAGGACGGGCCGCTCTCGCCCAAGCGCGCCGCCGAGGTCGGGCTGACCGTGCTGGACGTCCTGCGGGCCGCCCACAAGGAGGGCATCCTCCACCGTGACGTGAAGCCGTCCAACGTCCTGATCGCCGACGACGGCCGCGTCGTGCTGAGCGACTTCGGCATCGCCCAGATCGACGGCGACCCCTCCGTCACCTCAACCGGCATGCTGGTCGGCGCTCCCTCCTACATCTCGCCGGAGCGGGCGCGCGGCCAGAAGCCGGGCCCGCCGGCCGACCTGTGGTCGCTGGGCGCGCTGCTGTACGCCTCGGTCGAGGGCCGGCCGCCGTACGACAAGGGCTCGGCCATCGCCACGCTCACCGCGGTCATGACCGAGTCTCTGCAGACCCCGCGCAACGCGGGTCCGCTGGCCGACGCGATCCACGGGCTGCTCAACAAGGACCCGGAGCTGAGGCTCGACGACGCCGGCGTGCGTCCGCTGCTGACGCGCGTCGCCCACGCGCCGGACGTCCCGGTCGCGGAGGCCACGCGGACCATGCCGCTGCCGCCCTCCGACCCGCAGCCGACGCCGACCGACGCACCCCCGGCCGCCCGGGCCGCCGCGGCCGACCAGGCGGCCCTGCGGGCCGCCAAGGCCAAGCCGGAGCCAGAGGCGACCCCGGCGACCACCGCCACCCCGGCGACCGCGTCCGCGCCGGTCGCGCCGGTACCGGTCGCCGCCGCCCCGGCCGCCCTCCGGCTGCCGCTCCTGGCGTCGATGGACGAGCGCCGCCGACGCGCAGTGCTCTTCGCGGCGATCGTGGTCGTCCTCGTGCTGCTCGGGACGGGCATCGGCATCTGGGCCGGCCAGGGCGACGACGACCCGGGCGCGCGCCGGCCCGCCGGCCCGTCCGCCCCGGCGAGCGCCAAGTCCGGTGACGAAGGCGTCCAGGACGGCAAGGGAGGCGACGACAAGGGCACGGGCGGCGAGGCCGGCGACGACAAGGGCGGCGACGACGCCGGCAAGGGGAAGGACGGCGACTCCGGCAAGGGCTCGGGCGGTTCCTCCTCCGGGTCCGGCGACGGCTCCGGCAGCGGGAAGAACGGTACCGGCGCCGTCCCGGCCGGCTGGACGACCTACACCGACTCCGAGGGCTTCTCGATAGCGCTGCCCAGTGGCTGGGCCGCGAACAAGGAGCGGGCCGGCAACGGCTGGATCTTCAACGCCCGCCGCAGCCCCCGGGTGCAGGTCGACTGGACCCACACCCCGGGCAGGAGCGCGGCGGACGCCTGGCGCCAGAACGAGTCCGGCGCCGCGAGCAGGTTCCCCGGCTACCAGAAGGTGGACATAAAGGACGTGGACTACCGCGGCTACCGCACCGCGGCCGACTGGGAGTTCACCTACACCTCCGGCGGGACGAAGATGCGCGCCGTCAACCGCGGCTTCGTCGTGGACGACGGACACGGCTACGCCATCCTCTTCTTCGCGCCGGACGCCGACTGGAACAGCAAGAAGACCAGGGAGATGCGCGAGGCGCTCTACAACACCTTCAAACCGGCCAAGTGACGCCGCTCGAGCACGTATCGTGAGTCATTGCGGACTGTCCGCATCCACAACGGATCGGATCTGACGCTTTGGGGAGGCGTCGTGGACGACTACGCGGGACGCGTACTGGCCGACCGCTACCGCCTGCCGCGGCCGCCCGCCGACGAGTTCGAACTGGTGGAGACCCGGGCCTGGGACACGTTCAGCAACCAGGAGGTGCTGATACGCCAGGTCCTGCTGCCCGAGGTCGTCAGCGCCGAGCCCGGGCCGCACCAAGGGGACGGCGGGGACACCGCCCACCGGGCCCTGGAGGCAGCGCGGGCGGCGGCCGCGATACCCGACCACCCCCGGCTGGTGCAGGTCTTCGACATCTTCGTCGAGGACGGCAGCGTGTGGATAGTGAGCGAACTGGTCGCCGCCCGCCCGCTGGCCGCGGTCCTCGCCGACAAGCGGCTCAGCCCGTACCGTGCCGCCGAGGTGGCCTCCGACGTGCTGACCGCGCTGCGCGTGCTGCACGCGCACGGCTGGGTCCACCGCAACGTCACCGGCCGCACCGTACTGGTCTGCGACGACGGCCGGGCGATGCTCTCCGGCCTGGCCGTTGGCGCCGCACAGGAGGCGCTGTGCGGGTACAACCCGGTGCCGGTGCCCGTCATGGCCGGCGGCGGCGAGGCGCCCGGCGGCTGGGAGGGCCCGCACTCCGCGCTGGAGCTGGAACGCGCCCGGCAGGCGCGGCTCACCGTGATCGGCCCGGTCACGGAGCGGTGGGCCCCGGAGCAGGCCACCGAGGTCCACGAGAACTGGCAGCTCGCCCCGCCCGTCGGTCCCGCCGCCGACCTGTGGGCGCTGGGGTCGCTGCTCTTCCGCAGCGTCCAGGGGCATCCGCCGTTCCCGGAGGAGAACACCGCGGAGCTGGTCCAGCTGGTCATAGCCGAACCGCCCGCGTACGCCGAGGAGTGCGGACCGCTGCGGCCCGTCGTGGAGTCCCTGCTCCGCCAGGACCCCGAGGAGCGGCCCGACGCGGAGGAACTGCGCGGCTGGCTGCGCTCGCTCGTCCGGTCCGCTCCGGAACCGGACCTGGGGCTGAGCACGGTGCCGGTGCCCGCCGACGATCCGCACAAACTGCCCGTCGTAAGGCGCCGGGGCGAACTGGTGCGGCGCCGCAAGGCCGCCGCCGACCCCGTGCCCGCGCCTTCCGCGCACGGGCGCCACAAGCGCACCAAGGAGCGCGGGCAGCGGTCGGCGCGCGGGCCGCGCAGCCTCGGGGTCACCCTGGTCGGGCTGGTGCTGCTGCTGATGGTCGCCGCAGTGCTCTACGCCGTGCTCTTCATGCCGCGCGGCGGGGCCGGGGACGAGGGCGCGGCGGGCGCCACGCGGACCCTGCCCGCGCAGGTGCCCGGCGGTGACGAACGGCCGCAGTCGACGAAGCCGCGGGCCGGGGGGTCGCCCGCCACCAAGGCCCCGCGGAGTTCGCCCCCCGCCACGAGCGCCCCGCCGCCCACGCGGTCCACCCCCGCGGACGACGGCGCCGTCACCGGCCTCGGCGGCGAATTCCGGTTGCGCACCGATCCGGAGGGCTTCCGCCTCGCCGTCCCCAACGGCTGGCAGCGCACGGGAAGGAACGCCGACGGGCAGGTCCGCTACACCGGCGGCGACTACCAGCTGCTGGTCGTGCCGGGCCGGGACACCGTCGCGGACAAGGGCAGCGATCCCATCGTCTACCAGAACGACGAGCCGGAGCTGGCGGGCTTCCGTGCCTCCGGCTGGTCCTCGGCCTCCGGGCTGCGCCGCCTCGACATGGGCGGGATCTCCGCCGCGGAAGGCGAGTTCAGCTGGAGCGACGGATCCGGGCGGCAGCTGTTCGCGCGCAACCTGGTGATGATCCGCGACGGCAGGTACCACGTCGTCCTGGTCGTCGGGCCGGACGGTGAACGCGCCGACGTCAAGCGCTACTTCGAGAAGGCCGCGGAGACCTACCGCACCACCTGAGCACGGCGCCGACCGCAGCCGAGCGGCCCCGGGGCCGCTCGGGCCGAGCCGGGCAGGGGTTCGCGGCATTCCTGCCAGCTTTTGCTGGCGTAATTGTGAAAACCGGCTACTGACGGGTATGCACGCGGTGCCACCCCGTCGTACGCTCCCGCCATGACGGACTCTCCTACTGGCGGTAACGGCAATCCGGTCGCCCCCTCCGGCACCAGGACCGCCGCGGACGTGGTGACCCCGGACCTCGTGGCGCGGCTGACGCGGGGCGTCGCCGGCAGCGGCAGGACCGTGAACCACACGCCGCTGACCGGCGAGAAGCTGGCGGAGCTCCCGGAGTCGACCCCGGAAGACGTGGCGGCGGCCTACGACAGGGCGCGGGAGGCGCAGAAGGCCTGGGCGGCCACGTCGGTGCGCAGGCGTGCCGCGGTGCTGCTCCGCTTCCACGACCTCGTGCTGGCCCGCCAGTCCGAGGTGCTGGACCTGATCCAGCTGGAGACCGGCAAGGCCCGGCTGCACGCGCACGAGGAGGTGCTGGCGGTCGCCGTCGCCGCCCGGCACTACGGCGTCAAGGCCCCGTCGTACCTGAGGCCCAAGCGGCACACCGGCGCCATCCCGACGCTCACCAAGGTGCGGGAGCTGCGGCACCCGCGCGGTGTCGTCGGCCAGATCGCGCCGTGGAACTACCCCCTCGAACTCTCCGTCGGCGACGCGCTTCCCGCCTTCGTCGCGGGCAACGCCGTGGTGATGAAGCCGGACACCGAGACCGCGCTGACCGCCCTGTGGGCGCGCGAGCAGCTGATCGAGGCCGGGCTGCCCGCCGACGTCTGGCAGGTCGTCATCGGTGAGGGCCCGGTCGTCGGCCCGGCGGTCGTCGAGCACGCCGACTACGTGTCCTTCACCGGCTCCACCCGCACCGGCCGCGACGTGGCCACGCGTGCCGCGGCCCGCCTGATCGGCGCCTCCCTCGAACTCGGCGGCAAGAACGCCCTGCTGGTGCTGGAGGACGCCGACCTCGACAAGGCGGCAGAGGGCGCGGTCCGCGCCTGCTTCTCCTCGGCGGGCCAGCTGTGCATCTCCATCGAGCGGCTCTTCGTCCACGCGTCGGTCGCCGACGCCTTCCTGGAGCGCTTCACCGCGCGCACCCGGGCCCTCAAGCTGGGCACCGCCCTCGCCTACGGCGCCGGGATGGGGTCGCTGGCCGGCGAGCGCCAGCTGGAGACCGTGACCCGGCACGTGGACGAGGCGGTCGCCAAGGGCGCCACCGTCCTCACCGGCGGCAGGGCCAGGCCCGACGTCGGCCCCTACTTCTTCGAGCCGACCGTCCTGGACGGTGTCGAGCCGCCGATGGCGGTGTGCGCGGAGGAGACCTTCGGACCGGTGGTGTCCGTATACCGCTTCACCGACGAGGACGAGGCGGTCGAGCGCGCCAACGCGACGCCCTACGGCCTCAATTCCAGCGTCTGGACCAAGGACACCCGCCGCGGCGCCCGCGTCGCCGCGCGCCTGCGCAGCGGCACCGTCAACGTCAACGAGGGCTACGCGCCGGCGTACGGCAGCGTGCAGTCCCCGATGGGAGGCATGAAGGACTCCGGCCTCGGGCGCAGGCACGGCTCGGAGGGCATCCTCAAGTACACCGAGGCGCAGACCGTGGCGACGCAGCGGCTGCTGCCGATGGCCCCGTCGCTGGGCATGGACGACTCGGCGTACGCGGCCCTCATGAGCCGCAGCCTGCGCGTGATGAAGGCGCTGAGGCTGCGCTGATGGAGGGGGAGCGGATGTCCTACGACTACGACGTGATCGTGATCGGGTCCGGCTTCGGCGGATCCGTGTCCGCACTGCGCCTGACCGAGAAGGGCTACACGGTCGGCGTCCTGGAGGCCGGGCGCCGCTGGACCCGGGAGTCGCTGCCGAAGAACTCCTGGCACATCAGGGACTACCTGTGGGCCCCGGCGCTCGGCCTGTACGGGATCCAGCGCATCCACCTGCTCGACAACGTCATGATCCTGGCCGGCGCGGGGGTCGGAGGTGGTTCGCTGAACTACGCCAACACCCTCTACGTCCCGCCGAAGGCCTTCTTCGAGGACCGCCAGTGGGGCCACATCACCGACTGGCAGGAGGAGTTGGCCCCCTACTACGACCAGGCCAAGCGCATGCTCGGCGTGCGGCTCAACCCGACGATGACCCCCTCGGACGTCCACCTCAAGGCGACCGCCGAGCGGATGGGCGTCGGCGACTCCTTCCACATGGCTCCGGTCGGCGTCTTCTTCGGCGACGGACGGGACGCCGCGGGCGACGCCGAGGCCGCGCCCGGCACCGAGGTCCCCGACCCGTACTTCGGCGGCGCAGGCCCGTCCCGGCGGGCCTGCACGGAGTGCGGGGAGTGCATGACCGGCTGCCGTCACGGCGCCAAGAACACCCTCAACGAGAACTACCTCCACCTCGCCGAGAAGGCGGGCGCCGAGATCCACGCGATGACCACCGTCACCGCCGTCTCGGAGAACCCGGAGGGCGGCTACGACGTCGCCGTCGTCCCCACCGACGCCCGCCGCAAGGCGAAGCCGCGCGTGCTGCGCGCCGGGCACGTGGTCGTCGCCGCCGGGACGTACGGCACCCAGACGCTGCTGCACCGCATGCGCGACGCGGGCCTGCTGCCGGGGCTGTCCGCCCGGCTGGGGGAGCTGACCCGCACCAACTCCGAGGCGCTGGTGGGCGCGCAGACCGACAGCCGCCGCTACCGCAGGCGCACCGGCGAGCCGCGCGTGGACTTCACGCGCGGGGTGGCCATCACGTCCTCGATCCATCCCGACGCGAACACCCACATCGAGCCGGTCCGCTACGGCAAGGGCTCCAACTCGATGGGCGGCCTGTCCATCCTGCAGGTCCCGCACGGCACCCGGCTGCCGCGCGGGCTCGCCTACCTGGCGCACTGCGCGCGCCACCCGGTGCTGCTGATGCGGTCGCTGTCCAACCGCCGCTGGTCCGAGCGCACCATCATCGGGCTGGTCATGCAGTCCCTGGACAACTCGCTGACGACCTACCGCAAGCCCAGGGGTTTGGGGAAGGGACTGCTCACCGCCCGGCAGGGGCACGGCGCGCCCAACCCCTCGTTCATCCCCGAGGGCGCCGAGGCCGCGCGCCTGCTCGCGGAGGAGATCAACGGCTTCGCGGGCAGCAACGTCGGCGAGTTGATGGGCACCCCGCTCACCGCCCACTTCCTGGGCGGCTGCGCGATCGGCGAGGACGCCGAGCACGGTGTGATCGACCCGTACCACCGGCTGTTCGGGCACCCGGGCATCCATGTGGTGGACGGCGCCGCGGTCTCCGCCAACCTGGGGGTCAACCCGTCGCTCACCATCACCGCGCAGGCCGAACGGGCCATGTCGCTGTGGCCCAACAAGGGTGACGCCGACCCGCGCCCGGCCCAGGGCGAGGCCTACCGCCGCGTCGCCGCGGTCGAGCCCAGGAGCCCGGTCGTCCCCGAGGACGCCTTCGGCGCGCTGCGGCTGCCCGTGATCCCCGTCCCGCCGGTGCCGCCCAAGGGCTGACGCCGCCGGACGCACGGACGCCGTGGGGGTCGCGCCCGCAGGGGACGCGGCCCTCCCGGCCGTGTTCCGGGCTGGTTCCGGGCGCGTTCCGACGGGGCGCCGGACCGCGCGGAGAGCGCCCTGTGCGGCCCGACTCACTCGATCGAGGGTCGGATACCTGCTCAAGTACCGCGAAATGAGTAGTGTGTTCCTCGCAGAGCGGCCGGTCCCGGGCGTCCCCGGAACCGACCGCCACTTTGAGTCGTGACCGGGCTGCTGTCCCCTGCCGTCCGGTCACTATCACCGGAGCGAGGTCCCACGGCGCGACCGCATTGCTTCCACTCGCGCGGTCGCGCCTCATCGCTCCGGTGGCACCCCGCCCAGCTGCGTCTGAGCGGTGTCCACGCGTGGTCTTCGACGTCCTTGCTTCCCTGGCCCAGGGTCACCGCGCCTGGCTGGCACGGACACCGGATTCAACGAAGCCGTCCGTAGGCGGTCACGTGCCGTACGGGTGATGCCCCCCGAACGGGTCATACGGCCGGTGCCGCGGGGGCTTCAGACCCGGCCGCGGCTCAGCTCCAGCAGGGTCATGGCGAGTGCCGTGCCGGGCCTGCCCAACTGCTCGCTGTAGCGGCGCAGGATGTCCATCTCGCGGGAGAGGTGCACGCGGCGGCCGCCGGAAGCGATGCGGGCGCGCTGGATGCCCGCCGAGACGGCCATCCGTTCCCGCACCAGCGCGATGATCCTCGCGTCGAGGTCGTCGATCCGCTCGCGGGCGTCCGCGATGACGGCGCCGGCGTCGGTGGTCCGCGGTGCCGCGGGGGTGCTGCTCATGGGTTCCTCCTCGGGGGCCGGGCCCCCGGGCCGCCCGGGACGGGAAACGCCAGGCGCCCCGGGCCGTGTGGCCCGGGGCGCCTGGTGACGTCTGGATGCGTTTCCTCGCTCAGACAGCACGACCATGGCAGCCGGACCAGCCGGTGCCATAGGTAAACGCGAAGCGCGTGCGGTTGAGCATGCGGCACAGTGTGCGCCCCCGGGGCGGGGAAGTAAAGCCGCGGGCCCCGGTAGAATCGGCAGGGACCCCACGTTCGACACCGCCGGAAGGCCCACCGTGGCATCAGCGACCCCAGCCGCCCCCGACACCGTCCTCGTCGTTGACTTCGGGGCGCAGTACGCCCAGCTCATCGCCCGCCGCGTCCGTGAGGCCCGGGTCTACAGCGAGATCGTGCCGAGCACGATGCCGGTCGAGGAGATGCTGGCCAAGCGGCCCGCGGCGATCATCCTGTCGGGCGGCCCGTCGTCGGTCTACGCCGAGCACGCCCCGCGGCTGGACCGCGCCCTCTTCGAGGCGGGCGTCCCGGTCTTCGGCATGTGCTACGGCTTCCAGTTGATGGCGATCACCCTCGGCGGCACCGTCGACAACACCGGGGCGCGTGAGTACGGCCGCACCCCGCTGCACGTCGGCAAGACCGGCTCCACGCTCTTCGAGGGCACCCCGGCCGAGCAGTCGGTGTGGATGTCGCACGGCGACACCTGCACCGCCGCCCCGGAGGGCTTCACCGTCTCCGCGGCCACCGACCTGGTGCCGGTGGCGGCGTTCGAGAACGACGAGAAGAAGCTCTACGGCGTCCAGTACCACCCCGAGGTGCTGCACTCCGACCACGGCCAGCAGGTGCTGGAGCACTTCCTCTACCGCGGCGCCGGCATCGCCCCGGACTGGACCACGCACAACGTGGTCGAGGAGCAGGTGGCCGCGATCCGCGCGCAGGTCGGCGACAAGCGCGCCATCTGCGGCCTGTCCGGCGGAGTGGACTCCGCGGTCGCCGCGGCCCTGGTCAACAAGGCCATCGGCGAGAAGCTGACCTGCGTCTACGTGGACCACGGCCTGATGCGCAAGGGCGAGTCCGAGCAGGTCGAGAAGGACTTCGTGGCGGCCACCGGTGTGCAGCTGAAGGTCGTCGACGCGCAGGAGCGCTTCCTGACCGCGCTCGCCGGGGTGTCCGACCCCGAGGAGAAGCGCAAGATCATCGGCCGGGAGTTCATCCGGGTCTTCGAGCAGGCCGCGAGCGAGATCGTCGCCGAGGCCGGCGCCCACGGCGAGTCGGTGGAGTTCCTGGTGCAGGGCACCCTCTACCCGGACGTCGTGGAGTCCGGCGGCGGCACCGGCACCGCCAACATCAAGTCCCACCACAACGTGGGCGGCCTCCCCGAGGACCTGCAGTTCCAGCTCGTCGAGCCGCTGCGCAAGCTGTTCAAGGACGAGGTCCGCATGGTCGGCCAGGAGCTCGGCCTGCCCGAGGAGATCGTCCAGCGCCAGCCCTTCCCGGGCCCGGGCCTGGGCATCCGCATCGTCGGCGAGGTCACCAAGGAGCGCCTGGACCTGCTGCGCGAGGCCGACGCGATCGCCCGCGAGGAGCTGACGGCCGCGGGTCTCGACCGCGACATCTGGCAGTGCCCGGTGGTGCTGCTCGCCGACGTCCGCTCGGTGGGCGTGCAGGGCGACGGCCGCACCTACGGCCACCCCATCGTGCTGCGTCCGGTCTCCAGCGAGGACGCCATGACCGCGGACTGGTCGCGGCTGCCGTACGAGGTGCTGGCCCGGATCTCGACCCGGATCACCAACGAGGTCGCCGACGTCAACCGTGTCGTGCTGGACGTCACCAGCAAGCCCCCGGGCACCATCGAGTGGGAGTAGCCCCCTGAGTGGGGCAGGCTTGGGGCGATACCGGGGAAACCTGGTATCGCCCCTGTTCATCTGCGGTACCTCGGGGTAACTTCCGCGCCATGACCGACACCGCGCCGCAGCCCGTACCGCCTGATCGGCTCCATTTCGCACTCCCGCCCACCTTCGAGGACCCCGCGGAGGAACGCCGTCACCGCAAGGAGCGGCTGGTGGTGGCGCTGCGGGCGTTCGCGGAGCTGGGGTTCGAGGACGGGGTGTCGGGTCACATCACCGTGCGCGATCCGGAGCTGCCGGACCATTTCTGGGTGAACCCCTTCGGGGTGCCGTTCCGGCACCTGACCGTGGGCGAGCTGATCCTGGCCAACCAGCACGGCGCCGTCGTCGAGGGCCGGCACCACGTCAACCAGGCGGCCTTCACCATCCACGCCCATGTGCACACCGCACGGCCCGACGTGACGGCCGTCGTGCACAGCCACTCGACCTACGGCCGGGCGCTGGCGGCGCTGGGGGAGCGGCTGGAACCGATCACCCAGGACGCCTGCGCCTTCTACGAGGACCACGCGCTCTTCGACGCCTACACCGGGGTCGTGGTGGACGAGGCGCAGGCTCGGCGCATCGCGGTGGTCCTGGGGGCGTACAAGGCGGTGGTACTGCGCAACCACGGACTCCTGACGGTCGGCGAGACCGTGGACGCGGCGGCCTGGTGGTTCATGACGATGGAGAAGTCCTGCCAGGTGCAGCTGAGCGCGAAGGCGGCGGGCAAGCCGGTGTGGATCACCCACGAGGACGCGCTCGCCACCCGTGAGCAATTGGGACACGATCTGGTCGCCTGGATCAACTACCAGCCCACATACGAGCGGATAGCTCGCGATAATGCAGGGCTTTTTGATTGAACGACGGCCGCTTCGCCTACGTATCTCCCAGGGCGCTCCTGGAGAATCGTCCGGGAGGGGGTCCACGACGGGTGCGTGCGGAGAGGGCGGACGTCATGAGCGTGACGGGTATAACGGGCATGAGCGGAACGAGGGACACGGAGCGGTACCCCAGCCAGGGTCCGTGGCGGGACACGGCCCGGCGCTACGCGCTGCTGCCGCTGCGCATCTTCCTGGGCGTGACCTTCGTCTACGCCGGGTTCGACAAGCTGATGTCCGACACCTTCTTCAACGACAGCGCACCCGGCTCGCTCGTCGCCACCCTCAACGCGGTGCGCGGCTCCGCCGCGATCCCGGGCATGATCGACCTGGCCATGGAGAACCCGCACGGCTTCGGCTACGCCATCGCCGTCGGTGAGATCGCCGTCGGCGTCGGCACGCTCGTCGGCCTCCTCAGCCGGATCGCCGCCCTGGGCGGCGCGCTGATCTCACTGAGCCTGTGGCTGACGATGAGCTGGTCCACGCAGCCGTACTACTACGGAAACGACCTCGCCTACCTCATGGCCTGGCTGCCGCTGGTCCTCGCCGGCGCCCCGCTACTCTCCGTCGACGCGATGATCGCCGGACGGCGCGGCCGGGGCCGGCGCGGTCTGGCCTGAGCGCCGGGCGGTCCGCCCCCGGAGCATCCGGGCGGCGACCGAGCCGAGTGCCGCGAGCCCCAGACCCGCACAGGTCAGGGGCACCGCGGCCGCCGGGGTCAGCGACACCTCGCCCGCGGCGTCGAGCAGGAACACCGCGGCCAGTCCCAGCAGGACCAGCCCGGTCAACAGCGCCGAGGGCGCGAACGGATGCCGTCTCACGGGAACTGCACCACCTTCACCTGTCCGACGCCCACTTCCACGTCCAGCTCCACCGTGCCCTCGGACTTCCGTCCGTCCACCGGGCCCAGGGTCACCTTCCGGTCCAGCCCGGGCTGGACGTCGATGTCCTTCTCCTTCTCGCCCGGCAACTGCACGTCGCCCACGCCCACCTGGACGTGCATCCGCAGTGTGAGGTCGTCCGGGATCCTGACCACCAGCTGCCCCGCGCCGATCTGGGCCCGCGTCGCGACGGTGCGGCCGCCCGGCTGGAGCTTCGACAGGTCGAGCGTCGCCCGGCCGGTGCCCAGCTCGTACGCGTCCTGCACCGCCGAGAGCGTGGCGGGCGTCCATGTGCGCTGCTTCCAGTCGGTGCCGACCGACCGGGGCAGTGTCGTGGAGCCCACCAGCAGCGCGGCGGTCAGCAGCACCAGGAAGACGGTGCCGCCCCCGAGCCGCCCCCACCAGGTGCTCACCAGGAAGCCCAGACCGAGGACGGCCAGCGCGGAGCCGAGGCCGATCTGCACGCTGGTGGCCAGCGGCTCGGACGACCAGGACGCGGCGAGGCCGCCCGCGGCCGCGGCCGCCGCCAGGAAGAACACGAACACTCCGAGCCAGGCGCCCTCGCGCCGTACCGCCCGGCGCCGGTCCCGCCACTCGCGGCGGTCGCGCTCCACGTCCGAGGGGCTGTCGTCCGGACCCCACAGGTAGCCGCCCGGCCCCGGAACCGGGGGCGCGTCCTCGACCGCGGTCTCCTTCCACCACGCCGCCGTGGCGGGCTGCGGCGGCGGCTGGGTCGGGGGCGGCGCGACCGGCTGCGCGGGCGCCTCGCTGGCCTGCCGGCGGTGCACCGACCAGTACACGGCGCCGGCGAAGGCCGCCAGCAGCCCCAGCGAGAAGGCCAGGTTCCCGCCGCTGCCCAGCAACGACAGGAACAGCCCGCAGCCGACCAGCGCGACGAGCACCGCCGTCAGCGCGGTCCCCTCGACCCGTCCCGACAGCAGCCGGTGCGCCTCGCTCTCGGTCTCCCCCTCCAGCGGGACGAGCAGCCACGCCAGGCCGTAGGCCACCAGCCCGAGGCCGCCGGTGAGTGCCAGCACACCGAGCACGATCCGGAAGACCACCGGATCGATGTCGAAGTACCGTCCCGCGCCCTCGCAGACGCCGGCGATCACCTTCCGCTCGCGGCAGCGCGCCAACCGCCGGCCCGGCGGTGACCCGGCCGCCTCCGTCTGCGTGTACTGCTCCGTCATGGCTCCATGGTGGCGGTAGGGGAGGGGTGGCGGTATCCGGAACGACCCTGACCCCGCATGGGGGCCAACCCTGATACCCACCGTGCGCGAAACGTGTGACGATCGGGACATGCCAGCCGCCGGACCACCGACCAGCCCGCCCGACGGGGCGTCGTACTTCGCGCCGCCGGACCCGGCCGGATCCCCGGTCCGCAAGCTCTACCGCAGCTCCGAGGGCCGGATGATCGGCGGTGTCGCCCGCGGGCTGGCCGGGCACCTCGGACTGCCGGTGGCATGGGTGCGGGTGGTCTTCGTCGTCCTGGCCACCATCCAGGGCCTCGGCATCCTGCTGTACGCGGTCTTCTGGTTCGTGGTGCCGCTCGGCGTCGGCGGGGTCGTCGAGGCCAAGGAGCCGCGCGACGCCCGTTCCTGGCTCGCCGGACGCAGGCCCGACCGAGGCCAGATCGTCGCGCTCATCGCGCTCGCCATCGGCCTCGGCATCCTGCTGGACAACCTCAACCTCGGCAGAGCCAACGCCTATGTGTGGCCGCTGCTGCTGATCGGGCTCGGCGTCGCCCTGGTGTGGCGGCAGGCCGACAACGCCCGCCGGGCCCGCTGGGCCGAGCTGAGCCGCCGCAAGAGGCTGCTGCCCTTCGCGCGCGGCGCCGCCGGGGTGATCCTCGTCGGCGTGGGCGTGACGGGCTTCCTCGTCGTGCAGGGTTCGGTGAGCCACCTGGGCACCATCCTGCAGGCCGCGCTCGCCGTCCTGGTCGGGGTGGCCCTGATCGCCGGACCGTACCTCGTGCGCATGACCCAGGACCTGTCCGCCGAGAGGCTGGCCCGCATCCGCGCGCAGGAGCGGGCCGAGGTCGCCGCACACGTCCACGACTCCGTGCTGCACACCCTGACCCTCATCCAGCGGCACGCCGAGGACCCGCGCGAGGTCGCGCGGCTGGCCCGCGCGCAGGAACGGGAGCTGCGGGCGTGGCTCTACCGGCCCGAGGGCAACGGCAAGGAGGACGAGCCGGCCACCCTCGCCGAGGCGGTGCGCCGGGCGGCGGCCGAGGTGGAGGACGCGCACGGCGTCCCCGTCGAGGTGGTGTGCGTGGGCGACTGCCCGCTCGACGAACGCCTGGTGGCGCAGATGCAGGCGGCCCGTGAGGCCATGGTCAACGCCGCCAAGTACGGTGGGGACGAACCCGTGCAGGTGTACGCGGAGGTCGAGGAGAGCAGGGTCTTCGTATCGGTCCGCGACCGCGGCCCCGGATTCGACCTCGAGGACGTACCGTCGGACAGGATGGGCGTCCGGGAGTCGATCATCGGCCGGATGCGGCGCAACGGCGGCGAGGCGCGGCTGCGCTCCGCACCGGGCGGGGGGACGGAAGTGGAGCTGGAGATGGACAGGGCCCAGGGACCAGGGAGGTCGTCATGAGCACGGAACGACGCGTGAGGGTCGTCCTCGTCGACGACCACCGGATGTTCCGCACCGGGGTGCAGGCCGAGATCGGCGAGACCGAGCGGACCGGGGTCGACGTGGTCGGCGAGGCCGCCGACGTGGACCAGGCGGTCTCCGTCATCACCGCGACGCGGCCCGGCGTCGTCCTGCTCGACGTCCATCTGCCGGGCGGCGGCGGGGTGGAGGTCCTCAAGCGCTGCGCCGGGCTCATGGCCGACGCCGAACACCCCGTGCGCTTTCTGGCGTTGTCGGTATCCGATGCCGCCGAGGACGTCATCGGGGTGATCCGCGGCGGTGCCCGCGGCTATGTCACCAAGACCATCACCGGCCCGGACCTGGTCAGTTCGGTGTTCCGGGTCGCCGACGGCGACGCCGTCTTCTCGCCCCGGCTGGCCGGCTTCGTCCTCGACGCCTTCGCCTCCACCGACGCCCCGCCGGTCGACGAGGACCTGGACCGGCTGACCCAGCGCGAGCGCGAGGTGCTGCGGCTGATCGCACGCGGCTACGCGTACAAGGAAGTCGCCAAGCAGCTCTACATCTCGGTGAAGACGGTCGAGTCGCACGTCTCGGCGGTGCTGCGCAAGCTGCAGCTCAGCAACCGGCACGAACTCACCCGCTGGGCGACCGCCCGCCGGCTGGTCTGAGGCCGCGCGGCGCGGGCGTCACGCCGGCCGTGCGGCGCCCGCGAAGGGCATCTGGTCGACCGGGGCGAGCTTGACGACGTCACCGGTGCGGGGGGCGTGGATCATCATGCCGTTGCCCACGTACAGGCCGACGTGGCTGATGCCCGAGTAGAAGAACACCAGGTCGCCGGGCTCCAGTTGGGAGCGGGAGACCCGGGTGCCCGCGTTGATCTGGGTGTACGTCGTGCGCGGCAGGGACACCCCGCCCGAGCGCCACGCGGCCTGCGTGAAGCCCGAGCAGTCGTACGCCGAGGGCCCGGTGGCGCCCCAGACGTAGGGCAGACCGAGGGAGTCGTAGGCGAAGGAGACGGCGCGGGCGGCCCGCGCGTTGGGGGCGGCGGCCGGTGCCAGACCGGTACGCGATCCGGTGGCGGCGCGGCCGGCACGGGCCGGGTCGGCGGAACCGTGGCCCCCGGAGGACAGCACCTCGGCGCGCTGCCCGGCGGTGAGCCGGCCGAGCAGCTGCCGTGCGGAGGCCAGGCGCTGCTCCACGGTGTGCTTGTGGCGGGCGAGTTCGGCGCGGGTGCCGCGCAGCTCCGCCAGCTCGCCCTCGGTCTCGGTGCGCAGTTGCTCGATGTCCCGTCGCTGGGCCGACAGCGCGCGCAGCGCGGCGTTCTGGCGGCTGCTCATCCGGTCCAGCATCCCGGCGCGCTCCAGGTAGTCGCCGGGGGAGGAGGCGAGAGCCAGCTGGACGGCGGGGTCGATGCCACCGCCGCGGTACTGGGCGGTGGCGAGGGAGCCGAGGCCGTCCCGGCTGCGGTTGAGGCGCTCGGTCCTGCGGGCGAGTTCGTCCTGGAGGCGCTCGATGCGGCCGGTGGCCGTGTCCGCCTTCTCCTTCGCGCCGTTGTACCGCTCGGTGGCCTGCTCGGCCTCCTCGTACAGCCGGTCCACCCGGGCCCTGGCCTCGTCCGCGGTCAGCCGCGGCTCGGCGTGCCCGGCCTCCCCGAACACCGTCATGGAGGCCGCGCCCGCCAGGGCGAGACCGGCGGCGGTGCGCGCGGTCGTGCCTGCCCGACCGCGATCCTTGGGCCTTCTGTGCGACGTCACGCGACGCCACTCCTTCCGGGCTGTCCGTACGTCCCCCGGCGGTCCGGCGGCGGGCGGACGGGGAGCCGTCCACCGCCGGACCTTCGGCGGGGGCGGCCGTGCCGGGGACGGGGTCCGCGCGGCAGTGGGGATCGGCCACCTGTGGCAGGACGCTAAACCTGGACGCCGCGAGGGGGCTCCGCACTGTGCGGGACTGGTCCGATTCGGCCGTGGACTGCCCACGGATGACCGCTGTTCGACGGGTGACCTGGTCACTTCCGGTCCGGCCGTGACCGATGTGACGGAAGAGTGCGACCTCGGTGACGGGCGCTGGTATGAGCCTGGCTAGGGTCCTGAGCCATGGACGTACTCATCAACCTGATCGTCGGCCTGCACATCATCGGCATCGCCGCGCTGCTGGGCGGCTTCCTCACCCAGATGAAGGCCATGGGCCGCGGCGAGGCCCGTTTCGTGCCGGGCATGCTGCACGGCGCCCTGACCATGCTGGTCACCGGCGCGCTCCTGGTCGGCCTCAACCAGGCCGACGACCAGCCGGTGAACAACATCAAGATCGGTGTGAAGCTCGCGGTCCTGGTGGTGGTCCTCGGCCTGGTCTACGTCAAGCGGGACGAGGAGAAGGTGCCGGCGGCGGCCTTCGGCACCGTGGGTGCGCTGACCACCGCCAACATCTTCATCGCGGTGCTGTGGACCTGAGCCCGGCCATGGAGGGCCGGCCGGGGGCTCAGGCCATCCGGGCGTAGCCGTAGATCGGCATCTCCGTGATCGGGGCGATCTTCACCACGCTCCCGGTGTGGGGGGCGTGGATCATCTGGCCGCCGCCGATGTAGAGGCCGACGTGGGTGATGTCCGAGTAGAAGAAGACCAGGTCGCCGGGTTGCAGCTGGTCGGCGCTCACGCGGCTGCCGAAGTCGACCTGGTCGTAGGTGACACGGGGGATCGAGACGCCCGCGGCGCCCCAGGCGGCCTGGGTCAGGCCCGAGCAGTCGTAGGAGTTCGGGCCGGTGGCGCCGTACACGTACGGCTTGCCCAACTGGGCCCGCGCGAACTCGATCGCCTTGGCCGCCTTGGCGGCGTAGGTCCCGGACGCCGGGGCCGTCGAGCCCGAGGAGCCGGCGGACGAGCCCGACTCCTTCGCCGCCGCCTCCTGCGCGGCCTTCTCCTTGGCGGCGATCTCCGCGGCCTTCTCGGCGGCCTCCTCCTGGCGCTTCTTCTCCAGCGCCGCCAGCCGCGCCTTCTCCTGGGCGGTGAGGCTGTTCAGCAACTTCTGCGCCGCGGCGAGCTTCTGCTTGACCGCGGTCTTCTCCGCGTTCAGCCGCTGCTGCGCCTCGGTCAGCTTCTGCAGGCTCTCGACGGCCTCGGAGCGCTTGGCCGCCGTCTCGGCCTGCTCGGAGCGGAAGGTCTCCAGCGCGTGCTCCTGGCGGTCGGACAGGCGGTCCATCAGGTGCGCCTGGTCCAGGAACTGCTGCGGGTCGGAGGTGAGCAGGAAGGTCGTCGTCCCGTCCAGGCCGCCGCCGCGGTACTGCGCCGCGGCGTACTCGCCGATCGTGCGGCGGGCGGAGTTGAGCGTCTCGGTCTTGCGGGCCACCTGGTCGAGCAGCGCGTCGGCGCGCGTGCGCTGCCGCTCGGTCTGCTCCTTGGCGCCGTTGTAGCGCTCGGTGGCGGCCTCCGCCTGGTGGAAGAGCTTGTCGACCTGCGCCTTCACTTCGGTGATGGAGGGCTTGTCGGGTGAGGCGGGCGCCGCGCTCGCGCTCTCGCCGAAGAGGGTGACGGTCGCCAGTGCGGCGGTCGTGAGTCCCACCGCGGCCCGAGGGCCGGGGACGGTCAGCGCGCGCGGGCGCGGCTTGCGGTGCGTCGCCAAGTCAGGCGGCTCCTTCCGTGGACCGCCTACCGGGTTAGCTGTCGGGTTCGGGCTTCGGAAGGCCGCCCTACGGTCCGTGCGGGCGCGTCGCGCCCGTACCGACCGATTCACCCCAAGGTCGTGGGTCCCCGGCTCCGGCGGTCGCCGGACTCAGCGGAGGCGGTCCGTGACGGCACGGTCGCCGCCGCGTGGAGCGGACCGCCTGATCCGGCACGGTAGTCAACTGCGGGGGTCTGTGGGAACCCTGGTGTTCGAATTGTCCGCAATCATTTCGTGACCTTCACCATTCGGGGCCGTGAAGGGCCCTGTCCTGCCCGCTCGTGACGGGCAGGGGGCCGGACCGGGCGCGGTTCCGGCCGGACGGGCCGGACCGGGCGCGGCGGACCGCGGCGCGCGCGGCGGCCGGCCGGGGACGGCGGCCGGGGCGTCCGGAAGGTACGGGCTCGGGCAAGCGGCGCAACGTTGTCCGTCCCACGGCCTAGACTCGGGAGGCGATGAGCAGCCTCTTTGACGACAGCTTCCTGGCCGGCCTCGAACCGAGGGAGGAGGAGCCCCCGCCGCCTCCCGAGGACGGGCCCGAGACGGTTCCCGACGACCTCTTCGAGGGGCGCTTCGACGCGCCCGTGGACCGGGACGCGTACTACCGCGACGGCGCCCCCCGCCCGGCGGTGGACCCGGCCGCGCTGCTCCAAGGCCTGAACGACGAGCAGCGCGCCGCCGTCGAGCACTCCGGCTCCCCGCTGCTGATCGTCGCCGGCGCCGGCTCCGGCAAGACCCGGGTCCTCACCCACCGCATCGCGTACCTGCTGGGCGCCCGCAAGGTGCACCCCGGCCAGATCCTGGCGATCACCTTCACCAACAAGGCCGCCGGGGAGATGAAGGAGCGCGTCGAGCAGCTGGTCGGCCCGCGCGCCAATGTGATGTGGGTCTCCACCTTCCACAGCGCGTGCGTCCGCATTCTGCGCCGGGAGTCCAAGAGGCTCGGCTTCACCTCCAGCTTCTCGATCTACGACGCGGCCGACTCCAAGCGCCTGATGGCGCTGGTCTGCCGTGACCTGGACCTGGACCCCAAGCAGTTCCCGCCGAAGTCCTTCAGCGCCAAGGTCTCCAACCTCAAGAACGAGCTCATCGACGAGGAGACCTTCGCCGACCAGGCCGAGAACCCCTTCGAGAAAAAGCTCGCCGAGGCCTACGGGATGTACCAGTCGCGGCTGCGCGAGGCCAACGCGCTCGACTTCGACGACATCATCATGACCACGGTCAACCTGCTGCAGGCCTTCCCGGACGTCGCCGAGCACTACCGGCGCCGCTTCCGGCACGTCCTGGTCGACGAGTACCAGGACACCAACCACGCCCAGTACACCCTGGTGCGCGAGCTGGTCGGCACGGCGTCCGGGGACGCGGCCGAGGGCGAGGAGCCCGCCGAGCTGTGCGTGGTCGGTGACGCCGACCAGAGCATCTACGCCTTCCGCGGCGCCACGATCCGCAACATCCTCCAGTTCGAGGAGGACTACCCGCAGGCCCGCACCATCCTGCTGGAGCAGAACTACCGCTCCACCCAGAACATCCTGACCGCGGCCAACGCCGTCATCGAGCGCAACGCCTCGCGCCGGCCGAAGAACCTGTGGACCGAGGCCGGACAGGGCCCGGTCATCACCGGTTACGTCGCCGACCAGGAGCACGACGAGGCGCAGTTCATCGCCGACGAGATCGACCGGCTCACCGACGCCGGGGACGCCCGCCCCGGTGACGTGGCGGTCTTCTACCGGACCAACGCGCAGTCCCGTGTCTTCGAAGAGGTCTTCATCCGCGTCGGCCTGCCCTACAAGGTCGTCGGCGGGGTCCGCTTCTACGAGCGCAAGGAGGTCCGGGACGTCCTGGCCTACCTGCGCGTGCTCGCCAACCCCGAGGACACCGTCCCGCTGCGCCGCATCCTGAACGTGCCCAAGCGCGGCATCGGGGAGCGCGCCGAGGCGATGGTCGACGCCCTGGCCTCGCGCGAGCGGATCTCCTTCGCCGCCGCGCTGCGCCGGGTCGACGAGGCCTTCGGCATGGCCGCCCGCTCGCTCAACGCCGTCAAGCGCTTCAACGAGCTGCTGGAGGAGCTGCGCACCGTCGTCGACTCCGGCGCCGGGCCCGCCACCGTCCTGGAGGCCGTGCTGGAGCGCACGGGCTATCTGGCCGAGCTCCAGGCCTCCACCGACCCGCAGGACGAGACCCGCATCGAGAACCTCCAGGAACTCGCGGCGGTCGCCCTGGAGTTCGAGCAGGAGCGCACCGAGGAGGAGCCCGGCACGCTCGCCGAGTTCCTGGAGCGGGTCGCGCTGGTCGCCGACTCCGACCAGATCCCGGACGACGACGAGGGCGGCGGCGTCATAACGCTGATGACCCTGCACACCGCCAAGGGCCTGGAGTTCCCGGTGGTCTTCCTGACCGGCATGGAGGACGGGGTCTTCCCGCACATGCGCGCGCTCGGTCAGACCAAGGAACTGGAGGAGGAGCGGCGGCTCGCCTACGTCGGTATCACGCGGGCGCGGCAGCGGCTGTACGTGACGCGGTCCACCATGCGCAGCGCCTGGGGCCAGCCCTCGTACAACCCGGCCTCGCGCTTCCTGGAGGAGATTCCGGAGCCGCTCATCGAGTGGAGGCGCACGGGCGCCTCCGCGGCACCCTCCGCCTCGGTGTCGGCGGCGGCCTCGATGCTGTCGCGTTCCTCCTCCAAGAGCGGCCCCTCCGGTTTCGCGACGCGGCGCACCCAGGACCGCCCGGTCATCTCGCTGGCGGTGGGGGACCGGGTCACGCACGACACGTTCGGGCTGGGCACGGTCGTCGGGGTCGACGGCAGCGGGGACAAGGCCAAGGCGGTGATCGACTTCGGCGACGAGCGGCCGAAGGTGCTGCTGCTGCGGTACGCGCCGGTGGAGAAGCTCTAGCCGGGTCCGGGTCCGGGTCCGGGTCCGGAGCCGGGTTGGGACTTCGGCCCGGCCCGGGGAGCCGGGGGTTCAGCGGGGGTCGACCCCGTGGTTCAGCAGCCACTGCAGTGGGTCGACGGCTGAGCCGCCGGCGGGACGCACCTCGAAGTGGAGGTGCGGCCCGGTGGAGTTGCCCGAATTGCCGGAATAGGCGATGACGTCGCCGGCCTTGACCGAGCCTGAGCGGATCTTGGTGCTGCTCAGATGGCAGTACCAGGTCTCGGTGCCGTCGGGGGCGGTCACTATCGCCATGTTGCCGTAGGCGCTGTTCCACTGGGTGCGCACGACGCCGTCGGTCGCGGCCATCACCGGCGTGCCGTAGTCCACCGGGAAGTCGATGCCGGTGTGGACGGACATCCAGTTCACGCCCGCCTGGCCGAAGTAGGCGCTCAGGCCGTGGTACTTGACCGGGAGCATGAACTTGGGGCGCAGCTGCTCCTTGAGGGCCGCCTGCGCCGCCTTCTTCGCGCGCTCCTGGGCCTGGCGCTCCTTGAGGTCGATGCGCTCCTGGCTGCGGCTGGCGCGGTCGGTGAAGTCGTCGACGTCCCGGTTGACCCCGGCGAGCTGCTGGTCGAGCTTCGTGGTCGGGGCATCGACCGCATCCGGGGCGCCGTCGGCCTGCGTGCGGCTGTTGTCGGCGGCGTCCTCGGTGTTGACGGTGACGGCGGCCGCGCAGGCGACGCCCATCACCGCCACGGAGGGGACGGCGACGGTGAGCAGGGCCGAGCGCCGGGCCGGGCGGCGCCTGCGGTTCCCGCCGCCGCTTCCGCCGCGCGGGCGCGGCAGGACGGCCGCGGGGGCGTCCTCCGCGGAGTCGTGCTCCGGTTCCGGCTCGGCGGCGTCCTCGGTGCCGTCGTAGGCGTCGTCGTAGGACCCGGGCTCGTAGGTCTCGTCCTCGTAGGGCTCGGCCTCGTGGTGCTCCGGGGCGTAGGCCGCGGTCCCGTACCGCTCCTGCTGCTCGTACGCGGCGGGCTCGGGCGCGTGGCCGTGGGCGGCCTCGGGCTCCCCGTAGGCGGCGTGGACGGCCGTGTGCTCGTACTGCGTGTAGTCGTAGGCCGCCGTCGGCTGCGGCTGCGAGGGGTCCAGGTACCAGGTGCCGGTGACCGTGCCGGTGTGGTCGCCGTAGTCGGCGGTCTGCCCCGAGGGCCAGTGGCCGGTCGCCGTGGTGCCGGCGGTGCTGCCGGCGGTGGTGTCGTACGAGACGGTGGCGTAGGAGCCCGTGTCGTAGGCCGGGTAACCCTGGCAGGAGCCGAAGAGGGGATCGTCATTCCCGTGAGCGGCGCCCGTGGGCGCGTACGAGGCGTCGGAATGGCCCTCGTACCCATAGCCGCTGTACTCGGGGGCGTACCCCGCCGGATGACGGTCGTTCACCGCTTCTCTTTCGCCTCGGCAGCAGGAGAATTAGCGGCGACTGTATCCCCCAGCGGGCGACGCCCACAATCTTCGGCGGGATTCAGGGGTCCCCGATGCCTTGTGTTCGATTGCCTTTCGATGCTTATGGGGGCAAGGCCGTCAGGCGGCGTCCACGGCTCCCGACGCCAGTTCCTCTCCCAGCAGCGCCTGCCGGATGCCGGCGGCGATGGCGGCGTGGACCGGCATGGTCAGATGCCCGACCCCCGCGACATGGACGTTGCGGGCGATGAGGTCCGGGTGGTCGAGCCGGGCGGCCTCGACCGGGCTCATCAGTTCGTCCAGATCGCTCCAGAACGCCACGAAGCGGGAGCGGCAGCCGGGCGCCGGCTTGGCCAGCTCCTCGATGAGGTCGGAGTTGGGCCGCATCTGGCGGACGATCGGGTGCGGGTTCAGCAGCGGCGCGGCCCGGGTCCCGGCGTGCGGGGTGCCCAGGGTGACCACGGTGCGTACCCGCGTGTCGCCGCCCAGGCGCTGGGCGTAGTAGCGCGCGATGAGTCCGCCGAGGCTGTGGCCCACGATGTCCACCTGATGGTGCCCCGTCTGCTCGCAGATCTGTTCGACGTGGCGCCCGAGGAGGGCCGCCGCCGTACGGATGTCGCAGGTCAGCGGCGAGTAGTTGAGCGCCTGCACATGCGGCCAGCCGTGCCGCCGCAGCGACCGGCGGAGCATCGCGAACACCGAACGGTTGTCCACGAAGCCGTGCAGCAGGAGCACCGGGGGGTGGCTCCGGCCCGCGGTGGGGAGCCGGGGCGGGACCTCGGGGTCACCGGCCGCCGGCTGCGGCCCGCGTTCCTGGAAGATTCCGGTCGGGTAGAGGAAGACATGACCGGTCAGGATGGCGATCTCGATCGCCGCGGCTCGTACGTAGGCCGCCTGGCGTACCAAGCGGTCTCCGACACCGAAAGACAGGACGCCCATGGCCTACCTCCCGTGGGCACACGGAGACGGCCCTGTCCCCCGTGCGCCGAGAACGCGACGGCCCGCGTCGCCTGCTGAACGGAGGACGACCACGGGCCGAACGCGTTTCTAACGTGAACGTGTCCCATGTGTGATTTCCCCCTCGGGGCCCTTCGTGAAACTGTCCGCACGGGGGATGCTGGCGATAACGTTCGTTCACACAAGTGCCCGCTGAGCGCAGCAATCGTGTATGGAGGCAGTGATGGGAGTGTCCGGACCGATCCGTGTGGTGGTCGCCAAGCCGGGGCTGGACGGTCACGACCGCGGGGCCAAGGTCATCGCGCGGGCGCTGCGGGACGCCGGCATGGAGGTCATCTACACCGGCCTCCACCAGACGCCCGAGCAGATCGTGGACACCGCGATCCAGGAGGACGCCGACGCCATCGGCCTGTCGATCCTCTCCGGAGCCCACATGACGCTCTTCGCCAAGGTGATCGAGCTGCTCCGCGACCGTGAGGCCGAGGACATCAAGGTCTTCGGCGGCGGGATCATCCCGGAGGACGACATCGCGCCGCTGCGGGAACTGGGCGTGGCCGCGATCTTCACCCCGGGTACGCCGACCACCGACGTCATCACCTGGGTGAACGACAACATCCGCCATCCGGCCGAAGCCTGATCGTCGCGGACAGCGGTGCGGGCGTGCCCCGCACCGCCGCCGGCGGGCCCCATGGCGGCGGACGGCGGCGCGACGGCCGCCTGATCAGGCCAGCTCCGCGAGCATCGTGGCCCGCAGCCGCAGGGTGCCGACCAGTCGCTGGAAGGCCTCCGCCCAGTACGCCCCGGCGCCCGGCGAGGTGTCGGCGGACTCCGCGGGCACCGCGGCCAGCGGGGCCGCCCGGTCGGCCTCAGCCGGGTCCATGCAGCGCTCGGCCAGGCCCATCACCCCGCTGAAGCTCCACGGGTAGCTGCCCGCGTCACGCGCGATGTCCAGGGCGTCCACCACCGCCGCCCCCAGCGGCCCGGACCAGGGCACGGCGCAGACCGCCAGCATCTGGAACGCCTCCGACAGTCCGTGCGCCGCGATGAACCGGGCCACCCACTCCGCCCGCTCCGGGGCCGGGAGGATCGACAGCAGCTTCGCCGGGTCCCCGACCGGGCTGACCGCCGTCGCGGGAGCCGGGGCGGGGCCCAGCAGGGCGCGCGCCCAGGCGGCGTCCCCCTGGCGCACGGCCGCCCGGCACCAGGCCGCGTGCAGATCCGCCTGCCAGTCGTCGGCGACGGGCAGCGCGATGACCTCCTCCGGGGTCCGGCCCCCGAAGCGCTCCCGCCAGGTGACGAGCGGCGCAGCATCCGCCACCTGGCCGAACCACCACGCCCGCTCCCCGCGCCCGGCCGGGGGTATCGCCACCACACCGTCGCGTTCCATGGCCGCGTCGCACTCGTAGGGCGCCTCCACGCCGATACGTCCCACCGTCGGGTCCCACGCGACGCACGTCCTGGCCCGTGCGGCCATCCGGGCGGCGAGGGCGGAGCCGGGGAGGGCCGACAGCAGCTCCGCGGCGGTGGCCCGCACATTGCGGCTGCGGTCGGTGAGGGCCTGCTCCAGGAACGGTTCGTCCTGCGGCGACAGGCCCTCGCGGAGCGAGTCCAGGAACATCAGCCGGTCCTCGGCGCGCTCGGCGGCCCATCCCGAGCGCAGCAGCTCCAGCGCCCGGCGCGGGTCGCGGGCCCGCAGCCGGCCCAGCAGCGCCACCCGTTCGGCGAAGAGCCCCTCCTCCCACAGCGTCCGCACGGCGCCCCGGTCGCCGGTGTCCGGGACGACGCCGGGTGCCCCGGCGCGCAGCGCGAAACGCCAGTCCGCGTTCAGCTCCGCCAGCCACAGCCCGCGCGGTCCCGCCAGGGCCAGGGCGTCGGGCCGCAGGTCGGTGCGCGCGCGGGCGGCGTCCAGCAGCGCGGGCAGCAGTTCCGGCGGGGCGGACCAGCCGCGGGCAACGGCCTCGCCGAGCCACTGGGGCAGCAGCTCGGCGAGGTTGGGGGCGGCGCCGCGCCGGCTGCCGCCGCCCCCGGCCGAGCGGTCCGCCAGCAGCAGGGACAGGCGCCGTCGCGCCGCCTCGGGCAGCGGTGGCCGCGGGTCGTGGGGTGCCGTGGCCGGCCGCGCCCCCGCCATGGCCGTCCGCACCCCGGCGCGGCGCCGCACGACGGCGAGCGCGGCGGTGTCCAGCAGCTCCTCGGGTGGGCCGCCCCTGCGGCCGGTGCCGAGGAGCGCGGTGCCGACCAGTTCGGCCCAGGTCGTCGTCATCGGTCCCCCTCCAGTCGTCGTCTCCACGCGGCCGCCCTCGGGGATCCCGGCCGGGATCACACCGTCAGCGGCACCGGCTCCGCGGCCGTGCCGGCCCAGGCCGTGCACGGACGGAAGCCCTGGTGCCCCAGCTCGCCGAACACCGTCACCGGGTGGCCGCCGGAGACCGCCGCGAGGCGCCACAGCCCCGCTCCGGCACCGGAGCCGCCCGCCGCGACGGGGACGGCGTCGCTCCCGTCCGCGTCCGCCACCTGCCAGCCCGCCCCGCCGGGTATCGGCACGACACCGGCGAGCACGACCGGCCAGGCGTCCAGCCATGGATCGCCGGCCACGGCCTGCCCGTACGTGTCGAGCGCCGCCGCCACCGGTACGCCCGGCGGCACGCGGCCCGGCAGGGGCGCGCCGTGCCGCGGCCCGAGCACCGCCCGCAGCGGGCGGGCCGCCGGATGGAAGGCCAGCTCCGCGTCGAGGCCGAGGCCGACCGGCAGCGCGGGCTCCGGCGCCCTGCCCGCCGCCCCGAAGGACAGCAGCAGCGCGGCACGGCCGGTGGCCTCGCCGTACAGCCAGGTCCTGCGGGTGGTGAGACGTTCGTCGGCCGTGTCCTGCCGCGCCAGGACCAGCCATCGGTCGCGCACCGTCGGCCCGGCGAGGAGTTCCGCCGAGTCGACGGTGAAGCCGACCCGGGACCGGACGGTGGCCGCCAGCGGCGCGGGGAGAGCCTCCTGCCGCAGGCAGCTCCTGGCCAGCAGGTGCAGCAGCGCCGTCTCCTCCAGCAGCCGCGACGGCCAGTCACCCCCCGCCCCCGCGAGCGCGCCCAGCTCGCGCACCCGCGTGGCGAGACCTGGGGCCTGGGCGTCGACCATGCGCGCCGCCATCTCCTCCCACGGCCGGTACCCCTCGCGGTCCGCGCCCGCCAGGCCTCCCCGCAGCAGGTCCGCCAGCCGCCGCTCCAGCTCCGTCGCCCCGGCGGCGACCCGCTCCGCCCGGCGCTCGGCCCGCCTGCGCGCCGCCTCCCGGTCACCGCCGGACGCCCCGCGCCCGCCGCGCTCCGTCCGTTCCCCCCGCGCGCGGCGCGAGTCCAGCCATGCGGTGACCCAGTCGGGCCGGCCGCCCCCGTGCGCGGCCGGCCCCACCTCGCCCCCCGCCCACAGGAGAAGCAGCGCGAGCACGTGCGCGCACGGGGACGTGCGGCCGGGGCAGCTGCACCCGAAGGCGGGCCCCACCGTCTCGGCCACCGCCCGGTACGGGGAACTGCCGCCGCCCGCGCACGACCCCCACACCGCGGTGCCCGAACTCCCCGTCCCGGACCATCGGGCGGCCGTCGCCAGGCCCTTCCCGGCCTCGCGTGACGACGTGTCGGACGCGAGTGCCAGGACCTGGTCGGGCGTCCACCGCTCCGCTCGCCGTCCATCCGTCCCGTTCATGGCCACGACGCTACGGGCAGCCACTGACAAACCGCCCTGAGCTGCGGCTTCCTGACGCGCGAACGGGATTGTCAGTGGGGTGCGCGATGGTGGGAACGCGGACGCCCCGAGGGGGCTGACGGGGCGTCCGCGCCATCGGCTCCATGGGAGAACAGGGGAGAACCATGTCCGTGGACACCGCACTCCGGCCGCATGCCGAAGACGCGTTCGCCCATGAGCTCAAGGCTCTCGCGGCGGCCGACGACCGGCCGCGCCCGGCCCGGTGGAACCTGTCGCCGTGGGCGGTCGCCACGTACCTGCTCGGCGGCGAGCTGCCCGACGGCACGGTCGTCACCCCCAAGTACGTGGGTCCGCGGCGGATCGTGGAGGTCGCGGTCAGCACGCTCGCGACCGACCGGGCGCTGCTGCTGCTCGGCGTCCCGGGCACCGCCAAGACCTGGGTCTCCGAGCACCTCGCCGCCGCCGTCAGCGGTGACTCCACGCTGCTCGTGCAGGGCACCGCGGGCACCCCGGAGGAGGCCGTCCGCTACGGCTGGAACTACGCCCGGCTGCTCACCGGCGGCCCGAGCCGGGAGGCACTGGTCCCGAGCCCGGTCATGCGCGCGATGGCCGAGGGGCGCATCGCCCGCGTGGAGGAGCTGACCCGCATCCCCGCGGACGTCCAGGACACCCTCATCACCATCCTCTCCGAGAAGACCCTGCCCATACCGGAGCTGGGCACCGAGACCCAGGCCGTGCGCGGGTTCAACGTGATCGCGACGGCCAACGACCGCGACCGCGGCGTCAACGACCTGTCGAGCGCGCTGCGCCGGCGCTTCAACACGGTCGTGCTGCCGCTGCCCGCGACCGTGGAGGAGGAGGTCGACATCGTCAGCCGCCGTGTCCGCCAGCTGGGGCGCTCGCTGGAGCTGCCCGCCGCCCCGGAGGGCGCGGACGAGATCCGGCGGGTGGTCACCGTCTTCCGCGAACTGCGCGGCGGGGTCACCGCCGACGGGCGCACGAAGGTGAAGTCCCCCTCCGGCACCCTCTCCACAGCCGAGGCGATCTCCGTGGTGACGAACGGACTCGCCCTGGCGGCGCACTTCGGCGACGGTGTACTGCGCGCCGGGGACATCGCCGCGGGGATCCTCGGGGCGGTGGTGCGCGACCCGTCCGCCGACCGCGTGGTCTGGCAGGAGTACCTGGAGACGGTGGTCCGCGAGCGGGAGGGCTGGAAGGACTTCTACCGTGCCTGCCGTGAGGTGACGCCGTGACCGCCGCGGACGGGGTGGCGCTGCTGGGGGTTCGGCACCACGGCCCGGGGTCGGCCCGCGCCGTACGGGCCGCGCTCGACCGGCTGGAGCCGCGGATCGTGCTCGTCGAGGGCCCGCCGGAGGCCGACGCGGTGCTGGGGCTCGCCGCCGATCCCGGGATGCGGCCGCCCGTCGCGCTGCTCGCCCACGTGGTGGACGAGCCGTCCCGGGCCGGCTTCTGGCCGTTCGCCGAGTTCTCCCCCGAATGGGCGGCGATCCGCTGGGCGGCCGGACACGCGGTGCCGGTGCGGTTCATCGACCTTCCCGCCGCGCACTCGCTCCTGCTGCGCGACGAGAGTGAGGCTCCGCACGGACCAGGGGCACGAGGGGAAGGAGAGGAAGGAGGAGAAGGGGACGGGGGAGAAGAGGGAGCCGGAGCGGCGGACGCGCGCATCGACCCGCTCGCCGTGCTGGCGCGGGCGGCCGGCCACGACGATCCGGAGCGCTGGTGGGAGGACGCCGTCGAGCACCGCGGCGGGGACGGCGAGGGGGACGGCGACCCGCTGGCCGCGTTCGGGGCGCTCGCCGAGGCCATGGGTGTGCTGCGCGAGACCTACGGAGACGGGGGACACCGGGGGGACGCGGTGCGCGAGGCCCACATGCGGCTGCGGATACGGGAGGCGCGCCGCGCGCACGAGCGGGTGGCGGTGGTGTGCGGCGCCTGGCACGTGCCCGCCCTCGCCCGTACGGGCGGTGTCACAGCCGACCGGGCCCTGCTCAAAGGCCTGCCCAAGGCGAAGGTGGAGGTCACCTGGGTGCCCTGGACGCACCGCAGGCTCTCCCGGGCCGGCGGCTACGGGGCCGGCATCGACTCGCCCGGCTGGTACCGCCATCTGTTCACCTCGCCCGACCGGCCCGTCGCCCGGTGGATGACCAAGGTCGCCGGCCTGCTGCGCGAGGAGGACCTCCCGGTCTCCTCCGCGCACGTCATCGAGGCGGTACGGCTCGCCGACACCCTCGCGGGCCTGCGCGGCCGCCCGCTGCCCGGGCTCGGCGAGACCACGGACGCGGTACGGGCGGTGATGTGCGACGGATCGGACGTTCCGCTGGCGCTGATCCGGGACCGGCTGGTGGTGGGGGACGTGCTGGGCGAGGTCCCGCGGGGCGCGCCCGCGGTGCCTCTCGCCCGCGACCTGACACGCGAGCAGCGCAGGCTGCGGATGAAGCCGGAGGCGGCGGAGAAGGAGGCGGACCTGGACCTGCGCAAGGACACCGACGCCGCACGCAGCCGGCTGCTGCACCGGCTTGGGATGCTCGGGATCGACTGGGGGCGGCCGAGCCGGTCCCGCACGGCCGCCACCGGTACCTTCCGGGAGAGCTGGCGGCTGCGCTGGGAGCCGGAACTCGCGGTGGCGGTCGCGGAGGCCGGGGTGTGGGGCACCACGGTGGAGTCCGCGGCGGGCGCCCGGGCCGAGGACGCGGCGGTGAACGCGCGGGCGCTCGCCGAGCTGACGGGCCTCGCGGAACGCTGCCTGCTCGCCGGGCTGCCGGACGCCCTGCCGACGGTGATGCGGGTGCTCGCCGACCGGGCGGCGCTCGACACGGACGTCGCGCACCTCGCGCAGGCACTGCCCGCGCTGGTGCGCTCGCTGCGCTACGGCGACGTTCGGGGCACGGACGCGGGGGCGCTGCGCGAGGTCGCCGGGGGACTCGCGGAGCGCGTCTGCGTCGGGCTCCCGCCCGCCTGCGCGGGGCTCGACGCGGACGGCGCCGCCGAGATGCGCGGTCATGTCGTGGAGGTGCAGCAGGCCCTGGTCCTGCTCGGCGACGACGCGCTGCGCGACCGCTGGGCCGGCGTGCTGCGGAAGCTGGCCGTGCGGGACCGCGGCATACCGGGACTGCTGCGCGGCAGCGCCGCACGGCTGCTCCTCGACGACGCCCGCCTGGGACCCGGCGAGGTGGCCCGGCTGATGGGACTCGCACTGTCGCACGGCACGGCGCCCCAGGAGGCGGCCGCCTGGGTCGAGGGCTTCCTCGCCGGGGGCGGCATGCTGCTGGTCCACGACGAGCGGCTGCTCGCGCTGGTCGACGGCTGGCTGACCACGGTGCCCGCGGCGGCCTTCGACGACGTGCTCCCGTTGCTGCGGCGCACCTTCGGCGGCTTCGACCCGGGGGTGCGGCGCACGGTGGGGGAGCTCGTGCGGCGCGGCCCGGGAGGCGGGGGCGCGGCCGGCGCCGCGGGGGAGGGCCTGCCGGGCTTCGCCTCGCGGCTCGACGAGGAGCGGGCGGAGGCGGCGCTGTCCACCGTGCGGCTGCTGCTGGGTCCCGGCGGAGCGGACGGGGGTCAGGACGCGTGAAGGACACCGACGAGGGCACGGGTACGGGCGAGCGCCCGGGCAAGGGTGCGGAGGCCGACGAGCGGCTGCGCCGCTGGCGGATGGTGCTCGGCGGCGGGCCCGCCGACGGCACGGGGCGGCGCCTCACGGGCCGGGACGCCGCGATGGACCAGTCGCTGGAGGCGGTGTACGGCGCCGCGCCGCGCGGCGACGGCGGGGCACCTCCCCCGCGGAGCGGCGGCCTGGGCGGCTCGGCGCCGCAGGTCGCGCGCTGGCTGGGAGACATCCGCAGATACTTCCCCGGCAGCGTCGTGCAGGTGATGCAGCGCGACGCCGTCGACCGGCTCGGGCTTTCCGCGCTGCTGCTGGAACCGGAGATGCTGGAGGCGGTGGAGCCCGACGTCCACCTGGTCGGCACGCTGCTCTCGCTGAACAAGGCGATGCCCGCGACGACGAAGGAGACGGCGCGTGCCGTCGTCCGCAAGGTCGTGGATGACCTGGAGCGGCGTCTGGCGACCCGGACCCGGGCCGCCCTCACCGGCGCGCTGGACCGTTCCGCCCGGGTGGACCGCCCCCGGCACCGGGACATCGACTGGGACCGCACGATCCGTGCCAACCTCCGCCACTACCTGCCCGAGCACGGCACGGTCGTGCCCGAGCGGCTGATAGGCCACGGCCGTGCCTCGAAGGCGGTGCGGAAGGACGTCGTGCTCTGTATCGACCAGTCGGGCTCGATGGCGGCGTCCGTGGTCTACGCGTCCGTCTTCGGCGCCGTGCTCGCCTCCCTGCGCAGCCTCGACACCCGGCTCGTCGTCTTCGACACGGCGGTCGCCGACCTGACGGAACATCTGGACGACCCCGTCGACGTGCTGTTCGGCACCAGCCTCGGCGGCGGCACCGACATCAACCGGGCGCTGGCCTACTGCCAGTCGCTCGTCAGCCGGCCCGCCGAGACCGTCGTCGTCCTCGTCAGCGACCTGTACGAGGGCGGCATCCGCGACGAGATGCTCAAGCGGGTCGCCGCGATGAAGGCGTCCGGCGTGCAGTTCGTGGCGCTGCTGGCGCTGTCGGACGAGGGCGCGCCCTCCTACGACCGCGAGCACGCGGCGGCGCTCGCGGCACTGGGGGTGCCCGCGTTCGCCTGCACCCCGGACCTCTTCCCCGAGGTGATGGCGGCCGCCGTCGAGAAGCGGCCGCTGCCCGTGCCCGAGGCCGGCGGGTGACGCCTGGCCGGGCGGACGGCAGCGGCCCGGTCACGCTCGGTGAGCGTTCCTGTCCTGCCGGACGCCGCCGGGACGGCCGTCCGCAGGGCGCCGGCGGCGCTTGCGCTGTCAAGGGAAGCCCCTCGTTCGGCTGGTCTGTGACCGTTCTCACCGCTCCCGCGCCACCTCCGATTTACCCGTGCCGCCCATGCGGCGATAACCTGCGAGACGGACATGCCGCGTGCTCGGCCGCCGTGTGCGCCCCCCGTACGACCGTTCGTAGGGTTCGTTACGAAGACGTCAGCGACGACCGCCCCCGGCACGCACGCAGACAACGAACCGCGATTACCAAGGACGGACGCGCGTGGACCTGTTCGAGTACCAGGCGAGGGACCTCTTCGCCAAGCACGGTGTACCGGTGCTGGCCGGTGAAGTCATCGACACGCCTGAGGCGGCGCGCGAGGTCGCGGAGCGACTCGGTGGCAAGGCTGTCGTCAAGGCCCAGGTGAAGACCGGCGGCCGCGGCAAGGCCGGCGGCGTGAAGGTGGCGTCGGACCCCGAGGACGCGGTCGCCAAGGCCGGCCAGATCCTCGGCATGGACATCAAGGGCCACACGGTTCACAAGGTGATGCTGGCCGAGCTGGCCCCGGAGATCGCCTCCGAGTACTACGTCTCCTTCCTCCTCGACCGCGCCAACCGGACCTTCCTGGCGATCGCGTCCGTCGAGGGCGGCATGGAGATCGAGGAGGTCGCGGCCACCAACCCCGCGGCCGTCGCCAAGATCCCGGTGGACGCCATCGAGGGCGTGACCCCGGCCAAGGCCCGCGAGATCGTCGAGGCGGCCGCCTTCCCGGCCGACGTCGCCGACCAGGTCACCGAGATCCTGCAGACCCTGTGGAAGACCTTCCTCTCCGAGGACGCGCTCCTGGTCGAGGTCAACCCGCTCGCCAAGGTCGCCGACGGCCGCGTCATCGCGCTCGACGGCAAGGTCTCCCTGGACGAGAACGCCGACTTCCGCCAGCCGGAGCACGAGGCGCTGGTCGACCACGCCGCCGCCAACCCGCTGGAGGCCGCGGCCAAGGCCAAGGGCCTCAACTACGTCAAGCTCGACGGCGAGGTCGGCATCATCGGCAACGGCGCGGGTCTCGTCATGAGCACCCTGGACGTCGTCGCCTACGCCGGTGAGGGCCACGGCAACGTCAAGCCCGCCAACTTCCTCGACATCGGTGGTGGCGCCTCCGCCGAGGTCATGGCCAACGGTCTCGAGATCATCCTGGGCGACGCGGACGTCAAGTCCGTCTTCGTCAACGTCTTCGGCGGCATCACCGCCTGCGACGCGGTCGCCAACGGCATCGTCCAGGCCCTGGAGCTGCTGAAGTCCAAGGGCGAAGAGGTCACCAAGCCGCTCGTCGTCCGCCTGGACGGCAACAACGCCGAGCTGGGCCGGCAGATCCTCACCGACGCCAACCACCCGCTGGTGGAGCAGGTCGACACCATGGACGGCGCCGCCGAGCGCGCCGCCGAGCTGGCTGCGAAGTAAGGGACAGGTCACCACATCATGGCTATCTTCCTGACCAAGGAGAGCAAGGTCATCGTCCAGGGGATGACCGGTTCCGAGGGCACCAAGCACACCCGGCGCATGCTCGCCTCGGGTACCAACATCGTCGGCGGGGTGAACCCGCGCAAGGCCGGCACCAGCGTGGACTTCGACGGCACCGAGGTGCCGGTGTTCGGCTCGGTCGCCGAGGCGATGGAGAAGACCGGTGCCGACGTCACCGTCATCTTCGTCCCGCCGAAGTTCGCCAAGGACGCGGTCATCGAGGCCATCGACGCCGGCATCGGCCTCGCGGTCGTGATCACCGAGGGCATCGCCGTCCACGACACCGCCGCCTTCTGGGCGTACGCGGGCAGCAAGGGCAACAAGACCCGGATCATCGGTCCCAACTGCCCCGGTCTGATCACCCCCGGACAGTCCAACGCGGGCATCATCCCGGCCGACATCACCACCTCCGGCCGCATCGGCCTGGTGTCGAAGTCCGGCACGCTGACGTACCAGATGATGTACGAGCTCAGCGACATCGGCTTCTCCTCCGCGGTCGGCATCGGTGGTGACCCGATCATCGGCACCACCCACATCGACGCGCTGAAGGCGTTCCAGGACGACCCCGACACCGACCTGATCGTCATGATCGGCGAGATCGGCGGCGACGCCGAGGAGCGTGCCGCGGCCTTCATCGCCGAGCACGTCACCAAGCCGGTCGTCGGCTACGTCGCGGGCTTCACCGCGCCCGAGGGCAAGACCATGGGCCACGCCGGCGCCATCGTCTCCGGCTCCTCCGGCACCGCCCAGGCGAAGAAGGAGGCCCTCGAGGCCGCCGGCGTCAAGGTGGGCAAGACCCCGTCGGAGACGGCCCGCCTCGCGCGCGCCATCCTCCAGGGCTGATCCCCGCTTCCGTACGGAGGCAGGCACGCGGGCCCGCTCCCCTCGGGGAGCGGGCCCGCGTGCGTGTGCGGGGCCGGCGGCCGGGGCGGTGACGCAACCGCTCAGGGAGCGGGGGCGGAGGTGCGCTGTCCGGCCGGGTGGCGGTCGGCCGCGACCCGGCCGGACAGCGGCCCGAACACCAGCCCGACCGCGGTCACCAGCGCGATCAGCAGCGTCGCCCCCACGGCGCCCACCGTGCGGATGCGCAGCCACTGCTCGCTCAGCTCGCGCACCATGGCCGCCGGGAACTCGGGCTGCGGCTGCTCGTCCAGCAGGTCGCCGAGGCGGACCGCCGCCGCCTCGCCGAGGACCTCACGTCCGCGGACGATGCGCCGCCTGGTCATGGAGGTGGTGGCCAGGCTCTCCGCCGCGGTGCGCCGCAGGCTCAGCCCCAGGCCGTCGTGGAGCAGCACGGCGTGCCGGGTGCCGCGCGGCAGCCGCTGGAACGGGCTGCGCTCCCGTGGCGGTGTGCGGAACCAGGGCAGCAGCTGCTGCCAGGGCGCGAGGGCGTGGTGGTGCGCCTCCGCGCGGATCCACCCGGCCGGGTCGGGGTCGACGGCGACCTCGGGCCACCGCTGCCAGGCCAGGTCGAAGGCGCGGTGCACGGCGTGCCGGGCCAGCGGCATGCTCCCGGTGAGCAGTTCGACCTGGCGGAGCAGGGCGGGGGCGTTGCGGGTGTACAGCCCGTCGAAGGCGGCCTGGGCGGCCTCGGCGATCCGTACGGCCTCGACCGCCGGGTCCTGCGCCGGCGCTTCCGGCAGTGCCTGCCCGCCGCGCGGGGCGGACCCGGACGCCGGGTCGGCCGGGCGGGAGCCGGGGCCGGGGTCGCGGGAGGCGCCGGCCACTGCGGGCTCCGGCCGCTCCGCGGGCGCGGCGGACTCCCCCCGACCGGCCGCTCGTGCGGCCCGGGGGTCCTGCGCGGCGTCGCCGTCCTTCGCGGACTGGTGGCGCCTTCGCCTCTTGACTGCCTTCGCGGCCTTCGTGGTGGGTGTGCGGCTCATGCGATCGACCACTCGGATCGAATGAAGAAACGCATAACGCCATATTCCGCGACACGGCGGGCATTCGCATGCTGCCACGTCGAAAGGGGGTGTTCTTGGCAGCATGAGATCCGTGAGTGCCGCAAGCGCCCTGAGTCACGCCGTGCGCCGGATCCGGGCCGCCCACGCGACCCTGCGCACCTCCGAATCGGCCCCCGCCTTCACCGGCGGCGTGGTCGCTGCGGGCCTGGGCCTGGGCGGCTTCGCCATGCTCGTGCTTTTCCTGTGGGTCGTCTCCCCGTTCCCGGACAGCGGACTGGACGGCGCCCTGCACGTCGCCGCGGACTGCTGGCTGCTCGCCCACGGGGGCGACCTCGTGCGCACCGAGACCCTCTCCGGGTCCGCCGCCCCCATCGGCGTCACGCCGCTGCTGCTCATGGTGTTCCCGGTCTGGCTGCTGTACCGGGCCGGGGCGGACGCCGTCGTGCCCGCCTCGGACGGCAAGGTCGCGCGGTCCGCCGTCGCCTGGCTGATCGGCGGATACCTCGCGGTGGGCGCCGGGGTGGTCGTCTACACCTCGTACGGGCCGGTGCGCAGCGACGCCCTCGCCGCGGCGCTGCACCTGCCCGTCGTCGCCGCCCTCGCGGCGGGTGCCGGGGCCTGGGCGGAGCGGGGGCGGCCGCGGATCCCGCTGCCCGGCCCGCTGTCCCGGGTGACCGCGGTGGTGACGGTGCCGCTGCGCGAGGTCGTGGCCGTGCTGCGTTCGGCGGCGGCGGGCGTCTGCGTCCTCGTCGCGGGCGGCGCGGCGCTCACGGTGGTGACCCTGGCGCTGCATCCCGGCGCCGCGGGGGCGTCCTTCACACGGCTCAGCGAGGCGCTGTCCGGGCGCCTGGCCGTGCTGGCGGTGGCGGTCGCGCTGATTCCGAACGCCGCCGTGTGGGGAGCGGCCTACGCGCTGGGCCCCGGTTTCGCGCTCGGCACCGAGGCCGTGGTGCGTCCGGCCGGGGTGGTGGGGGAGCCGGTGCTGCCGGACTTCCCGCTGCTCGCGGCGCTGCCCCAGGCCGGCCCGGGGACGTCGCTGACCTGGGCGGCACTGGTCGTGCCGGTGCTCGCCGGGGTCGCGGTGGGGTGGCTCGCCGTCGATCGCCGTGAGCCGTGCGGCCTCGGGCGCACCGCGGCCCACGCGGCCCTGGGCGGGCTGGCGTGCGGGATCGCCATGGCACTGCTCACCGGGTTCGCGGCGGGGCCGCTGGGCACCGGGGCGCTGGAGGAATTCGGGCCGTCATGGTGGCTCGTCGGGGGCATGGCGGCCGGATGGACGGCGACCGCCGGCACGCCGACGGCCCTGCTGGTGCGCTGGGTGCGGGTCCGCCGCGCGTCCGCCGGGACGGGGAGCGGGTGGGCGGAGGCCCCTGAGGCGGAGAGCCCGAGGACCGAGACGCCGAGTACCGAGACGCCGAGGACCGAGACCCCCAAGGCGGAGGCCCCGGAGTCGGAGGGCCGCGCGACGGCCGACGCCGCCCCGTGGGAGGCCTGAGCCTCCGCCCGGGGCGGCGCGGCGATGCGTCAGGGCGTGTTCAGGACGTCGCGGAGCGGGGTCGGCAGCAGCTTCTCGCACGCGTCGCGCGACGAGGAGGTGAGCGCGTCACGGGTGCAGGCGTAGTAGTCCTTGTAGACCACCTGGGTCGTGAAGGTCACCGCCACGACGCAGAGGGCGAGCCCGCCCATGATCAGACCGCCGAGGGCGGCCGGGCGCTGCGGCTTGCTGCGGGGGTCGGTGGGCCGCGGCGGCGTCGGGGCGGCCCCGCCCTCGGCCAGCAGGGCGGCCGCCTCGGCGCGGGCCTTGGCCCGCTCCTCGGGCTTCATCCGCAGCGCGTTGACGCTCCAGTACAGCGCGAGTGCGCCGAGCAACAGCCCCACGTACGTCCACCCGAGGAAGAGGGCGAAGAAGAGCCCCCACATGCCGCAGATCATGGCGTAGCGGGCACGCCGCTGGGCGGGGTCGGTGGGGTCGAAGCGGGGCCCGTCCGGGCGCCGGCCGCCGTAACCGCCACCGGGGCGGTTGCCGTAGCCACCATCCTCCCGGCCCGGCTGCCGGTCGCTCCACTGGCCGCCCCACGCCGGGGGCGGCGGGGGCGGAGTGGGCGTGGGCGGCTCGTCCCCGGAGTCGGAGGGCTGCTCCGGCCGGCGCGGCTGCCAGGGCTGCTCGGGCGCGTTCTCCGGCGGCGGGGCGAACGGGTTGTCCTGCTCGTGGCCTCGGCCACCGCTCATGTTTGCCTGGGTCATCCCCTTGCCGTCGACTCCTCGTGTTGTCGGACGCGTGACTTCGCCGTTCTCACCCCAGACGCTACCGCCCGCGCGCTCCCCCGTCCCGTGGGGGCGGGTGGGTGTGCCGGTATCGTTGCTGACGGTCGACGGCCTCGTAGAGTTCCCCGGAATTCCGGCGATCTTCGAGTCGTACGATCCTCCAAAGCGCCGGATCCCCGAGAGATGACCCGCAGTGGCCACAGTCTTTCCGCCCCTTTCCCGTCCCGCCCGACTCGTCGTGCTCGTCTCCGGTTCGGGCACGAACCTGCAGGCGCTGCTCGACGCGGGACTGCACGTCGTCGCCGTCGGCGCGGACCGGTCCGGCATCGCCGGACTGGAGCGCGCCGAGCGCGCCGGGGTGCCGACGTTCGTCTGCCGGGTCGGCGACCACGGCGACCGCGAGGCGTGGGACGCCGCGCTGACCGCCGCCGTGGCCGGATACGAGCCGGACCTGGTCGTCTCCGCGGGGTTCATGAAGATCGTGGGCAAGGAGTTCCTCGCCCGGTTCGGCGGCCGCTTCGTCAACACGCACCCGGCGCTGCTGCCGGGTTTCCCGGGTGCCCACGGGGTGCGCGACGCCCTCGCCTACGGCGTGAAGGTCACCGGCTGCACCGTCCACTTCGTCGACGACGGCGTCGACACCGGTCCGATCATCGCCCAGGGCGCGGTCGAGGTCCGGCAGGACGACACGGAGGAAGCGCTCCACGAGCGCATCAAGGAAGTCGAGCGCACGCTGCTCGTCGACGTCGTGGGGCGGTTGTCCCGCGACGGCTATCGCATTGAGGGACGAAAGGTTCTGTTGCCGTGAGTACCAAGCGGGAGATCCGTCGCGCACTGGTCAGCGTCTACGACAAGACCGGTCTGGAGGAGCTGGCCCGCGGCCTGCACGAGGCGGGCGTCCAGCTGGTCTCCACCGGCTCGACGGCCGGGCGGATCGCCGCCGCCGGAGTGCCGGTCACCAAGGTGGAGGAGCTGACCGGCTTCCCCGAGTGCCTGGACGGACGGGTCAAGACCCTGCACCCGAAGGTGCACGCCGGCATCCTCGCCGACCTGCGGCTGGAGGACCACCGCCGGCAGCTGGAGGAGCTGGGCGTCGAGCCCTTCGACCTGGTCGTGGTCAACCTCTACCCCTTCCGCGAGACGGTCGCCTCCGGCGCCTCGGAGGACGAGTGCGTCGAGCAGATCGACATCGGCGGCCCCTCGATGGTCCGCGCCGCCGCCAAGAACCACCCGTCCGTGGCGGTCGTGACCAGCCCCGAGCGGTACGCGGACGTGCTCGCAGCCGTCCGTGAGGGCGGCTTCGACCTCGGCACCCGCAAGCGCCTGGCGGCCGAGGCGTTCCAGCACACCGCGGCGTACGACGTCGCGGTCGCGAGCTGGTTCGCGAGCTCGTACGCGCCCGCCGACGACAGCCCCTTCCCGGACTTCATGGGCGCCACCTACGAGCGCAAGAACGTGCTGCGCTACGGCGAGAACCCGCACCAGGCCGCCGCGCTGTACACCGACGGCGGGACGGGCCTGGCCAACGCCGAGCAGCTGCACGGCAAGGAGATGTCCTACAACAACTACGTGGACACCGAGGCCGCGCGCCGGGCGGCGTACGACCACGAGGAGCCCTGCGTCGCGATCATCAAGCACGCCAACCCGTGCGGCATCGCGGTGGGCGACGACGTCGCCGAGGCGCACCGCAAGGCGCACGCCTGTGACCCGCTGTCGGCCTTCGGCGGCGTGATCGCCGTCAACCGGCCGGTGACGGTGGCCATGGCTGAGCAGGTCGCCGAGATCTTCACCGAGGTCATCGTGGCGCCGGACTTCGAGGAGGGCGCGGTCGAGGTCCTCGCCCGCAAGAAGAACATCCGCGTGCTGCGCTGCCCCGAGGCGCCCGAGGCGCGGACGGAGTTCCGTCCCGTCGAGGGCGGGCTGCTGCTGCAGGAGAAGGACCGCCTCCAGGCCGCCGGCGACGACCCGGCCACCTGGACGCTGGCCACCGGCGAGCCGCTGACGGCCGACGAACTGGCCGACCTGGCGTTCGCCTGGCGTGCCTGCCGGGCCGTGAAGTCCAACGCCATCCTGCTGGCCAAGGGCGGCGCCACGGTCGGCGTCGGCATGGGCCAGGTCAACCGGGTCGACTCCGCCAAGCTCGCCGTACAGCGGGCCGGCGAGGAGCGCGCGACGGGCTCCTACGCCGCCTCCGACGCCTTCTTCCCGTTCCCCGACGGGCTGGAGGTGCTCACCGGCGCGGGTGTCAAGGCCGTGGTGCAGCCCGGTGGTTCGGTGCGCGACGAGGCCGTGGTCGAGGCCGCCCGCAAGGCCGGCGTGACCATGTACCTCACCGGTACGCGGCACTTCTTCCACTGACCGGCCCGAGTGCCGGAACGCCGAAGGCCCCCGCTCGCGCGGGGGCCTTCGGCCTGCGGGCGGACCCGCTCAGTACTGCGGGCGCTTGAACCAGGCCGCCGTCTCGGCCTTGGCGGCGAAGACGATCAGCAGCACGCTGAGCGCGAGCGGCGCGAGCAGCACGAAGGCGCCGCTGAACATGGTGGCGACGCTGCTCAGCGCGACCAGCACGCCGATCACGATGGACCCGATCCGGGTGCCGTTGCCGCCGGTCCTGTACTTGGCGCCCATGCCGATCGACAGGACGGCGAAGGCGAGGAAGAGCACCCCCATGACGTAGACCAGGCCGATGGGCATGGCCAGTTCGTCGGTGTCGTCGATGCTCTTGAGCGCCGCGGCCCCGAGCAGGAGCAGCAGACCGCCCAGGATCTGCATCCCGCCGAGCACGAAGAGCATCGCCCGGGCCGCCCGCGCCGACGACGGCATGACCTCCGGCCCGCCCGGGTACGCCGCGAACGGCGTTCCGGGCTGCGGCTGCTGCGGCTGCTGCGGCTGCTGCGGGTATCCGTACGGCGGCTGCCCCTGTGGACGGGGCTGCGCCGGGTAGCCGTAGCCCGGCTGGGCCGGGGGCTGTTGCGGGTACCCGTAGGACTGCTGCGGCGGTTGCCGGCCGTAGGGATCGCCGGGACCGGGCGGATAGCTCACTTCTGACTTCCTTCGCGCGGACGGGACCGGGGACGTGGGCTCATTCTCGCCCGGGGCTACTGGACCTTGACGACGACCGTGTTGAGGATCTTGTCGGCGAAGGTCTGCTTCTTGTCGTCCCACAGCGGCCACAGGTAGCCGATGTAGCAGGCGGCGCCGTCCAGGCCGTGGCAGAGCCGGCGGACGAAGGCCATGCCGAAGCCGAGCGGACGGCCGTCCAACTCCCGCAGCACACTGATGCCGAGGGCCTTCTTGCCCGGGGTCTGGCCGGTCTTGCCCTCGCGGTAGCAGAGGAACAGGCCGCCGAGCACGGACAGCACGAAGCCGAGGCCGATCAATGCGAGTGCGCCGCCGGGCATCGCGGGCGGGTCGCAGGGGCCGGCGGTCGCGTTGCAGCGGTCCGCCTCGTCGATCAGCGCGGCGATGAACTGCCCGTAGCCGATGCCGATGAGGATCATCGGCACGAGACCGGTGACGAGGAAGTCGATCAGCGTCGCGCCCACGCGCGCGCCCCAGCTCGCGAACGGCGGCATGCCCGGGACGGGACCGGCGGGACCTCCCGGGTAGCCGTAGCCGTACGGGCCCTGGGCCTGCGGCGGAACGGCGCCGTAGGGCGGTTGGGGCTGCGTCGGGTAGCCGTAGCCGGGCTGGGCCGGAGGCTGCTGCTGGGGATGGCCGTAGGGCTGCTGCGGGGGCTGCTGGCCGTAGGGGTTGCCGGGACCGGGCGGGTAGCTCACTGTGGCTTCTTTCGCGCGGATGGGACTGGGGACGGGCACATCGTCGTGGGCGGCGTCATCCGCTGTCCAGCGTTGGTGTGCGGACCTGAGAAGATGGAGGTATGACCGCCCAGATTCTCGATGGCAAGGCCACTGCCGCCGCGATCAAGTCCGAACTGTCGACCCGCGTCCAGGTGCTCAAGGAGCGGGGTGTCACCCCGGGGCTGGGCACGCTGCTGGTCGGCGACGACCCGGGCAGCCGCTGGTACGTCGCGGGCAAGCACCGCGACTGCGCGGAGGTCGGTATCGCCTCCATCCAGCGCGAGCTGCCGGAGACCGCCACCCAGGAGGAGATCGAGGCGGTCGTCCGCGAACTGAACGACAACCCCGAGTGCACCGGCTACATCGTCCAGCTCCCGCTTCCCAAGGGGATCGACACCAACCGCGTCCTGGAGCTGATGGACCCGGCCAAGGACGCCGACGGACTGCACCCGACGAACCTCGGGCGGCTGGTGCTCAACGAGCGCGGCCCGCTGCCCTGCACCCCCAACGGCATCGTGGAGCTGCTGCGGCGGCACGGCGTCGAGATCAACGGCGCGCACGTCGCCGTGGTCGGCCGCGGGGTCACCGTCGGCCGCTCGATCGGGCTGCTGCTGACCCGCAAGTCGGAGAACGCCACCGTCACCCTCTGCCACACCGGCACCCGTGACCTGTCCGCCCAGTTGCGCCAGGCCGACATCATCGTGGCCGCCGCGGGCGTGCCGCACCTGGTGAAGCCGCAGGACGTGCGGCCGGGCGCCGCCGTGCTGGACGTCGGTGTCAGCCGCGACGAGAACGGCAAGATCGTCGGTGACGTGCACCCGGGCGTGACCGAGGTCGCCGGCTGGATCTCGCCGAACCCCGGCGGCGTCGGCCCGATGACCAGGGCCATGCTGCTGGCGAACGTCGTGGAGGCCGCGGAGGGCCGGTACGCATGACCGGCACGGGCCCCCGTACGGATGCTGCGCCGCCGGAGGAGAACGGCGACTCCGGCCGCAGCCGCCGCTTCCAGGTGCTGACCCGCGGTACCGCGCGCCCCGAGGGCGGCGGCCGGGCCATGGGCGCCCACGCGCCCGCTCCGGCCCGTCAGTGGCCGATCCTCGTGGTCTGCGGATCGGTGCTGCTCGGCCTGGTGCTGGTGGCGGCGGACGTCACCCGGGCCGGCCTGGTGCTGGTCGGCTCGGCGCTGCTGCTGGGCTCGGTGATGCGCCGGCTGCTGCCCTCGGTGGGCATGCTGGCCGTCCGCAGCCGCTTCACCGACATGATCACCTACGGTGTGCTGGGGGCCCTGATCGTGCTGCTGGCGCTGATGGCGCAGCCGCACCCGGTGCTCGAGATCCCCTTCCTGGAGGACGTCGTCCGTTTCTCCGTGCGTTGATCCGGTTACGCTGTGTGGCGAGTGTCCTGACGTACGACGTGTACCCCGGGCACACGTCACGGCGTGAGAGGGAGAACGACTCCCATGACCAAGATCAAGGCAAGGAACCCGGTCGTCGAGCTCGACGGCGACGAGATGGCGCGGATCATCTGGCGGTTCATCAGGGACGAGCTCGTCCTGCCCTACCTCGACATCGGACTGGTCCGCTTCGACCTGGGCATCGAGCACCGGGACGCCACCCACGACCGGGTGACGGCGGAGGCGGCGGAAGCGGTCGCGCTGCACGGCGTCGGCGTCAAGTGCGCCACCGTCACCCCGGACGAGGCGCGGGTCGCGGAGTTCGGCCTCAAGGGGATGTACCGCTCTCCGAACGCCACCATCCGCGACCGCCTCGGCGGCGGGATCTTCCGCGAACCCGTCGTCCTGCGGAACGTGCCGCGGGCCGTGCCCGGCGGGACCCGGCCCGTGGTGATCGCGCGGCACGCCTTCGGCGACCAGTACCGGGCCACCGAGCTGCGGATCCCGGGGGCGGGCACCCTCGCCCTGAGCTTCACCCCGGCCGACGGCTCCGACCCGGTCGACCTGGAGGTCCACCACTTCCCGGGCCCCGGCGTGGCGCTCGGCATGGTCAACCTGGACGAGTCGATCCGCGAGTTCGCGCGCGCCGCCTTCCGCTACGGGCTGGCGCGCGGGCTCCCCGTCCACCTGTCCACGAAGAACACGGTGCTCAGGAAGTACGACGGCCGCTTCAAGGACCTCTTCCAGGAGGTCTTCGACACCGAGTTCCGGCGCCAGTTCGAGGCGTCGGGCCTGGGCCACGAGCACCGCCAGGTCGACGACATGGCGGCCTCGGCCATGAAGGGCGCCGGCGGCTACGTCTGGGCGTGCAAGAACTACGACGGCGACATCCTGTCCGGGGTCCTCACCCGCGGCGTCGGCTCGGCGGGGCTGATGACCTCGCTCCTGATGACCTCCGACGGCCGGACCGTGGTGTCGGAGGCGGCGCACGGCACGGTCACCCGCCACTACCGCAGGCACCAGGCGGGCCGGCCGACCTCGACCAACCCCATCGCCATGGTCTTCGCGTGGAGCCGCGGCCTGGCCCACCGCGCCCGGCTGGACGACACCCCCGAGCTCGCCCGGTTCGCCGGGACGCTGGAGAGCGCCTGCCTGGAGGTCGTCGAGGCCGGCCAGCTGACCCAGGACCTGGCCGTGCTGATCAGCCCGGAGCAGCCGTGGCTGACGACCGAGCAGTTCCTGGCCGCCGTCGACGAGAACCTGCGCAAGCGCATGTCCGGCTGAGGCCGGACGTCCGGCGCCGCGCGGCACCCTCCACGACCCGGTGCCCCGTCCTCCCCCGTCGGAGGGCGGGGCACCGTCGTGTTGGGGCGCCCCCCTCTGGCCCCCGGCGACGACGCTACGGCCGGCGGGGCCGGCAGGTCGTCCCGTGCCGGTTTGACCTTTCGTAAGAGGACGTACAACTTCCGCGGTACGGCGGGGGACTGACGCCCACCCGCACGGCCGGGGCCTACGCTGCGCCCGTGGGGAACAAGGGGCTGGTCGACGTCCTGCTGGCGGTGGGCTTCACCGCCGCCAGCATGCTGCTGGGGCACGAACGGCCGCCCGACGACTGGATACGCCTCGACCTGTTCGGCTACGCGCTGACCGCCCTGGTCAACCTGCCCGTCGTGGTGCGCCGCTGGGCGCCGGTCGGCGTCTGCGTCTTCGTCTGCGCCGCCTGGGTCCTCTACGTCGCCGCCGGGTACTGGCCGGTCGTCAACTCGATGGCGCCGCTGCTCGCGCTGTACACCGTCGCGGCCCTGCGCCCGGTGCGCACCGCGCTGGCCTGTGCGGCGCTGCTGGGCGCGGTCTGGGTGTACGCCGGGCTGACCGCGGCGCAGGGCTCGATGGCCACGGTGGCCGCGCAGGCCGTGGTGTTCCCGCTGGTGATGTGCCGTTTCGGGCGCTCCGCCCGGGTGTCGGCCAAGCGCGAGGAGCGGCTGGCCCGGCTCACCGAGCAGCTGCGGACCGAGCAGCAGGACCGGGCCCGGGAGACGGTGGCGGAGGAGCAGGCGCGGATAGCCCGCGAGCTGCACGACGTCGTCGCCCACCACATGTCGGTGATCTCGGTGCAGGCGGGCATGGCCGCGTACGTGTTCCACACCTCCCCGCAGACCGCCCGCGGCGCGCTCGACACCATCTCCGACACCACCCGCGAGGCGCTCCAGGAGATGCGCCGCATGCTCAAGGTGCTCCGCGCCGGGCCGGGGGAGCCGCAGGAGGGCTGGGCCTCGTACGACCCCATGCCCTCGGTGACCCGGCTCGGCGAGATGATCGAGCGGGTGCGGGCCGCGGGGCTCGCCGTCGAACTGCGGATCGAGGGCGAGCCCCGGCCCGTCGCCCCCGGCGTCGGACTGTGCGCGTACCGGGTCGTGCAGGAGGCGCTGACCAACGTGCTCAAGCACGCCCCCCTCGCCCGGCCCGGGTCCTGGTCGGCTACGAGCCGCACCACCTGACGGTGACCGTCACCGACGACGGCGCCGGCACCACGGGCGCCACCGGGACCGGCGGCGGCTCCGGGGCGCCACCGGGCCGATCCGATCCGGCCACAATCGGCCGGGGAACGGGCCACGGGTTGATCGGCATGCGGGAGCGCGCCAGGCTCTACGGCGGGACGGTGGACATCGGCCCGCTCGGCGAGGGTTTCGAGGTACGGCTCGTGCTCCCCACGTCCGCGCGCGGGACGGAGCGGCGAGGGGACGCATCGGACGCATGACCAGGGTGCTCGTCGTCGACGACCAGTTCCTGATCCGGGCCGGCCTCGCCGCGCTGCTGCAGGCGGCCCCCGGCATCGAGGTGGTCGGGGAGGCCGGCGACGGCGAGGAGGCCGTGGAGCGTGCGGCGCTGACCGCGCCCGACGTGATCCTGATGGACATCCGGATGCCGGGGATCAGCGGGGTCGTCGCCACCGAGCGGATCCTGGCCGCCGCGGCGGACCCGCCGCCCCGGATCCTCGTCCTCACCACCTTCGACCTGGACGAGTACGTCTACACCGCGCTGCGCGCCGGGGCCTCGGGCTTCCTGCTCAAGGACGCGGGACCCGACCGGCTGATCGCCGCCGTCCACGCCGTCGCCGGAGGGGACACCCTCTTCGCGCCGAGCGTCACCCGGCGGCTGATCGAGGCGTACGCACCGCCGCGCCCCGGCGTCCCGCGTCCCGGCGTCCCGCCCGCGGGCGCGGACCGCGCCCCGCCCGCCGAACTCGCGGCGCTGACCGCGCGGGAGGCGGAGGTGCTGCGGCTGGTCGCCCGAGGCCTGGCGAACCCGGAGATCGCCGACCTGCTCTTCATCAGCGAGGCCACCGTCAAGACCCACCTGAACCGCACCATGGCCAAGCTCGACCTCGGCAGCCGCGCGCAGGCCGTCGTCCTGGCCTACGAGACCGGACTCGTCACCCCGCGCGGCGCGTGAGGATTCTCCGGATTCCGTGCATCGAGCGTATGTGCGTCGCTACCGTGGGTTGATCGACGGAGCCGGGGGGGTGCGTGGTGGCACGTTGGGAGCCATTGCCCGAGACATTGGACGGTGCCGCGCGCCGTCTGGCCGTGCATCTGCGCCGGATGAAGGACCGCAGCGGGCTGAGCGTCCCGGCGCTCGCCGCGCGCACGGCGAGCAGCGCGGGCGCCTGGGAGCGGTACCTCAACGGCGTGAGGATCCCGCCGCGGGACGCCGTCGAGGTGCTGGGGCAGCTCAGCGGTGCCGACTACGACCGGCTGATGGCCCTGTGGGAGCTGGCCGACCGCGGGGTCGCCGAGACCATGAAGGGCTTCCCGTACGCCGATCCGCTCGATCCGCTGGCCCCCGTCGAGGGGATGCCCCGGCACGCCCTGCGACGGCGCCGCAAGGCCCTGCTGGCGGCTGCCGGCGGGCTGGTGCTCGGCGGGGTGTTCGCGCTGCTCGTGGCGACCGGGGTGGCCACGGACGGGACCGGGCGCGCCCAGGCGCCCTCGGTGGCCCGCCCCACGGCCGGCGCGCCGGTCGGCCCGGCGCCCTCCGCCTCCGGCTCGGCGGGCCCCGCCGTCACCTCCTGGCCCGGCTCGGCTCCCGCGGCGCAGGCGAAGGACGCGGCGGCCTCCCGTACCGCGGCCGCGATGTCCCCGGACGGCGGCACGCCCACGGCGCAGGTGACGCAGAGCGGCGCGGTGTCCTCCGCCCCGGGGCGCGGCCCGCACACGGCGGCACCCGGCACGGGCGGACCGACGCCGGCGGCGCCCGCCGGCGGCGCACCCACGACCAAGGCACCGCCGCCCGCGACGAGCGCACCGGCGGCGCCCGCGCCCTCCGCGTCCCCGAGCCGCAGCCCCGGCAAGGGGCTCTGCCTGGGCCTGATCATCCTGGGCATCTGCATCGGATGACGGGCGCAACCGGACGGGCCGCCCGAAGCATCCTCATCGGCAGCCTTCCGGTACAGAACGGCAACAGCAAGAGGGGGAACGGGAGATGGCCCGCTGGCGGCCACTGGCCGACGACCTGGACCCGCGGGTACGGGAGTTCACCGAGGCGCTGCGGCGCCAGGTCGACCGCGGCGGCCTGAGTGTCGCGGCGCTCGCCGAGGCGACCGGGTACAGCAGGAGTTCGTGGGAGCGGTACCTGGGCGGCCGGCTGCTGCCGCCCCGTTACGCCGTGGTCGCGCTCGCCGAGGCGACGGGTGCCGACCCGGCGCACTTCACCACGATGTGGGAGGTCGCCGAGCGGGTCTGGAGCCGCGCCGAGGGCCGCCACGACGTGACGATGGAGGCGGTGCGGATCGCCGAGGCCCGTGCCGCGCTCGGGGGGTTCGGTCCGGCCCCGGCGGCGCCCTCCCCGGCGCCCTCCCCGGCGCCCGCCGCCCCGGCGGTACGGCGCCGTCCGGTCCTGCTCTTCGTGGCGGGCGTCGTGGCCGTCGTGCTGGCGGTGGTCGGCGTCACCGCCCTGACCGGCGGCGACGGCGACGACCGCGCCCGGCCCGGCCCGTCCCGTACCGCCCGGGCGGCCGCTCTGCCCGCGGGCGTGAAGTGCACCGGCCAGGAGTGCACGGGCAAGGACCCCGAAGGAATGGGCTGCGGAGGCGGCAACGCCCGTACGGCCGCGGCGGCCTGGGTGGGCGGCGCGTACGTCGAGATGCGCTACAGCCGGGTCTGCGCGGCCGTCTGGGCCCGCATCTCGGCCGGGGCCCCTGGCGACACGGTCAGCGTCACGGAGGCGGGCGGGGCCCGCCGCTCGCAGCGCAGCCGCATCGGCCGGGACCCCGAGGCCTACACCTCGATGCTCGCCGTCCGCGCGCCCGGCGCGGCCCGCGCCTGCGCCACCCTCACCACGGGTTCCCACGGCTGCGCAGCGCCTCCGCCCGGCTGACGGCCGCCGCACACGCCGGCCGCCCGGGCGGGCGCGGTGACCGGGGCCACACCGAGTGTGGCTCCCGGCGCGACGGCACGGGTATAGCCTGGCGTGGGTCTCTTGACGCCGAGAGATCCCCGTTCCGGGGCATGGGACGCTGCCGGGGCGGCAAGGGATCCAGCAGGAGAAGGCCAGGAGAAGGCAATGACTCGCACTCCCGTCAACGTCACCGTAACCGGAGCCGCCGGCCAGATCGGCTACGCGCTGCTCTTCCGCATCGCCTCCGGCCACCTGCTCGGCCCCGATGTCCCGGTGAAGCTGCGGCTGCTGGAGATCACCCCGGCGCTGAAGGCCGCCGAGGGCACCGCGATGGAGCTGGACGACTGCGCGTTCCCGCTGCTCAAGGGCATCGACATCAGCGACGACCCGAACGTCGCCTTCGACGGCGCCAACGTGGGCCTGCTCGTCGGCGCCCGTCCCCGCACCGCCGGCATGGAGCGCGGCGACCTGCTGGAGGCCAACGGCGGCATCTTCGGCCCGCAGGGCAAGGCCATCAACGACCACGCCGCGGACGACATCCGCGTCCTCGTCGTCGGCAACCCGGCGAACACCAACGCGCTCATCGCGCAGTCCTCGGCCCCGGACGTCCCGGCCGACCGCTTCACCGCGATGACCCGCCTGGACCACAACCGGGCCATCTCGCAGCTGTCGAAGAAGACCGGCGTGCCGGTGAGCGAGATCCGCCGCCTCACCATCTGGGGCAACCACTCCGCAACCCAGTACCCGGACATCTTCCACGCCGAGGTCGCCGGCAAGAACGCCGCCGAGACCGTGGGCGACGAGAAGTGGCTGGCCGAGGAGTTCATCCCGACCGTCGCCAAGCGCGGCGCCGCGATCATCGCGGCCCGTGGCGCCTCCTCCGCGGCGTCGGCGGCCAACGCCGCCATCGACCACGTCTTCACCTGGACCAACGGCACCGCCGAGGGCGACTGGACCTCCGCCGGCGTCGTCTCCGACGGCTCCTACGGCGTGCCGGAGGGCCTCATCTCCTCCTTCCCGGTGACCGCGAAGGACGGCCGGTTCGAGATCGTCCAGGGACTGGAAGTCAACGAGTTCTCCCGTGCGCGCATCGACGCGTCGGTCGCGGAGCTCGAGGAGGAGCGCGAGGCGGTCCGCGGCCTCGGCCTCATCTGATCCCGGGACACCGAGTCCCCGAGCGGCCCTCCGCCGCGCCCCGCACGGGCGCGGCGGGGGGCCGTTTCGCGTGCGCCTCACGCCGTGTGCGCGGCGAGCAGCGCGCAGAGGACGTCCAGCGCGCCGGCGAAGGCGTGCTCGGGCGGGGCGCCGTAGCCGACGACGATCGCGTCGTCTTCCGTGCCGCCGAAGTCGGCGACGGACTGCAGGGCGAGGCCGTGCTCCCGCGCCCGTGCGACCAGCGCGCCGGCCGACGTGCCCGGCGGCAGCCGCAGGACGGCGTGGAGGCCGGCGGCGATGCCCGAGACCCGCACGGCGGGGGCGCGGGCGGCGAGCGCGGTGACGAGGCGGTCGCGGCGGCGCCGGTAGTGCAGCCGCATGCGGCGCACATGGCGGTCGTAGCCGCCGGAGACGATCAGCTCGGCGAGGGTCAGCTGGTCGAGCACGGGGGACTGGTGGTCGGCGAGGAGCTTCTCGGCGAGCACGGGCTCCACGAGTGCGGGCGGCAGCGCGAGCCAGGCCAGCCGCAGCCCGGGGGCGAGGCTCTTGCTGGCGGTTCCGGCGTAGACGACGTGCTCGGGCGCCAGGCCCTGAAGGGCGCCGACCGGCTGCCGGTCGTAACGGAACTCCCCGTCGTAGTCGTCCTCGACGACCAGGCCGCCGGTGTCGCGAGCCCAGGCCACGGCCGCCGTGCGACGCGCGGGGGAGAGCGGTGCGCCGTACGGGAACTGGTGCGCGGGTGTGAGCATTACGGCGTCGACGCGGTTGTCGAGGACGGAGACCTGCGCGCCGTCGTCGTCGACGGTCAGCGGGACGGTGGTGAGCCCGGCCATCCGCAGGATGCGCAGGGTGTGCGGGTAGCCGAGCGCCTCGACGGCGACGCGGTGGGACCCCCTGCTCCGCAGGGCCCGGCCGATCAGCCCGGCGGCCTGGACGAAGCCCGTGCACACCACGACGCACTCCGGGGCGGTGCGCACCCCGCGCACCCGGCCCAGGTACGCCGCCAGGGCCTCGCGCAGTTCGGGGCGGCCGCGCGGGTCGGTGTAGCCGAGGGCGTCGTTGGGCGCGGCCGCCAGGGCGCGGCGCGCGGCGGCGGACCACGCGGCGCGGGGGAACGAGCCGAGGTCGGGCGAGCCGGGCCGCAGGTCGTACGGGAAGTGCTCCCGGTGCCACAGCGGCTCGGCCGGTGGCTTGGGGGCGCGGGCGGGGTCCGTGGCGCCGCTCGGGCGCTGCGCGGTGGGCGGCCCGGTCGGGCGCCAGCCGTCTCCGACCCGCGTGCCGGAGCCCTGGCGGGCCGTCAGCCAGCCCTCGGCCACCAGTTGTCCGTAGGCGTCGGCGACGGTGTTGCGGGCGACGCCCAGGTCCTTGGCGAGCGTCCGGGAGGACGGCAGCCGGGTGCCGGGGGCGAGCCTGCCGTCGCGCACGGCCCCGCGCAGCGCGTCCTCCAGTCCGGCGCGCGCACCGCTGCCGCCGGCGAGGTCCAGATGGAGGTCGACTCCTGAAATGGCCCACTCGTTCACCCTCCAAGTGGACCATGGGTTGAGGCCACCTTGAACCTCGGTCGAGTAACATGTCGACGATCACCACGGCCGCCGGCGCTCCTTCCGGCCTCGGCCCGGACGACCTGGTCCCCGCGCACGCCCCCCGCATGCTGCTCGGGAAGGCCGCCCCCGACTTCCACAAGGCGATGACCGCCCTGGACGCCGCGGCGGCCGCCGGCCTCGCCCCATGGTCAAGGAGCTGGTCAAGGCCCGTGCCTCGCAGCCCAACCGCTGCGCCGACTGCGGGGACCAGCACCTGCACGACGCCCGCAGGCCAGGGCTGACCGAGCAGAAGCCGCACGCGCTCACCGTGTGGCGCGAGTCCCCGTCCTTCACCGCGCGCGAGCGTGCCGCGCCGCCCTGAGGCGGTGACCCGGCGCGCGGTCAGGGCGGTGTCCCGGACGAGGTCCACGACGAGGCCGCCCGGGTCTTCGACGAGGACGAGCTGCCCCGGCTGATCGCCATGTGCGTGACCATCAACGCCTGGAACCGCATGGGCGTGACGGCGCGGCTGTCCCCGGCGGTGCCCCGACGGCGTCTGACCGCCGGGGCGCCCCTCGTCCGGGCCCCTGCCCCCGGCGGGGCTCAGGCCGACAGCACGGCCCGCAGCTGGTCCAGGCCCCAGTCCAGATCCTCCTTGGAGATGACCAGCGGCGGCGCGAGCCGGATCGTGGAGCCGTGGGTGTCCTTGACCAGGACACCCCGCTCCAGGAGCCGTTCGGAGATCTGACGGCCGGTGCCGTGCTCCGGGGCGATGTCCACCCCCGCCCACAGACCGCGTCCGCGGACCTGCGTGACGGCCCCGCTGCCGGTCAGCAGCGCCAGCTCGTGGTGCAGGTGGTCGCCGAGTTCGCAGGCCCGCTGCTGGTACTCGCCGGAGCGCAGCATCGCGAGGACCTCCAGCGCCACCGCGCAGGCCAGCGGGTTGCCGCCGAAGGTCGAGCCGTGCTCACCGGGCCGGTAGACCCCGAGCACCTCCGACGAGGACACGACCGCCGAGACCGGGACGACGCCCCCGCCGAGCGCCTTGCCCAGCACGTACATGTCCGGGACGACGCCCTCGTGCTCCGACGCGAAGGTCCGGCCCGTCCGGCCCAGCCCCGACTGGATCTCGTCGGCGATGAAGAGGATGCCGCGCTCCTCGGTCAGCCGGCGCACGCCCGCCCAGTAGCCGGCCGGCGGTACGAGCACCCCCGCCTCGCCCTGGATGGGCTCCATCAGCACGGCCACGGTGCGGTCGTCCAGGGCCGCCTCCAGCGCCGCCAGGTCGCCGTACGGGACGACCTCGAAGCCGGGGGTGTACGGGCCGAAGTCCGCGCGGGCCTCGGGGTCGGTGGAGAAGCTGATGATGGTCGTCGTCCGCCCGTGGAAGTTGTCCGCGGCGACGACGATCTTCGCCTGGCCGTCCGGCACGCCCTTGACCCGGTAGCCCCACTTGCGGGCCGTCTTCACCGCCGTCTCGACGGCCTCCGCGCCGGTGTTCATCGGCAGCACCATCTCCATGCCGCACAGCTCGGCCAGCTCCGTGCAGAAGCGCGCGAAGCGGTCGTGGTGGAACGCCCGCGAGGTGAGCGTCACGCGGTCGAGCTGGGCCTTGGCGGCCTCGATGAGACGGGCGTTGCGGTGCCCGAAGTTCAGCGCCGAGTAGCCGGCGAGCATGTCGAGGTACCGGCGGCCCTCGACGTCCGTCACCCAGGCGCCTTCGGCGGAGGCGACGACGACCGGGAGGGGGTGGTAGTTGTGGGCGCTGTGCGCCTCGGCGGCGGCGATGTGCTCGGCGGCGGTCGACACGTGAGTGCTCCGTTCGTGGTACGTCGGGAGTTGTGGCGCTGGGGCCCGGTGGGGCCCCTTTCTATCGTCGCTCGTCCCGGATGCGAAGAAACCTCGTGCCGGGCGGCGCCCCGACCGGCGTTGCTAGGCTGGCCACGGGTCGTGACTGGCGCGCTGGGATGGGATTGACCATCGGGGAGCGGCCCGTGAACTGTGTGCCGTGCGCCTGGGCCGTCCCGTATGCCGTGCCGTGCAGCAGGAGGTCTGACATGCCGAGTGGTTCCACCGAATCCACCGCCTTCCGCAGTGCCATCGAGGTCATCAGGGGTGTCGAGCCGCGCGTGGCCGACGCCATCGGCCAGGAGCTCGAGGACCAGCGCGACTCGCTCAAGCTCATCGCCAGCGAGAACTACGCCTCCCCGGCGGTGCTGCTGGCCATGGGCAACTGGTTCAGCGACAAGTACGCCGAGGGCACCGTCGGCCGCCGCTTCTACGCCGGCTGCCGGAACGTCGACACCGTCGAGGCGCTCGCGGCCGAGCACGCGCGCGAGGTGTTCGGCGCCCAGCACGCCTATGTGCAGCCGCACTCCGGCATCGACGCCAACCTCGTCGCCTTCTGGGCCGTGCTCGCCGCCCGGGTCGAGGCGCCCGCGCTGGAGCGGGCCGGGGCCCGCCAGGTCAACGACCTGAGCGAGGAGGACTGGGCGCGGCTGCGCCACGAGCTCGGCGACCAGCGGATGCTCGGCATGTCGCTGGACGCGGGCGGGCACCTCACCCACGGCTTCCGGCCCAACATCTCCGGCAAGATGTTCGACCAGCGCAGCTACGGAACTGACCCCGCCACGGGTCTGCTGGACTACGAGGCACTGCGCAAGACCGCCCGCGAGTTCCGGCCGCTCGTCATCGTGGCGGGCTACTCGGCCTACCCGCGGCTGGTGAACTTCCGGATCATGCGGGAGATCGCCGACGAGGTCGGCGCCACGCTGATGGTCGACATGGCGCACTTCGCGGGCCTGGTCGCCGGCAAGGTCCTCACCGGCGACTTCGACCCCGTGCCGCACGCGCAGATCGTCACCACCACCACACACAAGTCGCTGCGCGGCCCGCGTGGCGGGATGGTCCTGTGCGACTCCTCGCTCGCCGAGCAGGTCGACCGCGGCTGCCCCATGGTGCTCGGCGGCCCGCTGCCGCATGTCATGGCCGCCAAGGCGGTGGCCCTGGCGGAGGCCCGCCGCCCGGACTTCCACGGCTACGCGCAGCGCATCGTCGACAACTCCCGGGCCCTGGCCGAGGGGCTGCTGCGCCGTGGCGCCACGCTGGTGACCGGTGGCACGGACAACCACCTCGTCCTGATCGACGTCGAGTCCTCCTACGGGCTCACCGGCCGGCAGGCCGAGGCGGCGCTCCTGGACTCGGGCGTCGTCACCAACCGCAACTCCATCCCCCAGGACCCCAACGGAGCCTGGTACACCTCCGGCATCCGCATCGGCACCCCGGCGCTCACCACGCGCGGTCTCGGCACGGGGGAGATGGACGAGATCGCCGGACTGATCGACCGGGTGCTCACGGCCACGACGGCGGGCGTCACCTCGGCCGGCAAGCCGTCCAAGGCGCAGCACGTGCTGGATGCCAAGGTCGCCGACGAGGTCGCTCAGCGCGCGACGGACCTGCTGGCCGGTTTCCCGCTCTACCCCGGGATCGACCTCGGCTGATCCGCCGCCCGCACGGGGTGCGTGCCGCAGCGGCGCGCACCCCCGCCGCGTCAGGCGTCGACGAGCTCCTGGCGGGGGCCCTCCTCGGGCGTGCGTCCGGATATACGGCGCAGGACGAGAAAGGTGCCGGCGCCCCCGACGAGCAATCCGGCGCCGAGCCCGGGCAGGGAGAGCCACCAGCCGTCCGCGCCACCGGCGTCACCGGCCGCCGCGGCCCGCGCGGCATCCGAGGCCCGCGGTGCGGCCGCCGCGGTCTCCTCGGCGACGGTCGCGTCGTCCGGGCCGAGCGGATAGTCGGGAGCGCTCATGCCGAGGCCCTTGTCGGACTCCATCAGGCCCAGCCGGCCCAGGAGGGCACGGAGCTTGTCGGTGCGGGCCGCCCTGCGCCACACGCCCTGCTCCGGCAGACCCTTCTCCGTCGCCGAGCGGCTGTGGACCCAGGCACCGCCGGGGCCGTCCGGATACACGAAGTCCACCTTCCAGACCGACACGTCGTGGACCAGCCAGGTGAGGGTGACCTCGCGCTGCCGGTCGTTCATCACGTCCGACAGCGACTTCGGCGCCTCCTCCTCCGGCTCGTTCCCGATGGACTGCTCCAGTTCCCGGTAGTCGGGTGAACTGGCGTAGAGGCCCGCGGCCCTGCCGCTGCCCGGAGCGACCAGCATCACGCTGGTCGGCCCACCCGCCGCGGCCGGCCCCGATCCGCCGATCACCGCGGCGAGCGCCGTCACGGTGACTCCGGCCCAGGTGACGAACCTATCGATCCGCATCCCGTCCCCCTCTCGCTCGGTCCTGCCCCTGTTACACCGACCGGGCCCGCGAGGTTCCCGTCCGCGGGAGGAGACAGGCCCTGACGCCGCCGGGCGGAGTCCGCGACGGCGAGGGCGCGCGCCAGGTCCGGCACGCCCTCCAGGCGCAGCGTCGTCCCCCCGCGCTGCCAGACCAGGGTCGGCCCGGCGGTCCGGGGGGCCTCGCGGCGGGTACGGCCGTCGGGGTCGACCAACTGCACGTAGTGGGGCTCCGCGAACCACACCCCGTAGTCGGTCCCGGTGCCCAGCTCGACCCACTCGGCCGCCCCGCCGACCTTCTTGAGGAAGACCATGTCGATCGTGGCCCGGAACTGGTCGAGCCGTACCGTGCGCCCGTCCACCCGCCAGCTCATCGACAGCACCCGGCCCCCGTCGACGGCCGCCACCCCGTCCGGCTCGCCCAGCGCCTGCGGCACGTACGCCCCGTCCAGCGGCGCGTCGCCCCGCACCGGCGGCGGGGCGCCCGTGCCGGGGCGGGCGCAAGGGTCACGGTGCACGACGACGCCGCCGAAGCCGAACCAGTCCGCGACCGCGGCCCGTACCGGCGGTGTCAGCACGAGCACCACCAGCAGCCCGCACAGCACCGCCGTCAGGGCCCGCCACCGTGCCGCGGCCCACGCCCGCGCCCGGCTGCGGCGGCCCGGCGCGGGGACGGCCGGGGCCGGCGCCGCCTCGGCCAGCAGCCGGGCCAGCACCTGCTCGGCGACGGAGTCGGGCGACGGCGCCGGGATCTCCAGCCACCGGCCCGCCTCGCGCAGTTCCTCCGGGAGCCCGTCCGTCATGGGCGCCGCCCCCCGTCGTCGCACCGGCCGGCCGGCACCGGCTCGCCGAGCACCGCCCGCAACCGGGCCAGGGCCCGGTGCAGCCGGGACTTCACCGTGCCACGCGGCCAGTCGAGCACCGTCGCCGTCTCCTCCTCGTCCAGGTCCAGCAGATAGCGGCAGGTGACCACCAGCCGGTGCGGTTCGCTCAGCGTCCGCACCGCGGCCAGCAGCTCCGTCCGGCGCTCCCGCGACACCGCCAGCGACTCCGGGTCGTCCGCCGCGGGGGGCAGGGCCTCCAGCACGGCGTTGCGCTCCACAGCCGACCGCAGACGGCGCGCCGCCCGCCCGGCGTTCCTCGCCTCGTTGGCGACGATCCGCAGCAGCCACGGACGGAAGGCCGCCCCGTCCCGGAAGGTCGCGAGCGCGCGGTACGCCTTGACGAACGAGACCTGCACCACGTCCTCGGCGTCGGCGCCCGCGCCGAGCAGCACGGCGGTGCGGTGCGCGACGTCCGCGTGCAGGCGCACCAGCTCCGCGTACGCCTCCCGCTCACCGGCGCGTACGCGCGCGATCACCGCCGCCTCCCCCTCCGTGGCGGACCCCCCTCCCGTCGCCCGGCGCCGCCCCCGTGCGGCTCCCGTCGCCCCTTCTACACCGCCGGCCGCCCCCGGGTTCCCACCGCGGCCATGGAATCCGCGCGGACCTGAGAGAATGAGTGCCATGGCTCTCGATCGTCCCCGTGTGCTCTCCGGTATCCAGCCCACCGCAGGTTCGTTCCACCTGGGCAACTACCTGGGCGCGGTCCGCCAGTGGGTGGCACTGCAGGAGTCCCATGACGCCTTCTACATGGTCGTCGACCTCCACGCGATCACCGTGCCGCAGGACCCGGCCGAGCTGCGCGCCAACACCCGGCTCGCCGCCGCCCAGCTGCTGGCCGCGGGGCTCGACCCGGAGCGCTGCACCCTGTTCGTCCAGAGCCATGTCCCCGAACACGCACAGCTCGGCTGGGTGTTCAACTGCCTCACCGGCTTCGGCGAGGCGTCCCGCATGACGCAGTTCAAGGACAAGTCCGCCAAGCAGGGCGCCGACCGGGCCACCGTCGGCCTGTTCACGTACCCGATCCTGCAGGTCGCGGACATCCTGCTGTACCAGGCGAACGCCGTCCCCGTCGGCGAGGACCAGCGTCAGCACATCGAGCTCACCCGCGATCTCGCGGAGCGCTTCAACGCCCGCTTCGGCGACACCTTCACCGTCCCCGACGCCTACATCGTCAAGGAGACGGCGAAGATCTACGACCTGCAGGAACCGCTGTCGAAGATGAGCAAGTCGGCGGCGTCCCCGAAGGGCCTGGTCAACCTCCTGGACGAGCCCAAGGCCTCGGCGAAGAAGATCAAGAGCGCGGTCACCGACACCGACACCGTGATCCGCTACGACGAGCAGGAGAAGCCGGGCGTCAGCAACCTGTTGACCATCTACTCCACCCTCACCGGCACCGGAATCCCGGAACTCGAGCAGAAGTACGAGGGCAAGGGCTACGGTGCGCTCAAGACCGACCTCGCGGAGGTCTTCGTGGAATGGGTCACGCCGTTCCGCGAGCGCACCCAGGAGTACCTGGGCGACCCCGAGACGCTGGACTCCGTCCTCGCCAAGGGCGCCGAGAAGGCCCGGTCCGTCGCCGCGGAGACCCTGGCGAAGGCGTACGAGAGGATCGGCTTCCTGCCCGCCAAGCACTGACGGCCCCTTCCGCTCCCGAACGCCCGGGAAGAGGGGCCTTAGGTCCCGCGCAGGTGTGACGGACGACGCTCGCGCGGGAGGCCGCGCGCGCGTCACACTGGCTCTGACGGAGTTGTGTCGTACGGCGTGCGTACGACGCCGCGAACCGACCCGGGGAAGGGGTGAACGCGTGGGAAACCGCATGATCGGCGTGTCGATCGCGGTCCCCGAGCCTTACGGCAGCCTGCTTCAGCAGCGCCGTGCCGGCTATGGAGACCCGCTGGCGTACTGCATCCCCACCCACGTCACGCTGCTCCCGCCCACCGAGGTGGACACGGCGCTGCTCCCGGCCTTCCGGGAGCACCTCGCCGAGGTCGCCGCCACCGGTCGCGCCTTCCCCATGCGGCTGGAGGGCACGGCCAGTTTCCGGCCGGTCACCCCGGTCGTCTACATCGATCTCGTCCAGGGCGCCCTCCACTGCGCCGAACTGCAGGAGCGGGTCCGCTCCGGTCCGGTCCGGCGCGAGCTCCAGTTCCCCTACCACCCGCACGTCACCATCGGCCACGGTATCCCCGACGAGGCGCTGGACCGTGCCGAGACGGAGCTCGCCGACTTCGCCGCCGCCTGGACGGTCAGCTGCTTCTCGCTGTACGAGCAGGACGACGAGGGCGTCTGGCGCAGTGTGCGGGACTACCCCTTCGGCGGCGCCCCCGGGCATTCCCTCGTGCCGCACCAGACGGGTGCGTGCGAGTCGCTCAGCCCGGCTCCCGCGGGCGGTCCGCCGCACGGGTGAGCACGCCGGGCGGGGCCGCGCACGACGCCCCGCCTACGCTGCCGCCATGCACCCCACACTCGCCGCGGACCGCGCACACCTCCCCGAACTCCTGCAGGCCGTACGGGACCTGGCCGTCCGTGAGCTGGAAACGGTGGACGAACGCCCGGCCGCCCGACCCGGGCCCGCCCCCGAGCCGCAGCCCCTCCCCGTCACCGGGACCGGTGCCGACGGCGCGCTCGCGCTCTTCGAACGGCGCTGGGCACCCGGTTTCTCGGGCAGTGCCGGACCGCGCTACCTGGGGTTCGTCACCGGGGGAGCGACCCCAGCCGCCGTGGCGGGCGACTGGCTCACCAGCACCTACGACCAGAACGTCTCGGCGGGCGGCGACTCGTCCGCCGCCGCCCTGGAACGCGAGACCGTCGGTTGGCTCCGCGCGATGCTCGGCCTCGCCGAGGAGCACAGCGGCGCCTTCGTCACCGGCGCGACCGTCTCCAACACCGTGGGCCTGGCCGTGGCGCGCGAGTGGCTCGGCGAGCGGCTCGGGCTGTCCGTCTCCCGTGACGGGCTGGCCGCGCTCGGCCCGGTGACGGTGCTGTCCGGCACCCCGCACTCCAGCGTCGACAAGGCCCTGTCGGTGCTCGGGCTCGGCCGCTCGTCCCTGACTTCCGTGCCGGTGCTGCCCGGTGGCCGGGAGGCGGTGGACGTCGACCGCCTCGACGCGGCGCTGACGGCGCTGGAGGGCGAGGGCCGCCCGGCCGTCGTGGTCGCGAACGCCGGCACCGTCAACACCGTCGACTTCGACGACCTGCGCGCGATCGCCGCCCTGAAGGAGCGCCACGACTTCTGGCTCCACGTCGACGCGGCGTTCGGCGGCTTCGCCGCGCTGTCGCCCTCGTTCGCGCACCTCACCGAGGGCATCGACGCCGCCGACTCCGTCTGCGTCGACCTCCACAAATGGCTGAACGTGCCTTACGACGCCGCCGTCCAGTTCACCCGCCGTCAGGACCTCCAGGTCCGGGTCTTCCACAACGCCTCGTCCTACCTGGGCCTGCCCGCACTCCCCGACCCCGACTTCCTCCACCTCACCCCCGAGAACTCCCGCCGGCTGCGCGCCCTCGCCGCGTGGTTCGCCCTCACCGCCTACGGCAGCGAGGGCCACCGCGAGGTCGTCGAACGCAACGCCGCCTGCGCCCGCCGTCTCGGCGAGGGCATCGAGGCCGACGCCCGCCTGCGGCTCCTGGCCCCCGTCCGGCTCAACGTCGTCTGCTTCACCCTGGCCGACGACCCCACGGCCGAGCGCGTCGGCGCGTTCGTCCGTGCCGTCGCCGCCTCCGGCGAGGCCTTCCTCACCCCGACGGTCCTCCACGGCGTCCCCGCCGTGCGGGCCGCCTTCAGTAACTGGCGTACATCGGAGGCCGACACGGACCGCGTCCTGGACGCGATCACCGCCGCGACGACGACCGCCACCTAGAGTGCACGTCGTGACGGAGGGTAGGCGCGTGGTATGGAATGGCTGACTCGGCTCCCAGTGATCGGACCGTGGATCGCGCGGCTCATGCGCACCCACGCCTGGCGCACGTACGAGCATCTGGAGGGCGTGCACTGGACGCGGCTGGCCGCCGCCATCACCTTCGTCAGCTTCGTCGCGCTCTTCCCGCTGCTGACCGTCGGCGCCGCCGTCGGCGCGGCGCTGCTGTCCCCCGGTCAGCTGAAGCAACTCGAGGGCAAGCTGGCAGAGCAGGTGCCGGGCATCGCCGACCAGCTCAACATCGGCGGGCTCGTCGACAACGCGGGCACGGTGGGCGCCATCGCCGGCGTGCTGCTGGTCCTCACCGGTGTCAGCTGGGTCGGTGCCCTGCGCGACTGCCTCAGGGCGGTCTGGCACAAGGACGACGAGCCCGAGAACCCGTTCCTGCAGAAGCCCAAGGACTTCGGCGTCCTGGTCGGCCTCGGCGCCGTCGCGCTGCTCTCCGTCGCCTGCTCGGCCCTCGCCGGGACGGCCGTCGGCCGTCTCGGCGACGCCATCGGCCTCGACGAACACGGGCCGGGGCGCGCCCTGTTGTCGGTGGCGGGCTTCTGCATCGCCGTCCTCGTGGACCTGCTGATCCTCGCCTACCTGCTCACCCTGCTGCCGGGCGTCACCCCGAACCGCCGCGACGTCGTCGTGGCGAGCCTCATCGGCGCGATCGGCTTCGAGCTGCTGAAACTGCTCATCAGCGGCTACCTGCAGAGCGTGGCCACCAAGAGCATGTACGGCGCCTTCGGCGTGCCCATCGCGCTGCTGCTCTGGATCAACTTCACGGCGAAGCTCCTGCTGTACTGCGCGGCGTGGACGGCCACCCCGCACAGCGCCGAACTGGCCGCCGCCGCGGCGCGGAAGGACCGCAAGGACCCGCCGGGCGAGCCCGAGCGCGGTCGGCCCGAGCGCGGTCGGCCCGAGCGGCCCGAGCGGCCCGATCGGCCCGAGACTGCCTGACTCCGGGAGGCCGCCCCGGCGGGGTCAGAAGGCCGGCGTCGCCGGCCAGGCGCCCCGCTGCGACAGGTCGACGACGAGGGCGGCGACGTTCCACGCGTCGTCCTCGCCGCGGTGGTGGCGACCTTCCAGGGGCAGTCCGACGATCCGGAGCGCCTCCGCCATGCCGGGACGCTTGGTCAGGCGGTGGGCCTGGGTGAAGAGCGTCTTGACGTTGATGTGCCGGCCGCCGAAGGGGTACGTCGTGTCGGTGGCCCGGCACTGACGGTTGAACTGGTGGCGGTCGTAGTCGCCCCAGCTCGCCCACGGACGCGATCCCGCCCGGTGCTCGACGGCGAGCAGCTTGCAGGCGTCCGCGAAGTCCAGCCCGGAGTCCACCTCGGCCTGTGTCAGACCGGTCAGTCGGCTGCAGAAGGGACTCACGGCGGAGCGCGCGGGCCGCACGAGAACGCGGTGGCGGGCGACGCGCTCGCCCGCGACGAGGTCCACGACGGTCAGCCCGATCTCGATGATCTCGCTCACCGAGCCCTGCGGCGGCTCGCCGTCCCAGCACGTCGCCTCGACGTCGATGACGTTCAGGAGTCCCAGGTCACTGTCCATGGCGCGAACCCTACGTCGAGATCCGGCCACTGGTCACTACTGTTTACGCATGCATTTGTCACTCTGAGTTCGAACCAGACCGTCTTGCCGATGCCGTACGGCCGAGGCTGAACGTTCCAGGCGTCGGCGAGCATGTCGAGGAGCGCCAGCCCGCGTCCAGACTCGTCCGTCGCGGACGCCTGCCGCGGCACGGGCGGGTCGTCGCACGCGTCGCAGACCTCGACCCGCAGCACCCCCGAGACCAGGGCGGCCCGAGCGGCGATCCGCCGGCCCGGCGGGACCCGCGCGTGCCGGACGGCGCTGCTCATCAGCTCGCTGAGCAGCAGGACCGCGGTGTCCGTCGTGCCGGCGGCGAGGCCCCACGCGAGGGCCTGTTCCCGCAGCCTGGCCCGCGCCCGGCCGACGCTGCGCGGGTGGCGCGAAAACCACCACTCGACAGGGGGAGTTGTCTCGTTCATGGCTCAAAAGTGCAGGTCGCGGCGTACGGTCGGGAGTATCGGCGCGAGTACGGAGGGTGGTTGTACCCGAGTGGCGAGTGACGTGTCCCCGCCCCCGATGGCGTGGCGGTACTGCGGCAACCAGGTCAAGCTCTGGCGCGAACACGCGGGCGTCACCCGCGAGCGGCTGGCGGACGAGGCGGGGTACGGCTACGAGACCGTCAAGTCGATGGAGCAGGGGCGCCGCCGCCCGACGCAGCGGCTGCTTCAGGTCGCCGACGGGCTGTGCGGGGCGCAGGGCAAACTCACGGCGGCGGAGGCGTTCCTCACCCCGGAGAAGTACCCGACCTACGCCCGGGAGTACATGCGGTACGAGGCCGAGGCGATCGCCGTCAACTGGTACGAGAGCCAGTACATCCCCGGGCTTCTGCAAAGCGAGCCCTACGTGCGCACGTTGCTGTCGTCCCACTGGCCACCGCTCGACGAGGAGACGCTCGCGGAGCGCGTGGCGGCACGGCTCGAACGCCAGTTGATGCTGGACAACGGCTCCCGGTCGTTCAGTTTCGTGGTGGAGGAGTCGGCGCTGCGCTCCTTCTCGGACCCCGAGGCGCACCGCGAGCAGTTGCGGACGCTGCTGGCGCGAGGGCGTGCCCGGAACATCACCATCCAGGTCATGCCAGCGGACCGGGGTCTCCACCCGGGACTGCACGGCCCGTTCGTGTTGCTGGAGACCGCCGAACATCAGCACCTCGTCTACGAGGAGGGGCAGACCACGGGAATCCTCTATGCGGACCCGGCCCGGGTCAGTATCGTCATGCGGCGCCACGACATGATCACCCGCCAGGCCCTCGGACCCGAGGAGTCCACGCGGTTCATCGACGACTTGGCGGAGAGGTCATGACCGACGGGCTCGTGTGGTTCACGTCCAGCCACAGCAACTCCGAGGGCGGCGCGTGCGTCGAGGTCGCGTTCGGTCAGGGCGCGGTCCTGGTGCGGGACTCCAAGGACCGGGCCGGGGCCCGGCTGACGTTCACGCCCGGGGCGTGGGCGGACTTCGTGGCGTACGCCGTCGCGCGTGGCGCGACCGACGCCGGGCGATGACGCCCAGTTCGCGCGCGCCGATGAGGTGCGTGGACCGACTGCCGTAGCCGGCGGCGTCGAGGCTCTCGACGGCCGGGGGACGGGTGTACACGGAGGCGGGCCGGTGAAGCCGCCCGGAACTCCTGGGCTCAGCGCAGGAAATGGGCCGCGGTGAACCATGCGGCGGCCAGCACCAGCACGGTGATCAGGATGTAGCCCACCAGGTAGACCCCGGCGAGCACGGCCGCCGGGGCGGCGATGAGCCAGCCGGCGCGTCCCGCGGGGGTCTTGGCCCGGAAGGCCGAGCGGAGGCAGTAGGCGACCGCGACGAGCCCCAGGACGAGCCCGATGACCGACAACATGCCCATGGCGTGCTCCCTTCCCGTACCGGTTTTCCCTGGTTCCTGGGTACTGGCCGGGCCGTTCGCGCGGCAGGGGGCGGTCGCAGCGGGGTGGGCGCACGAGCCGCACGTGCGCCGTCGAGCGCCCCCTGGCCGGGGGGCATGTGCGCTTGGCACGAGACGGCTGCGGCCGGTGGCGGGTGCCACCGGCCGCAGCCGGGCCGCAGGACCGACGGGAACGATCCTCCGGCACGGCCCAGTGGGACGCCGCCGGCCGGCGAAGCGGGACACGGCGGATCAGGCCCATGCCCTCCGGGCGTCAGACCGGGCGGTCCGCGGTGGCCTCGGTCTTCCCGGCGCCCTCCTCGGCCGCGCCCTCCTTCGGCGGCGTGGCCTCGTCCGTCGCCACGGCTTCGTCCTCCGCGGGCTTCGCGGCCGCGTCGTCGCCGGGCTTGGTCGGGGCGGGGATGGCGGCGTTCGCCGTCGGCTGCGGCAGGGGCCAGCGCCGCCGTACGAGGTAGGCCAGGGCGGCGACGACCAGGACGGAGCCGCCGGTGAGCGCGAGGGCCGTCCAGGCCCCGCCGCCGCCACCGGAGGAGGCGGGCGCGGCGACCTGCTGCCGGGGCTTCTCGCTGGGGGAGGCGGAGGCGGACGGGGAGGCCGACGCGATGGCGGACTTCGGGGGCACGAGCATGCCGACCGGGGTGACCATGCCGTCCGCCTTGAAGCCCCAGTCGAGCAGCTTCGCCGCCTCCTTGTAGGCCATGTTGTGGCCCGGGCCGGGGTGCATGACGGTCACCAGGAGCGTGCGGTCGCCGCGTTGGGCGACACCGGTGAAGGTGTTGCCCGCCTTGGTGGTGTAACCGTTCTTCACGCCCGCGATGCCCTGGTAGGTCGGGACGTCGTAGTCACCGGAGAGCAACCGGTTGGTGTTCTGGATCTCGAAGGTCGAGCGCTTCTTGGTGGCCTTCTTGCCCTTCTTCGCCTTGGTCTTCTTCCACCCGCCGGGGAACTGGGCGCGCACGGTCGAGCAGTACTCGCGGAAGTCCGCGTTCTGCAGGCCGGAGCGGGCGAAGAGCGTCAGGTCGTACGCCGAGGAGACCTGGCCGGGCATGTCGTAGCCGTCGGGGGAGATCACCGTGGTGTCGTCCGCCTGCAGGTCCTCGGCCTTGCGCTGCATCTCCAGGACGGTCGCGTCCACGCCGCCGTTCATCGAGGACAGGACGTGGACGGCGTCGTTCCCGGAGCGGAGGAAGACCCCGAGCCACAGGTCGTGGACGGTGTAGGTGAGGTTCTCCTTGATGCCCACGAGACTGCTGCCCGCGCCGACGCCGTCGAGGTCGGAGGGCAGCACCTTGTGGGTCTGCGCCTTGTCCAGCTTGGGCAGCACCGTGTCCGCGAACAGCATCTTGAGCGTGCTGGCGGGGGGCAGCTTCCAGTGCGGGTTGTGGGCGGCCAGCACCTCCCCGGTCTCGGCGTCGGAGACGATCCACGACCGCGAGGTGAGCTTCCCGGGCAGGGCGGGGGCGCCGGTCAGCGGGCTGACCTGGGTGCCTGGCTGCCCCAGCCGATCCCCGCCGACCGCCGACATCTGCGCGGGCGGCGTCGGTGTGGCCGACGGGGGGGAGGGCTTCGCGTGCGCGACGGGCGCGGTGGTCAGGGCCGTACCGCCGACGAGTGCGAGGGCGGACAGCACCATGGCGGAACGGCGCGCGGCGCGGGGGGAGGAGTTCGGCACGATGTGAAGTTACAGTCCGTCCGGGACGAGCGGCAGGCGTGGGGGGCCGTTCGGGCCGTGACCGATCCCACGTGCCGGATGTGCAACCGGGCGGTGCCCACGGGCGTCTTGGGCGGCGGCCCGCGTCAGGGTCGGCGGGGCGACCCCGCGGCAGGGGGCCGCACGGCGGCCCGCATACTGGTCGCATGAAGCTCAGCCGCCCCGTCTCCTGGTTCCTGACCGCCTTCGGGGTGTGGAGCTGGATCGTATGGACGACGTTCGTCAAGAACCTGTGGAAGGACGCCAGCGGGCTCGCCTTCGAGGGCGGTGACCACGGCTCGCCCACCACCTACTTCTGGGTGCACCTGACGCTGGCGGTCACCTCGCTCGTGCTCGGCACCGCGATCGGCGTTCTCGGCGTCCGCGGTCTGAGAGCGCTGCGGGCTGCCCGGTGACCCTCGTGGTGGTCGCCGTCGTCGCGGCCGTCCTGGCCCTCCTCGGCGGGGTGCACTACTACCTGTGGCGCAGGCTGGTCCGCGACGTGTCCGCGCCGGGCGGCTGGTGGCGGCGGACGGGGACGGTCCTGGCGGTCGCCCTGCCGCTGCTGAGCGTGGGCGCGCTGACCGGAGGGCGGACGCTGCCGCTGGCGGCCGAACGGTGGCTGGCCTGGCCGGGCTACCTGTGGCTGGCGGTGCTGCTCTACCTGACGCTGGCGGTGCTGGCGGGCGAGGCCGTACGGCCTCTGCTGCGGGGCGCGCTGGAGCGCAGGGAGCGGTCCCGGGGCGTGCGGGCCGCCGAGCCCGCCGGAGCCGGAGAACCGGCCGGGCCGGCCGGCGCGCCCGAGGACGCGGCCGAGCCCGCCGGAAAGACGTCCGAGGCCTCGCCGCAGCCGCAGCCGCGGCCCGAGTCCGCGTCCGCCGGGCCGACGAGGCGGCTGTTCGTCGCGCGTACGGTCGGCGCCGCGGCGGCCGTCGCCGCGGGGGTGACGGTCGGCCAGGGCACCTACGGCGTGCTGCGCGGCCCGCGCCTGAAGTACGTCACCGTGCCTCTCGCCAAGCTTCCCGCGGCCGCGGACGGTTACCGGATCGCCGTGGTGAGCGACATCCACCTCGGCCCGATCCTCGGCAGGGCGCACACCCAGCGGATCGTGGACACGATCAACGGGGCCCGCCCGGACCTCGTCGCCATCGTCGGCGACCTGGTCGACGGCTCGGTGCGGGAACTGGGCGCCGCGGCCGAGCCGCTGGCCCGGCTCCGGGCGCGGGACGGGAGCTATTTCGTCACCGGCAACCACGAGTACTTCTCCGGGGCCGCGCCCTGGATCGACTTCGTGCGCGATCTCGGCGTCCACCCGCTGGAGAACGCCCGCACCGAACTCGCCGGCTTCGACCTGGCCGGGGTCAACGACATCAGCGGCGCGGACCACGACCACGCCCCCGACTACACGACGGCGCTCGGCGACCGGGACACCTCGCGCGCGGTGGTGCTCCTCGCCCACCAGCCGGTGATGATCCACGAGTCGGTCCGGCACCACGTGGACCTGCAGCTGTCCGGGCACACCCACGGCGGGCAGCTGTGGCCCGGCAACTACATCGCGGAACTGGCCAACCCCACGGTGGCCGGTCTGGAAACGTACGGCGACACCCAGTTGTACGTGACCCGTGGTGCGGGGGCGTGGGGCCCGCCGGTCCGTGTGGGCGCGCCCTCGGACATCACGATCGTGACCCTCGCCTCGCCCCTGGCCTGACGGCCGCCCGTCTGAATTTGGCCGGAAACCTCTCACCGAGGGCGAACAATCTGGCACGGAACGCATTCCCCGCGTCGAAACTGGTAAGGGATGGCGCAACGGAAGGGGGGCGTTCGCTCATGGGGAGAGTGACCTGTTGAGGCGCAGTGCGTTCCGGCTGCCCCGGCATCCCACGTCGGTCGGGCTGGCCCGGCACAGGGTACGTGACCATCTCGAGGGCTGGGAGAAGGAGGGCGAGACCGTCGAGTCCGTCGTTCTCGTCGTGTCGGAGCTGGCGACCAACGCCGTACGGTACAGCCCGCTCCTGGAGCGGGAGTTCGAGGTGGCGGTGACCGTCCACTCCGACGGCTCGTGCGTCGTCGAGGTGTCCGACGGCGGCGCCCAGTCCCGCCCCGTGCCGCGCGACGCGGGCGACGGCGACGAGTCGGGGCGCGGTCTGAGGCTGGTGCAGGCGCTCTCGGACACCTGGGGCGTCCGGGAGCGCGGCCGGTACGGCAAGACGGTCTGGGCGGTGCTGGCCGAGCCCGCAGTGGGCTGACCGGGGCGGTGCCCCCGGCGGGCGGCGGGCCGGCCGGCTCAGCGCCGGAAGAGGAACTCCGTGAGCAGCTCGCGGATCTCGCGCACGATCGGCCGCAGCAGCCGGTAGCGGGAGAGCCTGAGGATCCGCGCGCCGAGCGGCGCGGTGCGCGCGACCAGCCGGCGGGTGCGCTCGGTGTCGGGGGAGTGGTCGAAGACCCAGTAGACGACGATGCCCATCTGGTACATCCACATCAGTTCGGGCAGCACCTCGGCGAGTTCCGCGTCGGCCTTGATGTCGGAGCCGGAGAGCACCCGTTCGTGGATGGAGATGGCCGCGTCGCGGGCCGGGTGCGACTCCGGGGAGAAGGGACTGAGCGGGCTCGCCGGGTCGGCGGCGTTCTTGAAGAACTGCGCGGCGAACTGGTGGTAGGGGCGGGCGACGTCGATCCAGGCGGTCATCACGGTGAGCAGCCGCGCCGCCAGGTCACGGTCCCCACCGCCGTCCAGGATTCCCTGGACCGCGGCCTCGTGCTCGGCGGCGAGGCGGTCGTAGAAGCCCTGGACGAGGTGTTCCTTCCCGTCGAAGTAGTAGTAGGCGTTGCCGACCGAGACCCCGGCCTCCTTGGCGATGGCGCGCATCGTCGTCTTGTCGTAGCCCCGTTCCTCGAACAGCCGCATGGCCGTCTCGAGGATCAGGGCGCGCGTCTGCTCGCTCTTGGGGGGCCGGGGCGTCCCGGGGGTCGAGCCGGGGGCCGTGCCAGGGGGTGCTTCTTCCACGTCGGTGAGCCTAACCGGGCGGGGCGCAGCCGTCCGCGCAGGCGTCGGGATAGGTGTCCGGGGCGGCGTCCGGGGCGGTGTGCGTCCAGCCCCGCTCGGGGTCGTAGGACCAGCCCTCGCCGCTGGTGTACATCCGGCCGCCCCAGCCCGTCGCCGCGGCCCCTCGGCCCCACTGCGCCTCGCGGTAGCGGGCGGCGGCGAGCACGGCGGCCCGGGCGACGGGCGCTCCGGCGCGGGTGCCGAGACGGTGCGCCATGGGGCGGTACTCGGCCAGGGCCCACAGGCAGACCAGCCAGGCGGCGTCGTCCCGGTAGACCTGCCCCGAGTCCCCGACGACGGTGATCTCGCGCCGGGTCGCGGTGTGGTCCAGCTCGGGGAATCGGCGCCGGGCCTCGTCGGAGCCGACCGGGACGAGGTCCAGCGGCACGATCTGCCGCTGGCGTTCCAGCCAGCGGCGGACGAAGGAGCAGAGCGAGCAGTCCGGGTCGTACAGGACGGTCAGCAGACGGACCGGCACCGGGGCCGCCGGAGCGGCCCCGGTCGCTGGGGTGCGGTCCATCGCCGTCACGCCCCGGGCCGCGCGGGGGCGGTCCAGCCCTGCGGGCGGACGGGCGGGACCTGCTCGCGGTCCATCACGCCCCGGCGGCGGATCTTGTTGAGGACGTACACGTTGCCGAGGTGCAGCACCCCGAGGACGAGCAGGACGACACCGAGCTTGACCGACAGCGCCTCGAAGAGCTCGCGGGCGTTCCCGACCCGGTCGGCGCTCTTCAGGTACAGCGCCACGAAGCCGAGGTTCACGAGGTAGAAGCCGACCACCAGCAGGTGGTTGACGGCGTCGGCCAGCTTCTCGTTGCCGTGGAGCACGTCTTCGAGGAAGACCTTGCCGGCCCGGCTGAGGGTCCGGGCCACCCACACCGTCAGCGCGACGCTGACGAGCAGGTAGATGACGTATGCGACGACCGTGAGGTCCATGGGTCCCACCCTTTTCGAACGTGTTCAAAACCCGTGCCGATGAATGTAGACCTGTTTTTGAACATGTTCAAGCGAGAAGTGCGGTCTCCCGCAGGGGTCGTGGGGGCCGGCGTGCCGCCGTGCGGCCGTCAGGCCTTCGCGGCCCGGTCGCCGACCGGGGCCGCCACGGCGGGCTCCGCGCGGACCACGCCGATCGCCCGCACCCCCGGCACCGCCGCGGTCGCCAGGCAGGCGGCCGCGACCAGCGCCGCCGACACCGCCAGCGGGACCGCCGGACCCCACAGGCCGGCGGCGAGCGGGGCCAGCGCGTAGCCCGCGGGCATCGCGGCGAGGGACAGCAGCCAGTCGTAGGAGGTGACCCGGGCCAGCGCCTGCGGCGGCACCTGCTGCTGGACGACTGTCTCCCAGACGGGGGTGAGGTAGCCGAGCGCCGCGAGCGCCAGCCCGTACGCCGCGATGAGCAGCGGGGCCGGGGCGGCCAGGGCCAGCAGGACCAGCGGCAGTGCGTACGTCGCCAGGCCCAGGTTGGCGACGAGTACGGGGCGGTGCGGCCGGGCGCGTGCGGCCAGCAGGGAGCCGAGGACGAGACCGATCGCCCCGGCCTCCAGCACCCAGAACCACACGCCCTCGCCGCCGAGCCGATGGATCGCGACGGCCGGGCCGAGGGTGGTCAGGACCGCTGCCGCACCGTTCCACGCGGCATGCGCGACCAGACTCGTCCAGTACCAGTCGCGCGAGCGGACCTCGCCCCAGCCCTCCTTGAGGTCGGCGAGCACCGACGCGCGCGGCAGCGCGGTCCGCTCGACCCGCAGCACCGTCAGCAGCGCCGCGCTCACCGCGAAGGAGGCGGCGTCCAGCACGAAGGCGAGGCCGGGACCGGCGGCCCAGATCAGCGCCGCGGCGAGGGCCGGGCCGCACAGCCGGGTCGCGCTGTTCGCGACTCCCATCAGGGAGTTGGCCCGCTGCCGCGCCGCCCCGTCGGTGACGGTGCCGGCGACCAGCGGCGACTGGGTCGGCATCGCGAAGGCGGAGGCGGTGCCGCCCACCGCCTCGGCGAGCGCGATGGGGCCCAGTGACGGGTCGCCGCCCAGCAGTTCGAGCCCGACGAAGAGCTGGGCGGCGCAGCGTGCGAGATCCGCGGCGACCGCCACGCGCCGGGCGTCGAAGCGGTCGGCCACCACCCCGCCGAGCGGGAGCAGCAGCAGCTTCGGCACCATCGCGCAGGCCAGGACGAGGGCGAGGGCCGAGACGTCGCCGGTCGCCCGGGTGACGGCGATGACCAGTGCGGCGGGCACGACCCCGTCGCCGAGCAGGGACAGCGTGCGCCCGGCGAACAGCAGCCGGAAGCCGCGGAGCCGGAGAGGGTGTGTGGGCGTCATGGCACCGCAATGTATTTCGGTGACGAATCATTCGCCACCGAAATATATGGCGCCGTAGGATTCGGGCCATGGAAGCCGATGCCGACACCGACGCCGAGGGCTCCGCGGTGGAACGGGACTGGACCGACGGACACGTGGAGCGCTGGCTGCCCGTGCTGCCGGACCTCGACCCGGACGTCGAGGGCGCCGTCACCCGCATGAAGCTCGTCACCAGCCATCTGCGCAAGATCCGTGAGCAGTCACTGGTCGACTTCGGCCTGCAGCGGCACGAGTTCGACACCCTGCACGCCCTCGCCGGGCGCGGCGGCCGCGCCGCCCCGTCCGAACTCGCCGCCGACCTCGACCTGGCACCCGCCTCCGTCACCGGCCGCCTCGACGCGCTGGAGGCCCGCGGCCACGTCCGGCGCACCCACTCCACCGCCGACCGCCGGCGCATCGACGTCGAGCTCACCGACGCCGGCCGCGCCACCTGGCTCGGCGCCATGGACGTGCTCGGCCACGAGGAGTACCGGCTGCTCGGCACCCTCGACGCCGAGGAACGCCGGCATCTTTCCGACCTGCTGCGACGCGTCATGGTGGTGGCCGAGGCCGACTGAACACAGGATCCGGGAAGATCCGACATCCTGTGCGAAATTTGTGAGCGTTCCCCGCTGACAGGCCGCCGAACCGCCGAGTAGCTTTACCTTCTCTTCGGCACGCAACCGCTCCGTCACTGCCGAAGGCGCGACCTGGGGGCAGCATGTTCAACGAGGACCGCTACCGGACCCTCCCCTACCCGCGGGGGCCCTTCCCGGGTTTCCCCGTCTCCGGGAGCGTGGGGCTCGCCACGCCGTCCGGCGACATGCGCCGCCCCGAGGCCGTCTGGCTGCTGGGGCCGCTGACCTTCGGCGTGTACTGGCTCGTCTGGTACTACCGGGCCAACAAGGAACTGCGGGAGTTCGACCCAGGCATCAAGGTCCGGCCCGCCCTCGCCGTGCTCGCCGTCAGCCTCGGCGCGCTGCTGCTCGTGCCCGCCGTCGTCTCGCTCTACAACACCGGCTGCCGCATCGCCCGCGCCCAGCGCCGCGCGGGCCTCCACGACACGGTCTCCGGTCTCAAGGGACTGCTGCTGGCGCCCGCGTTCGGGCTGACCTCGTTCTACTACCAGGAGCAGCTCAACCAGGTCTGGGTCGCCCGCAACTGACGGCCCGAGCCGTCGCGCGGTCGCGCGCCCAGGTTCCCGGCGTGGGGGTCGGGCCGGATCACATGCTTTCCATGGCCATCCATGCCGCGATGCAGCACAGGGCCGCGCCACCCAGAGCGGCATATACGTCGCCCGGACTTCTCCAGATCGCTTTGTGCAGGGCGAAGGCCGTCATCGACGTACCGGGATCCGCCGGGTCGTAGATTATGGTCGCGGTCGACTCGCCGGTGAAGCCGGGAGGGAGCGCCGTGCTCGAAAAGGCCGCGCGAAAGGTCCTTCCTTCGAGTGTCGTGTAGGTCAAGACGTAATGGGGCCTGCCCGGTTGGCTCCACGTACGGTCCACGCATTCGCCTTCGACCGCGACCCCGTTGCGGGAGACGGCTCTCCTCCTGAGTACCTCCATTGCCGTCAATCGGACGAGGATCAATCCGAGCACGAATATGCAGGCTGCCATGAGCAAGGTGAATGCGTGCATTTCTTCTCCGGAGTCAGTGAGCCCGGCGCGATAGCGTAGGCGTAGTCCCGGGTCTCGGTCCACAGCGTGATCTCGCCCTGCTCCTCCCACGCGCCGACCGGACCGACAAGGTGCCGGGGGAGCACGAGGACCGCCATGAGGCGCCGGAGCGTTCCCGCAGACGCGGCCGCCGCGGCGGCGCCCGCCCGGTAGCCGGCAACCGGCCGTCGCCTCCTGCGGGATTCTCGCCCGGTGAGCCGCGTGCCCCGGCCGTGGGACGGCGAACTCAGCGGGCGCGGCTCGAGCCGCGCCCGCGCCGCCGGGCGTCGCCCCGGCCCGCCGCCGCACGCTGCGGCAGCGGGCGGCGCCTGATCGCCAGGATGAACGCAGCGACGGCCGCCACCAGGACGGTCTCCACCGCCGGGCCGATCCACGAGGACCCCCCGGACCCGTCGGCCGCCGCCGCGGGCCGTGGGCCGGGGCCGTCGGCGGGCGGGCCGCCGGCCATCGCGCGCACCTGGCTCAGCGTCGGCACCAGTTCCCCGACCGGCTCGACGCGGCCCGCCGCGTCGAAGCCCCAGTCCAGCAGGTCGGCCGCCTCCTGGTACACCTCGTCGTACCCCGACTCGGGGTGCATCACGGTCACCAGCAGCGTCCGACCGTCGCGCTCCGCCGCGCCGGTGAAGGTGTTCCCGGCGTTGGTGGTGTAGCCGTTCTTCACCCCGATCATGCCGTCGTACTCGCCGAGCAGCCGGTTGGTGTTCTGGATCTCGAAGGTCTCGCCCTTCTCCCCGGGGAAGCGCGCGACCTGCGTGCGGCAGTAGTGACGGAAGTCCGGGTTGCGCAGCCCCGCCCGGGCGAAGAGCGTCAGGTCGTACGCCGAGGACAGCTGACCGGGCGTGTCGTAGCCGTCCGGGCTCACCACGTGCGTGTCGTTCGCCTGCAGTTCCCGCGCCCGCGCCCGCATGTCCCGGACGGTCTTGTCCATGCCGCCGTTCATCGAGCACAGCACGTGCACCGCGTCGTTCCCCGATCGCAGGAACACCCCGAGCCAGAGCTGCTCGACCGTGTAGGTGATGCCGGCCTCGATCCCGACCAGACTGCTCCCGGCTCCTATGTCCGCCAGGTCCGCGTGCGTCACCTGGTGCCGCTTGCGGCGGTCGAAGCGGGTCAGCAGGGTGTCCGCGAAGAGCATCTTCAGCGTGCTCGCCGGCGGCAGCCGCCGGTGCGCGTTGTACGACGCCAGCACCTCACCGGAGTCGGCGTCCGCCACGATCCACGACAGGGAGTTCGTCTCCGGCAGCCTCGGCGCCCCCGCGGCCACCTGCACGCCGTGCCGTCCCAGCCGCTCGCCCCCGACCACGGATCTGGCGGCCGCGACCGCCTTCCCGGGGGGAAGCAGCGCGGCAGTCACGCCGAGCCCGAGGACGGCACGTCGCGGCGGTGTGGGGGGTGTCGCGGCCATGGGGGGACGTTACAAGCTGCGACCCCCCGCAACCGAACCGGGGCCACCGCCGAGGACGCCGGTCGGCCCAGCGCATCCGGGGCGCCTGCGCCGAACGGGGGAAGCGCGGCGCGTTGTCAGAGGGCGGTCCTACGCTCGGCGGAGATGGAGGACGTGGGGTCGCCGCATGGGGGTGGACGGTGAACGTGATCGCGTGGGGGGACGTCGAGGGGCCGGCGGTGCCCGGGTACGGGCTCGGGGTGGCGCAGCGGCTGGGCGGGGTCACCGCGGAGCTGGGGATCCGGGACGGGCGGGCCGTGCTGGGCTGGCGGAACGCGACGGGCAAGGCCCTGAAGGGCGCCCCGGCCGCCGTGCGGCGCGACCACGCGGGGGAGGTGACGCGGCTCCGGACGGCCGTCAGGGACATCGACCGGACGCTGGCGGCGCAGGCCGGCCGGCTGGACCGGCAGTTCACGGAGCGGCGCGCCCTGCCGTACGCGCACTGGCGTCGGGGACTTGCCGACCACCCGCTGCTCGGCACCCTCGCGCGGCGCCTGCTGTGGACGGTCGACGGGGTCGCCTGCGGCTGGGCCGAGGGCGGGCTGCGCGCCCTCGACGGTGAGCCGGTCCCCGTAGCCGGCGGCCGGGCCGTGGTGCTGTGGCACCCGCTGGGGCGCGAGCGTGCGGAGATCAATGCCTGGCGGGAGTGGCTGGAACGGCACGGCGTCACACAGCCCTTCCGGCAGGCCCACCGCGAGGTGTATGGCCCCGCCGACGCCGCACGCCTTTTCGCCACCCCGCACGTCCTGAGGCAGCACCCGTTCGCAGCGCTGGCCGCCGCCCGCGGCTGGCGGTACCGCCCGAGCCCGCCCGGCGAGGACGCCCTCCCGCACGCCACGCGCGAACTCCCCCAGTGGGGGCTGCGTGCGGAGCTGCGGATCCAGGGCGTCGACGGGGACGAGGGCGGCGACTGCCCCGGCGGCCCCGCGCTCATCGGCACCGACCAGGTGCGCTTCCTCCCGCTGGACGCCCCCGCCTCCGGCAGCCGGGCCTGCCGGCTCCCGCCCGCCGACGTCCCGCCGCTCGTCCTCAGCGAAGTCCTGCGCGACGTCGACCTGTTCGTCGGCGCCGCCGGCATAGGGAACGACCCCACCTGGCAGGACGGCGGCCCCGACGGCCGCTTCCGCGCCTACTGGGCGTCCTGTGTCTCCGGCGAGCTGACCCCCTGCGCCGCGACCCGCCGCGAGGTGGTGTCCCGGCTCGTGCCGCGTCTGGCCATCGCCGGCCGCTGCGCGGTGGAGGGCCGCTTCCTGCGCGTCCGCGGCGACCGGCACACGTACCGGATCCATCTGGGCTCCGGCAACGTCCTGATGTCCCCGGACGACCGCCATCTGTGCGTCGTCCCACCCGCGACCGCCGGTGCGGTCCCCGGGCCCCTGCCCTTCGAGGGCGACCCCATGCTGCCGGTGATCCTCGCCAAGGCGCTGCTTCTCGCCCGCGACACGGAGATCACCGACCCGACGATCGTGAGCCGACTGTGAAACGCGTGCGGACCCCGGATTGCTCGCCCTGGGAGGACCCGGGCCGGATCGCCCTCATCGCCCGGCTCGCGGCGAAGGGGGACGTGACCGAGCTGGCAGGGCACCTGCTGTCGGCCGCCGACTGCGAGGGCCACGCGGCGGTGTCCCGGCTGAGGGCGATGCCCCGCGAACGACGTGTGGCCCTCGCGAGGCTGCTCGTCGAGCGTGCCGACGCGCCCGGCTCCACGCCCGACCGGTGCGAGCGGGTCATGGTGCTGCTGGCCGCGGTGTCCCGGGGCTTCGTGCACGACGCGTGGTGCAGCGGCTGGCACGACATGCTGGAGGGCATCGCCCGCCGGTCGTACTGGTTCAACTGCGGCGACGAGATGCCCGTCGTCGCCGAGGCGCTGCTCGACGCGGGACGTCCTCTGTCGGCGGAGGTCGTGGGGATGATCCGCCGGTGCGCGCACCACGGCCTCGGCTGGGCGGGACTCCTGCTGGACCGCCTCCCCGAGCCGCCCCTCAACCCCGGTGAGCCCTGGTCCGACCGCGTCCTGGCCGAACTGCCGGAACTCGGCGACCCCTGGCGGCGGCTGATCCCGCATCTGCGCGCCGCGGGGCCGCGCCCCGGCGCCCGCTGGGACCGGGCGGCCGCCGCGGTCATCGAGGGCGTCGGCTCCGAGACCGTACGCCGCACCGCCACCCCCTGGCTTGCCCTGGCCACCCACGGCGGCAGCGCCGAGGCGGGCGCCCACGACCCCTGGAACGTCACCGCCGTCCGCGGACTGGCCTGGCTGCTGTCGTCCCCCATCGTGCCTCTCCACGCGGAGACCGTCCGCGTCCTGGGAGCCCTGGTCGAGCGCCCCCCGGTCAAGACCGTCGTCGCCGCGGCAGGCATACGGGCCCTGGCCCGGCTGGACGGCGGGGCCGGCCGGGACGAGCTGCGCAGACTCGACGGGTGCGTCGGCCACACGGTCACCCGCGGGCAGATCCGGCGTGCGCTGACCCCGTGAACGCCCGAGGGCCCCGCACCCGGCGGAGACCGGGTGCGGGGCCCTCGGGAGAGCCTCGGCGGAGGGGATCAGAAGCGACGCGTGATGAGCGCGCGCTTCACCTCCTGGATGGCCTTGGTGACCTCGATGCCACGCGGGCACGCGTCGGTGCAGTTGAACGTGGTGCGGCAGCGCCACACGCCGTCCTTGTCGTTCAGCACCTCGAGCCGCTGCTCGCCACCCTCGTCACGCGAGTCGAAGATGAAGCGGTGGGCGTTGACGATGGCCGCCGGGCCGAAGTACTGGCCGTCGTTCCAGAAGACCGGGCAGGACGACGTGCACGCGGCGCACAGGATGCACTTGGTGGTGTCGTCGAAGCGCGCGCGGTCCTCGGCGGACTGCAGGCGCTCGCGCGTCGGCTCGTTGCCCTTGGTGATCAGGAAGGGCATCACGTCCCGGTAGGCCTGGAAGAACGGGTCCATGTCGACGACCAGGTCCTTCAGCACCGTCAGGCCCTTGATGGGCTCGACGGTGATGGGCTTGTCCGGGTTGATGTCCTTGATCAGGGTCTTGCAGGCCAGCCGGTTGCGGCCGTTGATGCGCATGGCGTCGGAGCCGCAGATGCCGTGGGCGCAGGAGCGACGGAACGTCAGCGTTCCGTCCATGTCCCACTTGATCTTGTGGAGACCGTCGAGGACCCGCTCCTTGGGGTCGATCTCCAGCTCGAAGTCCTGCCAGGTGGCCTCGTCCGAGATCTCCGGGTTGAACCGGCGGATCCGGAAGGTGACCGTGATGTAGGGCGAGGCCTGGGCCTCGGCCTCGACCTTGTCGAGGGTCGCGGTGCTCATCAGTACTTACGCTCCATCGGCTGGTAGCGGGTCTGCACTACCGGCTTGTAGTCGAGACGGATCGACTCGGCGCCGTCGGCACCCACTTCGCGGTACGCCATCGTGTGCCGCATGAAGTTGACGTCGTCGCGGTTCGGGTAGTCCTCGCGGTAGTGGCCGCCGCGGGACTCCTTGCGGGCCAGGGCCGAGACCGCCATGACCTCGGCCAGGTCGAGCAGGTTGCCGAGCTCGATGGCCTCGAGCAGGTCGGTGTTGAACCGCTTGCCCTTGTCCTGGACCGACACGTTCCGGTACCGCGCGCGCAGCTCGCCGATCTTCTCGACGGCGGTCTTGATGGTCTGCTCGGTGCGGAACACCATGACGTTGGCGTCCATGGTCTCCTGCAGCTCCTTGCGCAGCTGCGCGACCCGCTCGTTGCCGGTGGAGGCGCGGAGCCGCTCGACCTGGTCGACCACGAACTGCGCCGGGGCCTCGGGGAGCTCGACGTAGTCGTGGTCCGCCGAGTACTCGGCGGCGGCGATGCCGGCCCGGCGGCCGAAGACGTTGATGTCCAGCAGCGAGTTGGTGCCGAGGCGGTTGGCGCCGTGCACGGAGACACAGGCGACCTCGCCGGCGGCGTACAGGCCCGGGACGACGGTGGTGTTGTCCGACAGGACCTCACCCTCGACGTTGGTGGGGATGCCGCCCATGGCGTAGTGCGCGGTCGGCTGGATCGGGATCGGGTCCGTGTAGGGCTCGATGCCGAGGTAGGTCCGCGCGAACTCGGTGATGTCGGGGAGCTTGGCGTCGAGCTGCTCCGGCGGCAGGTGCGTCAGGTCGAGGTAGACGTGGTCGCCCTCGGGCCCGCAGCCGCGGCCCTCGCGGATCTCGGTGTAGATCGCCCGGGAGACGACGTCACGCGAGGCGAGGTCCTTCATGACCGGCGCGTACTTCTCCATGAAGCGCTCGCCGTCCTTGTTGCGGAGGATGCCGCCCTCACCGCGGGCGCCCTCCGTCAGCAGGATGCCCATGCGCCAGATGCCGGTCGGGTGGAACTGGAAGAACTCCATGTCCTCCAGCGGCAGACCGCGGCGGTAGACGGCGGCCTGGCCGTCACCGGTGAGGGTGTGCGCGTTGGAGGTGACCTTGAAGAACTTGCCGGTGCCGCCGGAGGCGTACACCACGGCCTTCGCCTGGAAGACGTGGATCTCGCCGGTGGCCAGCTCGTACGCGACGACGCCGGCGGACTTCTTGACGCCGTCCTCCTCGACGATGATCTGGTCGAGGACGTAGAACTCGTTGAAGAACTCCACACCCTCCTTGACGCAGTTCTGGTACAGCGTCTGGAGGATCATGTGGCCGGTGCGGTCGGCCGCGTAGCAGGCGCGGCGGACCGGGGCCTCGCCGTGGTTGCGCGAGTGGCCGCCGAAGCGGCGCTGGTCGATCCGGCCCTCGGGGGTGCGGTTGAAGGGCAGGCCCATCTTCTCGAGGTCGAGGACCGCGTCGATGGCCTCCTTCGCCAGGATCTCGGCGGCGTCCTGGTCGACCAGGTAGTCACCGCCCTTGATCGTGTCGAAGGTGTGCCACTCCCAGTTGTCGTCCTCGACGTTCGCGAGGGCCGCCGCCATGCCGCCCTGGGCGGCGCCGGTGTGGGAGCGGGTGGGGTAGAGCTTCGTCAGCACGGCGGTGCGGCTGCGCTTCGTCGCCTCGATGGCGGCGCGCATGCCGGCGCCGCCCGCGCCGACGATGACGGTGTCGTACTTGTGGATCTGCATGAGGGGTCGCTTCCCTGTCCAGCCCTGGCTAGCGGATGTTCGGGTCGAAGGTGAAGATCACCAGCGTGCCGAGGATGATGGTGAACGCGGTCGCGGTGTAGACCAGCATCTTCAGCCAGAACCGGGTGTTGTCCCGCTCCGCGTAGTCGTTGATCACGGTGCGCAGGCCGTTGCCGCCGTGCAGCATCGCCAGCCACAGCATGATCAGGTCCCAGGTCTGCCAGAACGGCGAGGCCCAGCGGCCGGCGACGAAGGCGAAGCCGACCTTGGTCACGCCCCCGTCGAGGACCAGCTGGATCAGCAGGTGACCGATGACCAGGACGACCAGGACGATGCCGGACAGGCGCATGAAGAGCCAGCCGTACATCTCGAAGTTGGTCCGGGTGCTGCGCGGGGTGCGCTTGGTCCGGGCGCGCGGCGGCTCGATGACCGGGGCCGGGTTGTCGGGGCCGTAGGCGGCGCTGGAGGAGCTGAGCTCCACGTGGTCGGTTGCGGACATGGCTTCGCTCAGCTCCCGAACAGCACTCGTGCGGCGTGGCCGAGGACGGGGTAGATGGCCCCGATCATCAGCACGACCCAGATTCCGACGACCGTCCACAGCATCTGCTTCTGGTACTTCGGGCCCTTGGACCAGAAGTCGACGGCGATGACGCGCAGGCCGTTCAGAGCGTGGAAGAGGACAGCCGCGACCAGCCCGTACTCGAGCAGGCTGACGATGGGCTGTTTGTAGGTGTTGACGACCTTGTCGTAGTCCTCGGGGGAGACGCGCACGAGTGCGGTGTCGAGGACGTGGACGAACAGGAAGAAGAAGATGAGGACACCGGTGACTCGATGAGCCACCCATGACCACATGCCTTCCCGGCCGCGGTACAACGTTCCAGCCGGCACGGAAAAAACCCTCCGGGAGCGGATGTGGGGCCTGCCGGCTTCGTTGGTCGGTCGGCCCGGCCGGGTACGGTCCACCGGCCCTGGCCATCGTAGCGACGGCTTGTCGGCTACGTCCTGCCGGGTCCTTCAGGTGTGATCGATCCCGCACGTGTGGGTGTATCGGCCGGGAGCCCCGGGCCCGCCGGATGCGTCCCCGAGGGCCAGCCGCGTCAGGCGGGACCGGGTCACCCGGCGCAGTTCCTCGGCGGCCGTGACCCGCTCCTCGTCCGGGTCGTTGGCGAGCCGCTGACGGAGTGACGCCAGCATCCGGTCGAGGGACTCTCCGGGGTGCACCCCGGAGAGGGACAGCACGAAGACGTGGCCGAAGCGCGCCTCGTACGCGGCCTGCGCGGCGCGCAGCGCCGTGTGCGCGGCGAGGCTGCCGCGGGTGGGGGCGGCGTCCGGCGGGGCGCCCGACGCCTCGGCGGCGAGGGCCTCGGCGAGGTCGGCGGGTGTGAGGTCGTAGGCGGCCTCGTCGGCGGCGGCCAGCAGCGCGTCCAGGTCGGGATAGGGACGGTGCGCGGCGACCCGGCGAGCCCAGCGCAGGCTTCCGCAGCAGGTCAGCAGGACGGACTCGGCCGCCCCGGGCGAGGCGTCGTTGAGCCGCCGCAGGCCGTGGGGGAGGCCGGGGCGGGCCGCCGGGGACGGCCGGGGCACCCGGCCGCGCGACTGCGCGGGCAGGTGCGCCGGTGCCCGTGGCGGGACGGCGGGAGTGTCGCTGGACAGCGGTGGGCTCCTGGGAGGGAACGGTGGCGGTGGGGGGAACCGCTGGGCGGCTGCGCGGCGTGAACCACAGTGGGACGACGAGTGACGACCACCGTATCGGCCTATGTTCGGCCCTGTCCGACGGATGCACGAATTTCACTCGTACGGGAACGAAAGTGCACGTCTTCTCCTGGTCCGCACGGCGAGACTCCCATAACGGGCATAAATTTGGATCATGTGGCAGAAGCGGACGAAACGTGCCTCGGCGTGCGCGGCGACGGCCGTACTGACCGCTGTGCTCGGGGCCGGTCCGGCACTCGCCGCACCCGCGGGGACCACCGCCGCCGGCGCCCCGCAGGCGGGGGATGCGGGCAGGTCCGCCGGGTTCCCGTCGATCCCCGCCGTCCGTTCCTTCGTCCCCGACGCCGGTACCGCCGCCTTCGTGCCGGGACCCGGCTCCCGGGTGGTGGCGCCCGTGGGGAGCACCGTGGAGGACGAGGCGCGGCTGCTCGCGGAGGAGCTCCGACGGCCGTACGCCGGCGGGCCGGCGAGGCCGGGGGACATCTCACTTTCACTCGAACGGAGTAATTCCGGGCCGGAGTCGTACGAGATGACAACGTCGGCCGACGGGGTGACAGTACGCGCCGGCACCGACGCCGGGGTCTTCTACGGCACCCGCACCCTGCTGCAGGCGATCCGCTCGACCGGACGGGTGCCGGCCGGCACCGTCGAGGACCGCCCGGACCGCCAGGAGCGCGGGCTGATGATCGACATCGGCCGCAAGTACTTCACCCGTGAGTGGCTGGAGGCCAGGGTCCGCGAGCTGGGGGACCTGAAGTACAACCAGCTCCACCTCCACCTCAGTGACGACCAGGGCTTCCGCGTGCAGAGCGACAGCCACCCCGAGATCGTCTCGGCCCGGCACCTGTCCAAGGAGGACATCCGCGCCGTGGTCGACCTCGCCGCGCGGCGGCACATCACCGTCGTCCCCGAGATCGACAGCCCCGGCCACATGGGCGCGGTGCTCGACGCCCACCCGGACCTCCAGCTGCGCTCCGCGGACGGCACGCCCGTGCGCGGGGCGCTCGACATCTCCCGGCCCGGTGCGGCGGACGTCGTCGACGACCTGATCGAGGAGTACGCGCCGCTCTTCCCCGGCACGTACTGGCACATCGGCGGGGACGAGTACGGGCCGCTCGTGGCGGACGACCCGGAGGCGTCCTTCCCGCAGATCGCCGCGTACGCGCGCGAGCGGTACGGCCCGGACGCGGGCGTGGCCGACGCGGCGGCCGGCTGGCTCAACGACCGCGCCGCCACGCTGCGGTCGCTCGGCAAACGGGTCGAGGCCTGGAACGACGGCTTCTCCGACGGCGCCCGGGTCACCGCGGACCCCGACCGGGTGGTGGCCTACTGGTCCAGCAACAAACTGCGCGGCCGGCTGCCCGAGGACTACCTGCGCCAGGGCAGGCAGCTGCTCAACCTCAACTCCTGGTACCTCTACTACGTCCTCGGCGCACCGGAGAACTTCCCGTACCCCAGCGGACGGCGCATCTACGAGGAGTGGACCCCGGCCGTGGTCTACCGGGACGCCGCCGTGCCCGCGGAGTTCGCGGGACCCGACCGCATCGTGGGCGCGCGGCTGGCCGTCTGGTGCGACCGGGCGGACGCCCAGACCGAGGACGAGGTCGCGGCCGGCATCCGGATGCCGCTGCGCGCGCTCACCCAGAAGCTCTGGGACCCCGGCCGGCCCGTTCTGAGCTGGCAGGACTTCACCGCCCTCGCCGGCAGGGCGGGCTGAGCCGCCGCGCAGGGCGCACTCAGGTGAAGCGGCCGAAGTCCGCCTCCCCCCACAGGAGCGTCTTCGGCCGCTTCTGATTGTTAAAGCGTCTACGAGGCCGAAAATGTCACACCCATCGCCAGGGCGGCCCGACAGGTGTGACGATTCAGTGCGAATCCACGCTGTGCGGGATGCCGGCGAGCCGAGGGGACGGTGTGGCCAGCAACGGGGGGCGCCACGATCCGCGGACCGACCGCGACATGGAGCTCGGGGCAGCGGTGGGGCGCGCCCAGGGCGGGGACGAGGACGCCTTCGCGGTGGTCTACCGGCTTCTCCAGCCGCTGCTGTTCGGTTATGTGCGCGGCCTCGTCGGCGACGACGCGGAGGACGTCACCTCCGAGGCCTGGCTCGAAATCGCCCGCGACCTCGGCCGCTTCCGCGGGGACGGGGCGGGGTTCCGTGGCTGGGCGGCGACCATAGCCCGGCACCGGGCCCTGGATCATCTGCGGCGCCAGGACGCCAGGCCCCGCGCCGGCCCGCTCGACGCCGAACCGCTGGACCTCCCCGCGGCCGAGGACGCCGCCGACCGCGCGCTGGAGGCGCTCGCCACCGAACGCGCGCTCTCCCTGATCGCCTCGCTGCCGCCCGACCAGGCGGAGGCGGTCCTGCTGCGCGTCGTCGTCGGGCTCGACGCGGCGTCCGCCGCCCGGGTGCTGGGCAAGCGGGCGGGAGCGGTCCGCACGGCGGCGTACCGCGGCCTCAAGCGGCTCGCCCGGCTGCTGTCCTGACCCGTGGTGACCGGCGGGTAGCCGCCCCCGAGGCCCCTGCGGGCGCCCACGATGGGGCAGTATGGTGCGCGATTCCGTGGGGGAGGCTCGAACGTGGATTTGGCGACCGCGGTACGCGCGGCGCAAGAGGGGGACGAGGACGGCTTCCGGTTCGTGTACCGAGCGGTGCAGCCGCAACTGCTGCAGTACGTACGCTCACTGGTCGGCGCGGTGGACGCCGAGGACGTGGCGTCGGAGGCGTGGTTGCAGATAGCGCGCGATCTGCCGGGCTTCCGCGGTGACGGCGACGCGGTGCGCGGCTGGACGGCCCGGGTCGCCCGCAACCGGGCGCTGGACCACCTGCGGGCGGTCGGCCGCCGGCCGCTCGCCGCCGCCGGGGTGGAGGAACTGCTCGACCGGCCCGCCGTGTCGGACACGGCAGAGGAGGCGGTCGCCGCGGTGGGCACCGGTGCCGCGCTGGCGGCCATCGCCGCCCTTCCCCAGGACCAGGCCGAGGCCGTGCTGCTGCGCGTGGTGATGGGCCTGGACTCCCGGTCGGCGGCCGAGGTCGTCGGCAAGAGGCCCGGTGCGATGCGCATGGCCACCAGCCGAGGCCTGCGCCGTCTCGCCGAACTGCTGGATTCCGACGGCGGGTCGTCGAGTGTGACGTTTTCGGCGCCCCGAACGCTTGAGGACATGAGATGACCGATAACCGAGGACACGACTGGCTGGACGACGCCACCGCCGAGCGGTTGCTGCGGGGTGCCCACGGTGACGATCCCGCGGAGCGGACCTGGCGCGACGAGCGGGCCGCCGCCCTGGCCGGGCTGCTGGCCGCCGCCGCGGCTCCCGCGACCGTCGACCCCGGACGCGAGGAGGCGGCCGTCGCCGCCTTCCGCGCCGCGCGCGACGACGCGCTCACCGCGGGCTCCACGGGCGTCCGCGCCGGCACGGCCGACGACTGGTCGCCCGGCGCGGGCGCGGGCGCGGTGTCCCGGCCCGGACGGAGCCGGACGGCCCGTCACTCCAGATCGCTGGCGGGGACGTTGATCGCGACCGCCGCGGTGGCGGGGGTGGGCGTGGCGGCCGCCGCCGGCGCGCTGCCCGCCCTGCTCGGCCACGGCGCGCCGGACCCGGCACCGGTCCACACCCAGGGCGCGGCCACGGCGGCCCCGGACAGCGGTTCGCCGTCCCCCGGCCGTACCGCCCCGCCGGCCCCGGCCGGTCCCGGCTCCGGCCCGGGCCGCGACCGCCCGGCGGGCGGCGCGGGCGGCACCCACGACACCGTCCCTCCCGGCGGGTCCGCCGGGACGGCGCCCTCACCGCCGGCCGTGGACCACAAGGTGCTGTGCCGTGCGTACGCGGCGGCGGAACGGCACCGCAAGAGTGCGGACGAACAGGCCTACAAGCAGCTGCGCAAGGCGGCGGGCGGCGGCCGGCACCAGATCCGCGCCTACTGCGCCGGGGTGCTCGGCAGCAACCCCGGACACGGGGGGAAGGCGGGCAAGGCCGGGAAGGGGAGCGAGCAGGGCGACGACGACTCGCAGGACGGCCGCGGCCGTCCGGAGAACCGTTCCGGTGGACACCACCGCAGCGGGGACCACGGCCCGCGCGGCACCAACGGGAGCGGGCCGGCGCCCCGTGCCGTCCCGGGCCCCCGCCCCGTCCCATCCGAGGGCCGGCCGGGACCGCGTCCCGGCCGCGGGTGACATCTCCCGGCTGCCTCCGGGGTGTGACACTTTCGGCCCCCCGGGCGCTTTAACCAGTAGACCGACTGGTCATCGGTCGAGGGGTCGCCCGGTCTCCCCGTATCGGGCCCCCAACGAGGGACGTGGGCGGAGCGCTTTCCCCCCGCTCCGCCCGCGTCCTCACGTGCGCGGCAGGGACAGCGGGGTAGGGTCGACGACGTGATCTTCCGGATCGAGCGGCACTCCCCGCTCCCCGCCGCCGAGACCTGGCGCCGGGTCACCGACTGGGAACGCCACGCCGCGCTGGTCCCGCTCACCACCACCGTCGTCACGGGGGAGCGGTCGTTCACGGCGCGGACCGGCCTGGGGCGGGCGTCCGTCGACGACCCCATGGAGATCGTGCGCTGGGAGCCGCCGGACGGGGGCCGCCCCGGACGGTGCCGGCTGGAGAAGCGCGGCCGGACCGTGCTCGGCTGGGCCGAGATCGAGGTGTGGCCGAGCGAGGGCGGGGGCTCGCGCGTGGTGTGGCGCGAGGACCTGCGGGTGCGCCCGCTGCCGGCGGCGTTCGACCGGCCCACCGCGTGGGCCGGCCGGCTGCTCTTCGGGCGGGCGCTGGACGGGCTCCTGGCCCGGGCTCACCAGTAGACGACGACCTTGTCGCCGACCCGCACCTGGTCGAAGAGGGCCGAGATCCTGCCGAGGTCGCGGACGTTGACGCAGCCGTGCGAGGCCCCCGCGTAGCCGCGGGCGGCGAAGTCGGAGGAGTAGTGCACCGCCTGGCCGCCGCTGAAGAACATCGCGTACGGCATGGGGGTGTGGTAGATCGTCGACACGTGGTGCCGGCTCTTGGCGAAGACGCTGAAGGTGCCCTCGCGGGTGGGCGTGTACTGCGAGCCGAAGCGGACGTCCATCGCCGAGACGACCCTGCCGTTCACGACCCAGGCCAGGGTGCGGCTGGTCTTGCTGACGCACAGCACGCGGCCCGTCATGCAGCGCGGGTCGAGCTTCGCGACCGGGTTGGCGGTCGGCGGGTACATGGCGTCATGCGTGGGCTGCCGGGTGACCGAGCGCAGCTTCGCCCAGGTCCTGTCGGTGACGGTGCCCGAGGCGGGCAGCTTGTGGCGGGACTGGAAGGCGCGCACCGCGGAGGCGGTGACGTCGCCGTAGTAGCCGGTGGGGTTGCGGCCGAAGAGGCCGAGCTGCCTGAGCCGGGCCTGCAGCTCGCGCACGCGTGCGCTGCTGCTGCCGCGCGCGATGACGACGACCGGCCGGGGGGTGCGGTCGGCCTTCGGCTTCTTCGTGGCGGACGGCGAGGCCGCCGGTGACGGGGAGCCGGTGGCGGGCGCGGTGCTCTGGCTCGGGCTCGCGGAGGGGCTCGCCGCGGAGGCCGAGGTGTCCGGGGCCGCGGAGGCCCTGGCCGTGGGCTCGCTCGCCTGGGCCGTGCAGCCCGCGAGGAGGGCCCCGGTGAGCAGCGCGGCGGCCGCGGCCGCCGCGCGTGATCCTGTAACGGATATGAGTGCCACTGCGTCCCCCTGGAGATGAGTCGGTACCCCCTTTGACTGACTTCCCCGGCATGTAGTTGCACGGGCCAGGTCACGGTTCACCGCACACTGAGAAAGGGGGCCGAGTCGCTGGAGGCATGACGCATGGCACGCGAGTCCGAATCCGGTCTGCCGATCGAGCCCGTCTACGGCCCCGACGTTCTGGACGGCTGGGACCCGGGCGCACGGCTCGGTGAGCCGGGCGGCTACCCCTACACGCGCGGTGTCCACCCGACGATGTACACCACCCGGCCCTGGACGATGCGCCAGTACGCGGGCTTCGGCACCGCCGCCGAGTCCAACGCCCGCTACCGGCAGCTGATCGCCCACGGCACCACGGGCCTGTCCGTCGCCTTCGACCTGCCGACGCAGATGGGCCACGACAGCGACGCCCCCCTCGCCCACGGCGAGGTGGGCAAGGTCGGTGTGGCCGTCGACTCGGTCGAGGACATGAGGGTGCTGTTCGACGGCATCCCGCTCGACCGGGTCTCCACCTCGATGACGATCAACGCGCCCGCCGCCCTGCTGCTCCTGATGTACCAGCTGGTCGGCGAGGAGCAGGGGGTGCCCGCGGACCGGCTCACCGGCACGATCCAGAACGACGTGCTCAAGGAGTACATCGCCCGCGGCACCTACATCTTCCCGCCCAAGCCCTCGCTGCGGCTGGTGTCGGACCTCTTCCGCTACTGCCGGGCGGAGATCCCGCGGTGGAACACCATCTCCATCTCCGGCTACCACATGGCCGAGGCCGGCGCCTCGCCCGCGCAGGAGATCGCCTTCACTCTCGCCGACGGCATCGAGTACGTCAGGACCGCACTCGCCGCGGGCATGGACGTCGACGACTTCGCGCCGCGGCTGTCCTTCTTCTTCGTCTCGCGTACGACCCTCCTGGAGGAGGTCGCCAAGTTCCGTGCCGCCCGCCGCATCTGGGCCCGCGTGATGCGCGAGGAGTTCGGGGCGCGGAACCCCAGGTCGCAGATGCTGCGCTTCCACACCCAGACCGCGGGCGTGCAGCTCACCGCGCAGCAGCCCGAGGTGAACCTGGTGCGGGTCGCCGTCCAGGGGCTGGCGGCGGTGCTGGGCGGCACGCAGTCGCTGCACACCAACTCCTTCGACGAGGCGATCGCGCTCCCCACGGAGAAGTCCGCCCGGCTCGCGCTGCGCACCCAGCAGGTCCTGGCGTACGAGACCGACGTGACGGCGACCGTGGACCCTTTCGCCGGGTCCTACGTCGTGGAGTCGATGACCGACGGCATCGAGGCCGCCGCCCTGGATCTGATGGCCAGGGTGGAGGAGTTCGGCGGGGCGGTGAGCGCGATCGAACACGGCTTCCAGAAGGCCGAGATCGAGCGCAACGCGTACCGGATCGCCCGGGAGACCGACTCCGGGGAACGGGTGGTCGTCGGCGTCAACCGCTTCCAGCTGGAGGCGGAGGAGCCGTACGAGCCGCTGCGCGTCGACCCCGCGATCGAGGCCGCGCAGGTGGAGCGGCTGGCCGCGCTGCGGGCCGGGCGCGACGGACGTGCCGTGGACGCCGCGCTGTCCGCGCTGCGCAAGGCCGCCGAGGGCACGGAGGACGTCCTGTACCCGATGAGGGACGCCCTCCGTGCCCGCGCGACGGTGGGCGAGGTCTGCGGCGCGCTCCGCGAGGTGTGGGGGACGTACGTCCCCTCGGACGCGTTCTGAGTCACCCGGCGAAGCGGGCGAGCCGGGCGGTGACGCGCTCCGGCTCGCGCGTGGCGAGGCCGACCGACATAGCCGTCGGGTCGCTCACGAACAAGCCTTGGCCGTAGGTGCGCCGGGAGATGTTCGACCACTACGACGCGCGCTTCGGGACCGGGCTGCGGATCCCCGTCGCGGGCATCGAGCCGACCCTCGCCCCGAACGGCGCACGGTAGTCACCCAGGCGGTCGTCACTACGGGTTTCGGGACGCCGAGGGGCAGCGCGGCACTCCGCGCCGGCCCTCGGCGACCCGGCCCCGAACGCCGCGGTCAGCGGCGGGACGCGACGCGCTTGATCCGCCGCGCGACCCTGCGCGCGGCCGGGTTGTCCGGCAGGAAGGCCAGTCGGGAGGGCACCGCTCCCGGCAGTGCCAGTGACGCCAGCCGGCGCCGCCTGAAGTAGCGCCAGGTGCCGCCGTCCAGGTTGTCCGTCAGATAGCGGACCGCGTCGTCACGCAGGCGCGCGTACGCCTGGGGCTGCATGCAGTAGCCCACGGCACGCACCAGGGGCGTCAGGTCGCGTGCGACCTGCTCCGCCGTCGGCGGCCGCCAGGCCTGCGTCGCCCGCCGGTCCTCCAGGTCCGGCAGGAGACGGTCTGCGATCGTGACGGGCACGCGGTTGCTGTTCGGGTACGGCGACAGCCGCTCCAGCACCAGTGCGGTGCCGACGCGCGCGACCGGCAGCCCGTACAGGACGGACGCGGTGAACAGCGCGGTGGAGAAGCAGCCGACGACCAGCCGCGGGCGGACCCGCAGGAACAGCACCTCGGCCGGCTCCGACGCCCCGGCAACGGTCAGCTCGGCGCCCAGCGCCTCCGCCTCCCGCTCCAGCCGCCGCGACCAGTGCGCCGGCGCCGTCGGGTGCGGCTTGAAGACCACCGTCCGGTGCCCCGCCGCGACCGCGCCGCGCACCATGGCGACGTGCAGTTCCTCCTCCTCGGCGGCGGTGAGGATGTCCAGCGCCGACAGGTACTGGCCGAGCAGCAGGGCGGCGCCCTCGGGGAGCGGGGCCGGGGCCGGGGCCGCGTCGTGCTCCGCGATCTGAGCGAGGACCGCGGTGAAGGCGTCGGCGGGGACGAGCCCGGCCGGGACGTCGTGCTCCGACAGCAGCAGCGGCCGCAGCCCGGGGACCAGGTCCAGGTGCAGGACCCGGTCGACCCGGGTCGTGACCAGTGGGTCCAGCCGGTCCCGGGTCGGGCCGTAGACCATCAGACCGTCGGCGTACACCTCGACGGGCGCGCCCGGGAAGACGTTCACCAGCGCCAGGGCCGGCTCGACGTGCAGCGACTCGACGACCAGCTCGACCTCGTCGTCGCCGAGGCCCCACAGCCGCCGCAGATGGCGCTCCCACAGCGGTACGTCCTCGGGCCGTGGCGACCAGCCCGACGGGTGGAGCGGGGCGATCGTGTCGTTCCACGAGAGCACCCTGTCGAAGCGGCCGCGCAGCGCACCGAAGCCCGGTGCCGTGTCCAGCGCCGGCGAGATCTCGGGCACGAGGGCGTTGTTGCTGACCAGCAGCAGCCTGCGGTCGGCCGGGGCGAACAGTCCGGCGTCCAGCGCGGCGGCCACCGTGGCGGCGCCGAACAGCGTCGACGCCAGGAGCACCTGGGTACGGGACATCAGGCGGACACCGCCCCGGCGACGCGAAGACGCCTGCGCGTCCGGCGCAGCAGCAGGCTGCGCTTCATGTCCATCGAGTCCAGCACCTCGTTCAGGATCTCCTGCGGCATCTGCTTCAGGGCGGCCGCGCTCATCGCCTTCAGCCTGCGCGCGACGTGGGGCTCGTAGCGGCCCATGGCGCCCAGGTGGTGGGCGATCACCGCGCAGTAGGTGCGCACGGCCTTGGGGAGGAGGCGGTCCGCGTCGGGGTCCGCCGCGGTCTCGGCGAGGACCTGGTCGAAGGAGCGGACGAAGTCCAGCTGCCGGACGTCGCCGATCTGCGTGAGCGAGGTGGCCACACCGCGCCGGTAGAAGACGCCCAGCAGGCCGACCACCGCGAAGGACTTCGCCTCGCGGTGCAGCCGCCAGATCCACGGCCGGTCCTCGGCCGTGCGCAGTCCGTCGGGGAAGTGCAGCAGCCCCGCGTCGGCCAGCCGCCGGTGGTAGATACCGGCCCAGGCGTACGGGTAGTCCACCGAGGTCGTGCGGTCGGCGGGCAGGATCGCCTCGCGCGGGTCGAGGGCCACCCCGCGGCGGCCGTGCGGCACCCGGGCGACCGTGCGCCTGCGCCCGTGCGAGACGACGTGGTCGGTGCGCACGAAGTCCGTGCCGAGGGTCTCGATCGCCTCCAGCAGGCGGGGCAGATAGCCCTCGGCCAGCCAGTCGTCACCGTCGAGGAAGGTCAGGTACTCGCCCCGGGCGGCGTCGATGCCGGTGTTGCGGGCGGTGGCGAGTCCGCCGTTCCTCTCGTGGGAGACGAGTATCGCCCCGGGCAGGTCGGGCAGCGCGCGCTCGAGGATTCCGGGGGTGTCATCCGTTGCGCAGTCGTTCACGAGAATGAACTCGAAATCCGCGCGGGCATTCGCGCGGAGGCTCCTCAACATGTCAGGAGCGAACGCCTGCACGTTGTAGAACGGGACGATGACGGAGAGCTTGACCACGTCGTGCACCCTATGGGCCGTCTCGTCCCTTGCCCTGACTCCTCCCCCACCCCGGGATGAACGGAAGATGGCGGAACCGTGAATCCGTCGCCCCCGGCGGCCGCTTCTTCATTCGGCGGCGCGTTGTTAACCGTCCGTTGGCGTTGCGTTGGAGGCCCGCTCGGAATGCATTCCTAGCGTCTGCGGCGTGCCAGCAAGTACCGCCGACCCGATCAGGGTCACCGTCCTCGCCGACTCGGACACCCGATGGAAATGGGGTGCGCTGACGGCGCGCCGCATCGCCCCGGAGGCGCGGCTCGACGCCCGCCTGCTCCGTGGCCGGGCGACCCCGACCGAGCGCCAGCTCGCCGAGGTCGGCATCCCCGCGGACTCGATGCGCGAGGTCACCGCGGCACAGTTCCTGGCCGGGACCTCCCGCGACACCGCGGACATCGTCGTGCTCTCCTGCGTCGGCGGCACCGTCCAGGCCATGCTGCACGGACTCGGCCGCGCCTGGCAGGGCGCCCCCCGCCGTCCGGTCGTCGTCACCGGGTACGTCGGGGTCGTCTACGAGAAGCTCGCGGACGGGCTCCTGCTGCGGGCCGGCGCCGACGCGGTGCTCGCCAACAGCGCCCACGACGCGCAGCGCTTCCGCGAGGTCTACGGGGGAGTCGGCGCCGACGCCGGGACCGTCGTCGAGACCGCCCTGCCCTTCCTGGAGGGCAAGCCCTACGAGCCCTCCGGGGACCGGCCGTTCACCGTGGTCTTCGCCGTCCAGCCCTCCGTGCCGGACAGCCGCAGGGACCGCACGTACCTGCTGCGCCGCGCGGTGGACCACGCACGCTTCCACCCGGAGCGCGAGGTCCTGGTCAAGCTGCGCAGCAAGCCCGGTGAGCACACCACGCACATCGAGGAACAGCCGTACCAGAAGCTGGTGTCCAAGCTGGACCCGCCGAAGAACCTCCAGCTCGTCTACGGGCACATGGGCGAGGTCCTGGACCGCACCGACCTGCTGGTCACGGTGAGTTCGACGGCGGCGCTGGAGTCCATGCACCGCGGCATCCCCACGGCCGTCCTCACCGACCTGGGGATCCGTGAGGCGCTGGGGAACCACCACTTCCTCGGCTCCGGGGCCTACGCCTCCTGGGACCAGATCGACTCCGGCGAGGTGCCGAGGGTGCACCCCGAGTGGGCCCGCGCCCAGGGCATCGCCTCCGGCGGCGACCCCTTCCGCACCGTGCGCGAGCGCGTCACCGAACTCGCCGCCGCCCCCGGGCTCCCGCCACTGGCGCCGTACTACACGACCGTCACCGCGCCCGGTTACCTGCCCGGAGTGCTCGCCCGCCACGGCCTCGACCCGAAGGGCGAGCCCCTGCCCGGCGCCGTGACCGAGCCGACCGAGCCCAGCGCCCTGCGCCGGACCGTGCGCGACCTCGCGCGCAACTCCGCGCGCGCCGCGTACCGCCAGGGCGTGCAGCGCGTCGCGCCCGTGATCCGCAGGTGGGGTCAGCTGTGAACCCGCCCACCAAGTCGCAAGGAGCCACCATGCCAACGGTGTTGGCCGTCATTCCCGCCCGCGGCGGCTCGAAGGGCGTACCCGGTAAGAACCTCGCCACGGTCGGGGGCGTGCCGCTGGTCGCCCGAGCCGTGCAGGCCTGCCGCGAGGCCGGGCTCGTCACCGACGTCGTGGTCTCCACCGACGATCCCGCCATCGCCGACGCGGCCCGCACCGCCGGCGCCGAGGTCGTCCTGCGCCCGGCCGCCATCGCCGGGGACACCGCGACCAGCGAGGCCGCGGTCCTGCACGCGATGGACGCCCACGAGGCGATGACCGGACGCGGCGCGGACGTGGTGCTGCTCGTCCAGTGCACCAGCCCGTTCATCACCACCGAGGACGTCAACGGCGTGGCCGCCGCGGTCGTGGAGGACGGCGCTGACACGGCCGTGACCGTGGCCCCCTTCCACGGCTTCGTCTGGCGCGACGCCGCCGACCAGATCGGTGCCGCCGCCGCGGCCGCCGGCGAGGCCGCCGAGGGCGGCCGGTCCCGTACGACGGTGGCCGCCGCGACCGGCGGCTACGGCGTCAACCACGACAAGGCCCACCGCCCGCGCCGCCAGGACCGGCCGCAGGACCTGCTGGAGACCGGCGCCGCCTACGCGATGCGCGCCCCGGGCTTCCGCGAGGCGAAGCACCGCTTCTTCGGCCACACCGCGCTGGTGCGCACCGACCCCGCCAAGGTCCTGGAGGTCGACGAGCCGGACGACCTGGCCCGCGCCCGCGCCCTGGCCCCGCTGCTCGACACCGCGACGGAGAGCGGCACCGAGGCGCCGGCGCGCCCGACCCGCGACGACGTCGACGCGGTCGTACTCGACTTCGACGGCACCCAGACCGACGACACGGTGCTGGTCGACTCCGATGGACGCGAGGCCGTCACCGTGCACCGCGGTGACGGGCTCGGGATCGCCGCCCTGCGCGACAACGGACTGCCCGTCCTGATCCTGTCCACGGAGACCAACCCGGTCGTCGCCGCGCGGGCCCGCAAGCTCAAGGTCCCCGTGCTCCACGGCATCGACCGCAAGGACCTCGCACTCAAGCAGTGGTGCGAGGAGCAAGGAATCGCCCCCGAGCGGGTCCTGTACGTCGGCAACGACGTCAACGACCTCGGCTGCTTCGCGCTCGTCGGCTGGCCCACGGCCGTCGCCAACGCGCACGACATCGTCAAGGACGCCGCCCGCTCCGTCACCGCAACGCCCGGAGGACGCGGAGCCATCCGCGAGATCGCCTCGTGGATCCTCGGCCCCTCTCTTTCCCGAAGGGAACTCTCCCAGTGACCACCACCAACGCCCGCCTTCGTCCGATCGGCGACCGCCTGGTCGGCCCCGGCCAGCCCGTCTACGTCACCGGCGAGATCGGCATCAACCACAACGGCTCCCTCGAGGACGCCTTCGCCCTGATCGACGCGGCCGTGGAGGCCGGCGCCGACGGTGTGAAGTTCCAGAAGCGCACCCCGGAGATCTGCACTCCGCGCGACCAGTGGGACATCGAGCGGGACACCCCCTGGGGCCGGATGACCTACATCGACTACCGCCACAAGGTGGAGTTCGGTGAGGACGAGTACCGCGCGATCGACGAGTACTGCACCAAGAAGGGCATCGACTGGTTCGCCTCCCCGTGGGACGTCCCCTCGGTCGAGTTCCTGGAGAAGTTCGAGAACGTCCGGGTCCACAAGGTCGCCTCGGCCTCGCTCACCGACGACGAGCTGCTGCGCGCCCTGCGCGCCACCGGCAAGACGGTCATCCTCTCGACCGGCATGTCGACCCCGAAGCAGATCCGCCACGCGGTGGAGGTGCTCGGCAGCGAGAACATCATCCTGTGCCACGCCACGTCGACCTACCCGGCGAAGCACGAGGAGCTCAACCTGCGGATGATCAACACCCTGCAGAGCGAGTTCCCGAACGTGCCGGTCGGCTACTCCGGTCACGAGATCGGCCTGCAGACCACTCTCGCGGCCGTCGCCCTGGGCGCCGTCTTCGTCGAGCGCCACATCACCCTCGACCGTGCCAACTGGGGCTCGGACCAGGCCGCTTCCGTCGAGCCGCAGGGTCTGGACCGTCTGGTCCGCGACATCCGCATCATCGAGCAGGCGCTCGGCGACGGTGTCAAGAAGGTCTACGAGGGCGAGCTCGGCCCGATGAAGAAGCTGCGGCGCGTGCCCGGCGTCATCGCCGAGCAGGAGGCGGCCCAGGCCGCGGCCGCCGCCGAGCCCGAGACGGTGTCGGCCTGATCCATGGGCGACAGCGGCACTCTGGCACTCGTAGAGAGCCCCGTTCAGCTGCTCAACGTGCTGGAGTGGGCGCATGTTCACCCGCCCGCGGTGCCCGCGCCGCGGCCCGGGACGGCGAAGGCCGTCCCGGGCCCGGCGGCGCCCGGGCGGCCGCTCACCATCGTCGCCCTCGCTCCGCGTGACCCCATGACGCGAGGTCAGCTCCGCCGCATGGCGGAACTGGCGATGGACGAGGGCATCACCGTGCGCTGGTGCGAGGCCCGCTCCTCCCGGGGCTCGCTGCTGCGCACCGCCGCCGAACTGACCCCGGCCCTGCGGGCCGCGGGACGGGTCGTCCTCGGTGATCCCTTCTCCCGGCTGGTGCAGGTCCTTCTGCCGCTGAGCCGGACGAAGGAGATCACCGTCGTGGACGACGGCACGGCGACCATGGAGTTCACCGAACTCCTCGCCAAGGGTGCCCGGCTCGTCCGGTGGCACCGCAGCGGCCGCCGGCTGTCGCCGGCGGACGCGGCCTTCGGCGTCTTCGCCTCTGCCGCCCGGCGCCGCCTCACCCCAGGCGCCGGGCGGCGCGTCGAGCTGTTCAGCTCGATGCCCGCCTCGCCTCCCCCCGGGATGGTGCTGCGGGCGAACCGCTTCGCCTGGACCCGGGCGCGGTTCGGCCCGCCCACCATCAGCGCCGGCACCGACATCGTCGGCACCTCCCTGGTGGAGACCGGGGTGGTCGACCCCGAGCGCTATCTGACCGCCGTCGCCGCCCTGACCAGGGCGCACGGCGCCACCCGCTACTTCGCGCACCGCCGGGAGAGCGCCGACAAACTCCACCGGCTGACCGCGGAGACCGGACTGCAGATCGTGCGGCCCGACCTGCCGCTGGAACTGATCGCCCGCCGCGGCCCGATCGGCCACACGGTCCTGAGCTTTCCCTCCACGGTCGTGCACACCCTGCCGCTCGCCCTGGAGGGCACCGGTGTCCGGATCACCGTCTGCGACGTCGATCCGGAGTGGCTGACCGACCGGGCCTCGCCGCGGGCCCAGAGCTTCCTGTCCGGGATCACGGGCAGCGCCCGCGACCTGCACGGTCTGGCCTCGGTGGCCACGGGCACGGCCGCGGCCGACTGAGGCCGGCCCGCCGGCCGGGCCGGCCGGGCCGGCCGGGGGTCAGTGCGTCACGGAGGTGACCCGCATCTCCGTCGGCAGGCTGCCGCCGCTCAACTGGGCGGCCAACCGGCCGGCGGAGCTGCGGGTGTCGGCGTGGACGCTCACCCACCGGTGATCGCCCGTACGCTCTCGTGGACCGCCGTGACCAGCCCGCTCAGCGCGGTGGCGTCACCGACGAGCGTCCGCAGCCGGGTCAGCCGCTCGCCCGCCCGTCGCCCGTCGATACCCCCCGCCTCCACCGCCAGGAGGTCGTCCGCCAGGGCGTCGGCCTCCTCCCGGGCGGCCTGCGTGCCCTCCGGCGCGTCCAGGCGCCGGCGCAGTTCGGCGAGCGCGGCGAGCGCCGTACGCAGCGCCTCGGCGTCCGCGCCGTCCTTGCGCGCGTACGCCCCGGGCCCGGCGGCCAGGGCCGAGTCGCTGACCCGGGCGTCGCCCCCGATCACGATGCCGTGGTTGATCCGTGGAGCCGGATCCCGCGGCGTCACTTCGCGCTCCCTTCGGCGCCTGCCCCGGCCGCGGACTGCCGCCCACCGCCGGAGATCGCCGCGGCGCCGGAGCCCGCCGCGATGCTGCCGCTCATGGAGCCGCCGGTCATCATGATGCCCTGGTTCAGGATGACGTTGCGATGCTGCGTCAGATCCCCTCGCTCCAGGCCGTGTTCCGCGAGGAACTCGGCGAGCGTGCCGAGGATCTGCAGCTCGATCTGCTTGCCGACGCGCGTGACGTCCACTTTCTGGAAGAAGTCGCGGTAGGCGTGCGAGGAGGCCAGCTCCCGCAGGCTGATCCGGGCCCCGAAGTCATAGCGGCGGTCGTCCGTGACGGCCGTCCGCTGCGCCCGCAGCGCCCGTTCGCGCCGGGAGGAGGCGCGCAGCTCGGCGTAGGCGTCGGGCAGTGCGGACATCAGCACCGAGCGGCTGTGCAGCAGCGCGTCGGCGAGGCCGGGGGCGGCCTCCTCGGCCTCCTCGGGACGGGAGACGGAGTCGGCGACCCGGTAGGCCTCCCGGACCGGGGTCAGCACCAGGGTGTCGGCCTGCAGATACAGCGTCGCCCCGCTCACCGCGGTCTGTACGAAGACCGACAGCACCAGGTCCGTCCCCCAGCTGCGCACCTGCGCGGCCAGGCAGTGCCGCACCGGGCCGTCGACGACGCCCCGGGCCGCCGCGATGCGCTCCGAGGAGAGCTGGTCGGCCGGCCTGCCCTCGGGCGGCCACCGGCCGGCGGCGCCGGGCCAGAACACGGCCTCCCCGAAGAGGGTGTTCTGCCGCAGTTCCGTGCCGTGGACGAAGACCTTCTCCGTCACCTCCAGGCCGGGGATCCGGTCCACCGGGGAGGCCGCGGCCGCGCGCAGGGCGTCCAGGTCGTCGGCCAGCCGGCGGACCAGCCCGGCCGTGTCGAAGGGCACCGCGGGAGGCTCCTGCCCGGAGCCCGGTTCGTGGCCCTCCGGGGTGAGCCGCATCGCGAAGGACCACGAGGTGACCTCGTCACCCGCCCCCACGAAGGGCCGGTAGCCGCTGTAGACGACCAGGTTCGCGTCACCGCCCACGGAGGACTGCGGCAGCCCCGCCGCGCCCGGGTCGCGGGGCGGCTCCTGCGCGGAGGAGCGGAAGGCCTCACGGGTCAGCTGCTCGCGGATGGCCCTCCACGCCGCGTTGCGCTGCTCCCAGGTGAGCAGCCACGGCCAGCCGACCAGCAGCACCAGCGTCAGCAGGAAGGTCACCACCGGTCCGGCGCTCGGCCAGAACGGCACCAGGGCACTCAGCCAGGAGGCCGCCAGCAGGACGGCGAGCTGCACCGCCAGGGCTCGCAGCACCACCATGACGGCCGGGTCGCGCTGCCCCTCCCGGGGCCGGCGCCGCCTCGGCACCGCCGAGCCCGTCTGCGCGCCGCCCCCGGGAAGGAAGGAGGTGGCGAACCAGTAGGCGAGCGTGGCCACCGGGGAGACCAGCAGCGACAGGACGAAGGCGGCGCCGACGGCCAGATCCCGTTTGCGCAGGTCGCGCAGGGTCTGCTCGGCGTGGGCGCCGACCCGGTCGAGGTCGACGCCGTAGGACGGGGCGCAGGCCCGGTAGCGCTCGTGCCGCAGCTCGTGCACCACCCGGCGCGCGAAGCTCTCGTCCAGGCGCGCCCCCGCGCACATGTACCGGGTCGACGCGCTCCAGTCCTCCTCGGCCCCGTACGGCACCGCGGACGCCCCCCGCGGCGTCCGCGCGCCGCCCGGCGCGTGCGCGGGGCGGGGCGGCGGCACCGCGGCCGTGCCCCCGTCGTCCGCGCCGTACGCCTCCGTGTCCCCGGTGGCCCCCGTGTTCCCGGCGCCCGGGTATCGCGATGTCACACGCCCCACCCCATTTCCCCTCGTCACACCAGTCTGGTGGCCGGTGACGAGCTCCCGAAAGGCGCGGCAAGGGGGAAAACCGGCCGCGCCGGGGCGTGTTGAAGTGCGGGGGCGCGCAAGAGCGCGCGGACCGGCGGCCGGTGGCGTTCCGCTCTCCGCAAGATCCACTTCACCGAGCGGTCACCCGAACCCGGTTGTCTTGATCCATGGCAACGGCACCGAGGTCCGCGCCGCGCATCGCGGTCCTCGCGGACAGCGCGCTCGACGGTGACTCCCGGGCGCACCGTGTGGCGGCGGCGGCGGTCGCCGCCGGGTACGAGGTCACGCTCATCGGCCGCGCCGCCGAGGGGCCCGCCGGCGCGACCGGCACCGCGCCCGCCGGCGTGCGGCTGCTGCGCGTCACCGTCGCCGAGACGCTCCACCGCAGGCGGCTGCAGCGGCCCCGTCCGGGCCCGCGGCACGTCCTCGCCTACCGCAGCGCCGATGCGCACGCCTTCCGCAACGCGCTGCTCGCCGCCCACGCGGCCCTGCTGGCCTCCCGCGGCGCCGAGCTGGACGTGATCCACCGCCCTTTACCGGTGAAGGCCGGCGCCCGCCTCCTGCACGCGGGCAGCCGGTTCCGGCACGTACTGCGCCGGGCCTGGACGGCGCTGCGCTCGGCGCAGTACCGCGCCGCGGTCCGCCGCCGCTCCGTCCCCGGCGGAGCCCTCGAGAGCGCCGCCGCCACCGCGACCCGGCTGCTGCTCGGCAAGCGCTGCTGGCGCCGGCTCGACCCGCTCCTGCTCGACCTGGAGATCGCCTACGGCCCGGTCCTCGACGAACTGCGCCCGCACCTCGTGCACGCCCTGGGCCACCGGACCCTGGGCACCGCCGTGCGGGCCGCGATGCGCGCCGAGGGAAGCGGCCACCGGGTGGAGGTGGTCTGGGACACCACCGTCGAGGCCGAGCCCTCCCGCCGCGCCGCCGTCGCCCGCGACGCCCACGAGCGCAGCTACGCGCCGCTCACCGACGGCGTCGTCACCGTCGCCGACACCTACGCCGACCGCCTTCGCGAGCGCCACGGGCTGCCCACGCGCCCCGCGGTGGCCCGCAACACCCCGCCGTACGAGCCGCTGCCCTCCCCGCCGCCGTCCGGGGTCCGCGACCGCTGCCGCCTCGCCCCCGAGGTCCCGCTGCTGGTCCACAGCGGCGCCGCCGGCCCCGCCCGCGGCCTGCTCACGGTCGTCGACGCGCTGCCCAGGCTCTACGACCTGCACGCCGCGCTGATCGTCCCCGACCCCGAGGACCCCTGGATCGGCACCCTCGCCGGCCGCGCGGCCGAGCTGGGCGTGGCCCGCCGGCTGCACGTGCTGCCGTACGTGCCGCCCGCCGAGATCCCGCGCTTCCTGTCCTCGGCGGACATCGGCGTGCTGCCCGTGCACCGGCTCCCCGACCGGCAGGTCGCGCTCCCGGCCCGCTACTTCGAGTACGCGCACGCCCGGCTGCCCGTGGTGGTCAGCGACGTCCGCGTGCTGGCCCGCCCGACCCTGGAGATCGGCAACGGCGAGGTCTTCCGCTGCGGGGACACCGCCGACTTCGTCCGGGCCGTCGGCGCCGTGCTCACCAACCCGCGCCGCTACCGCAAGGCGTACGAACGCGGGGACGTGCTGCGCGAGTGGTCCTGGCAGAAGCAGGCCGAGCCGCTCGTCGACCTCTACGCGCGCCTCCTGGGCCCGCGCCGTCCCTCCCCGGAGCTGTCCGCCTCCGACGCCCCCGTCGCCCTGGTCTGAACCGCCCCGGCCAAGGGGGTCCGCCGCCCTCGGCGCTTCCCGCCAGGGCCGTTCCGGGCCGCTCACAGAGCGTTGCCTCGCGGCCGGGCGATCGTTGGGCCACTATGGAGTGGCGAGGGATAAACCAGGTTCTTACCCCTGTACGGGGCGGGGTACGCGCCGAACGGGGGAGTTTTTCTTCCTCGCGCGGCATGAAATTACGGCGATCCAGCGATCAGGAGTACAGATGCGGTCTAGCCTGTCGGAGGTGAACGACTCAGCCTCCGAACCCTCCGAAAATCCCGTGCCAGTGGCGCCCGTGGTCCCCGCCGCACCCGAAGGTGCGCTGCTGGGGGTGGTGCCCGAGCGGCTGCGGGCCGAACTCGTGGCGTTCCGGCGGGACCTGCACATGAACCCCGAGCTGGGCCGGCAGGAGTTCCGTACCACCGCCGCGGTCAAGGCGCGCCTGGAGCAGGCCGGTCTCAAGCCCCGTGTGATGCCCGGCGGCACCGGGCTGTTGTGCGACATCGGCGCCACCGACCCCGAGCGTCCGCGGCTGGCGCTGCGCGCGGATCTGGACGCGCTCCCGATCCCGGACACCAAGCGCGTGGAGTACCGCTCGACCGTGCCCGGCCGGGCGCACGCCTGCGGCCACGACGTGCACACCACGGTGGTGCTCGGCGCCGGCCTGGTACTGGCGGAGCTGGAGCGCGAGGGCAAGCTGAGGCGTCCGGTGCGGCTGGTGTTCCAGCCGGCCGAGGAGGTCATGCCGGGCGGCGCGCTGGACGCCATCAAGGCGAAGGCGCTGGACGGCGTGGGCCGGATCCTGGCCCTGCACTGCGACCCGAAGGTCGAGGTCGGGCGGATCGGGCTGCGGCAGGGGCCGATCACCTCCGCCGTGGACCGGCTGGAGCTCTCCCTGGACGGCGCGGGCGGCCACACGGCCCGCCCCCACCTCACCACCGACCTGGTCACGGCCGCCGCCAAGATGGCCACCGAGTTGCCGGCCGTGCTGGCCCGCCGGATCGACCCCCGGGCCGGGATGAGCATCGTGTGGGGCCGCATCGAGGCCGGTCACGCCGCCAACGTCATCCCGCAGCACGCCGAGCTGGAGGGCACGGTCCGCTGCCTGGACCTGAACGCCTGGCACGAGGCCCCCGACCTGGTCCACGAGGTGATCGACCAGGTGGCCGCGATGTACCGGGCGAAGTGGGAGCTGACCTACCACCGCGGGGTGCCGCCGGTGGTGAACGAGGCGGACTCGACCGAGCTGCTGCGCGACGCCATGACGGCCCGTTACGGCGCGCACACGGTCGAGGACACGGAGCAGAGCCTCGGCGGCGAGGACTTCTCCTGGTACCTGGAGCAGGTTCCGGGCGCGCTGGCGAGGTTGGGCGTACGGCCCGTTGGGGACACGTCAAAGCGTGATCTGCATCAAGGTGACTTCGATGTCGACGAGGGCGCGATCAAGGTCGGCGTGGAGCTCTTCACCTCTGCTGCGCTGCTGGCATGACGGTGGGTGACCCGGCCGACACGGCTGGGTCACCTGGCCGAAATGCGACGATCCGATAACGGGCGGCCAACCCCCCTTTACCTGACATCTACGCGCGTTAAGCTCCGGTTAAGCCAGCGCCGGACGGGGCGCTCAGAGTTGAAGGGGTACCCTCTTGCGCCGGGTAACCAAGATCGCCGCCGCGGGTATAGCCTCCGCGGCTCTCGCGCTCACTGCGACCGCTTGCGGCAGCAGCTCCAAGGACAGTGACACCACCAGCGGCGGCAGCGACAGCAGCAAGCTGAAGGTCGGCGTCGCCTACGACGTGGGTGGCCGTGGTGACCACTCGTTCAACGACTCCGCCGCCGCGGGCCTGGACAAGGCGAAGGCCGACTTCGGTGTCGAGGTGAAGGAGCTGACCGCCAAGACCTCGGACACCGAGGCCGACCGCGAGCAGCGCCTGGAGGACCTGGCCGACGCGGGTTACAACCCGGTCATCGGTGTCGGCTTCGCGTACGCCGACTCCATCACGGCCGCGGCCAAGAAGTACCCCAAGACGACCTTCGCGATCGTCGACTCGGTCGTCGACGCCAAGAACGTCGACAGCATCGTCTTCACCGAGGAGCAGAGCTCCTACCTCGCCGGTGTCGCCGCCGCCCTGAAGACCAAGGACAACAAGGTCGGCTTCATCGGTGGCGTGGACATCCCGCTGATCAACAAGTTCGAGGCCGGCTTCCGCCAGGGCGTGGAGGAGACCAACCCGAAGATCAAGGTCACCACCCAGTACCTGACCCCCGGCTCGGACCTCTCCGGCTTCTCCGACCCCGCCAAGGGCAAGGCCGCCGCGCAGGGCATGCTGGACAACGGCATCGACGTGATCTACTCGGCCGCCGGCTCCTCCGGCAACGGTGCCATCGAGGCCGTCGCCGGCAAGTCCGGCGCCTGGGCGATCGGTGTCGACTCCGACCAGCACGAGCAGCCGGGTCTGGCCAAGTACAAGGACTCGATCCTGACCTCCGCGCTGAAGAACGTGAACGTCGCGGTCTACGACGCGGTCAAGTCGGTCAAGGACGGTGCCCCCCTGACCGGCACCCACGCCTACGACCTGTCCAAGGACGGTGTCGGCCTGTCCACCAGCGGTGGCTTCATCGACGACATCAAGTCCCAGCTGGACGAGGCCAAGACCAAGATCGTGAGCGGCGACATCAAGGTCAAGACGACCGTCAAGTGACGTCCGGTCTCTCATGAGCGCCGGGCGCGAGGCTCGGGAGGGGACAGCCCAGGCTCCCCCCTTCCCGGGCCTCGCGCCTGCGTTCAGCCGGGTGTCGCGCACGCGGTATCCGTTGTGACTCATCCCCTTATGGATCTGGCAACGCTACGCGTGTAGAGGCCCCTCCTCGCGATACGTTCGCCACACCCCGCCCACCCCGCTCTTTTCCGCGAGGAGAGTGCGCCATCGACGCGTCCAGCCCCCCCAGCCAGAATGCCGTGGAGCTCCGCGGCATCACCAAGCGATTCCCAGGCGTCGTGGCCAACCACGACATCGACATCACGGTTCGCCGTGGCACGGTGCACGCCCTCGTGGGCGAGAACGGCGCCGGCAAGTCGACGCTGATGAAGATCCTCTACGGCATGCAGAAGCCGGACGAGGGCACCATCACCGTCGACGGCGAGCGGGTGACCTTCCACGACCCGGGCGACGCCATCGCCCGCGGCATCGGCATGGTGCACCAGCACTTCATGCTCGCCGACAACCTCACCGTCCTCGAGAACGTCGTCCTCGGCAGCGAGAAGCTGTACGGCATCGGCGGCAGGGCCCGGGCGAAGATCAAGGAGATCTCGGACGCCTACGGCCTCGGGGTGCGCCCGGACGTCCTGGTGGAGGACCTCGGTGTCGCCGACCGTCAGCGCGTCGAGATCCTGAAGGTCCTCTTCCGCGGCGCCCGTACGCTGATCCTCGACGAGCCGACCGCGGTCCTCGTACCGCAGGAGGTCGACGCGCTCTTCGACAACCTGCGCGAGCTCAAGGCCGAGGGCCTGACGGTCATCTTCATCTCCCACAAGCTGGGCGAGGTGCTCTCCGTCGCCGACGCGATCACCGTCATCCGCCGGGGCACCACGGTCGGTTCCGCCGACCCGGCGACCACGACCCCCAAGCAGCTCGCGGAGCTGATGGTCGGCAGCGAGCTGCCGTCCCCCGAGACCCGCGAGTCGACGGTCACCGACGTTCCGATGCTGACCGTCGACGGTCTGCACCTGTCGGAGACCGACCTGGAGGGCATCGAACGCGTCGTCCTGGACCGGATCTCCTTCACCATCCACAAGGGCGAGGTCCTCGGCATCGCGGGTGTCGAGGGCAACGGCCAGGCGGAACTGGTCGAGGCGATCATGGGCATCCTGCCGCCCGACGCGGGCCGGATCGGCCTCGACGGCGACGAGATCACCCAGGTGCCGACGCGCAGGCGCCGCGAGGGCGGCATCGGCTACATCCCCGAGGACCGGCACCGGCACGGCCTGCTGCTGGAGGCCCCGCTCTGGGAGAACCGCATCCTGGGCCACGTCACCGAGTCCCCCAACAGCAAGGGCGGCTTCCTCGACCCGGCCGCGGCCCGCCGCGACACCGAGCGGATCGTGCGCGAGTACGACGTCCGCACCCCCGGCATCGAGGTGACCGCCGCGTCCCTGTCCGGCGGCAACCAGCAGAAGCTGATCGTCGGCCGTGAGATGAGCCACCGGCCCAAGCTGCTGATCGCCGCGCACCCCACCCGGGGCGTGGACGTCGGTGCCCAGGCCCAGATCTGGGACCAGATCCGCGAGGCCCGGCGTGAGGGCCTGGCCGTGCTGCTGATCTCCGCCGACCTGGACGAGCTGATCGGCCTGTCCGACACCTTGCGCGTCATGTACCGCGGCCGCCTGGTCGCCGACGCCGACCCCGCCACCATCACCCCGGAGGAGCTGGGCTCCGCGATGACCGGCGCGGCCGCCGGCCATCTCGAGCACGAGGACGGCGACACCGGCCACGGGGGAGAGGACCGATGAAGAAGATCGACAAGGAGCGGGTGCTCCTCGGCATCGCCGCCCCCGTGCTGGCGCTCGTGGCCGCGTTCGTGATCACGGCGCTGGTGCTGCTCGCCACGGGCAAGGAGCCGTTCGGCGCCTTCGGGACGATGTTCGACTACGGCTTCAAGAGCGACAGCCAGGTCGAGATCATCAACAAGGCGACCACGTACTACATCGCGGGCATCGCGGTCGCCGTCGGCTTCCGCATGAACCTGTTCAACATCGGCGTCGAGGGGCAGTACCGCCTGGGCGCCTTCTTCGCCGCGGCCGTCGGCGGCGCGGTGTCGCTGCCGGGCTTCCTGCAGATCCCGCTGATCATCGTGGTCGCCATGACCGTCGGCGCCATGTGGGCCGGTATCGCGGGTGTGCTGAAGACCTCGCGCGGGGTCAGCGAGGTCATCGCGACGATCATGCTGAACGCGATCGCCCTGTCCATCGTCGGCTACCTGCTCAAGGACGGCCGGCTCGGCCACCTCGACAAGGCGGGCACCTCGGTGTCGACCACGCCGCTGCCCTCCTCCGGCCATCTGTTCAACTTCGACATGGGCGAGGACATCGGCCAGATCTACGGCTTCGTCGTGCTCGCCGTGATCATCGGCGTCGGCTACTGGTTCGTGCTGGGCCGCACCCGCTTCGGCTTCGACCTGCGCAGCGTCGGCCTGTCCGAGAGCGCCGCCACCGCCAGCGGCGTCAGCGTCAAGCGCATGGTGGTCACCAGCATGCTGATCTCCGGCGGCCTGGCCGGTCTCACCGGCCTGCCGCTGCTGCTGAACGACACCCACGCCTACGGCGCCGACCTCTTCCCGGCCGGCATCGGCTTCACCGGCATCTCGGTGGCCCTGCTCGGCCGCAACAACCCGGTCGGCGTCGCGCTGGCCGCGCTGCTGTGGGGCTTCCTGGAGCGCGGCTCGGGCCGCCTGGAGTTCGAGGGCTACGACAAGGAGATCGTCGGCGTGATGCAGGGCGTCATCGTCCTGAGCGTCGTCATCGCCTACGAGGTGGTCCGCCGCTACGGCCTCAAGCGCCAGCAGCAGAAGGTCGGCGAGGAGCTCGCCGCCCAGGCCCGCACCAAGAAGGAGGTGACGGCGTGACCGCCACGACGACCCAGACCCCGCCGCCCGCGGCTCCCAAGGCCGCAGGGGCCAAGGGCCGCAAGGGCCGCCTCTCCTTCCCGGTGATCCTGCTGATCATCGCCGCCGCGATCGCGCTGGTGTCGGTGGTGCGGATCATCACCGGCCAGGACCAGCTCACCGCGCAGGGCCAGATCACCGCGGCGCTCGGCCTCGCCGTGCCGATCGGCCTGGCCGGTCTGGCCGGCCTGTGGTCCGAGCGGTCCGGCGTGGTCAACATCGGCCTCGAGGGCATGATGATCCTCGGCACCTTCTTCGGTGCCTGGGCCGGCTGGCAGACCAACCCGTGGGTCGGCGTCCTCGCCGGCGTCGTCGGCGGTGCGCTCGGCGGCCTGATCCACGCGATCGCCACCGTCACCTTCGGCGTCGACCACATCATCTCCGGTGTGGCCATCAACATCCTGGCGCTCGGTGCCACCCAGTACCTCGCCAAGCTGTGGTTCTCCACCGGCGACGCGGCCACCAAGGGCGGTAACCCCAAGCAGTCCCCGCCGGTCGACCCCCTGCCGTCCTTCGACGTCCCGGGGCTGTCCGACGGGCTGTCGAGCATCGAGAAGCACGGCTGGTTCTTCGTCTCCGACCTCGCCGGCGTCCTCGGCGGCCTCGTCACCGACGTGTCCGCGCTGACGCTCGTCGCGGTGGTGCTCTTCGTCGGCAGCTTCTTCCTGCTGTGGCGCAGCCCGTTCGGCCTGCGGCTGCGCTCCTGCGGCGAGAACCCGGTCGCGGCCGAGTCGCTCGGCGTCAACGTGTACCTGTACAAGTACATCGCCGTGATCGCCTCCGGCGGTCTCGCCGGCCTCGGCGGCGCCTTCCTGGCGATGGTGCCCACGCACATCTACCTCGAGGGCCAGACCGGCGGCCGCGGCTACATCGGCCTCGCGGCGATGATCTTCGGCAACTGGCGCGTCGGCGGCCTCGCCACCGGCGCCGGCCTCTTCGGCTACTCCGACGCGCTCCAGCTGCGCAACGGCGGTCCGACGGTGCACGCGCTGCTGCTGCTCCTGGTGGTCCTGCTGGTGTTGCTGGCGGCCTGGAAGCTGTGGAAGCGGAGCTTCTGGCAGGGCGGTGTCAGCCTCGTCGTCGGCGCGCTGGTGCTGGCCTGGTACCTGCTCACCGACGAGGTGCCCAGCGAGTTCGTGGGCGCGACCCCCTACGTCGTCACCCTGCTGGTGCTCTCCCTGTCGGCACAACGTCTGCGGATGCCCAAGGCTGACGGTATGAGGTACCGGAAGGGTCAGGGCAAGTGAGCGACACCGCGGGCCGGGTCGGCGTCGACGACGTCGACTGGGAAGGCCTGCGGGCACAGGCCCGGGACGCCATGTCCCGGGCCTACGTCCCGTACTCGCATTTCCCCGTCGGCGCGGCCGCGCTGGTGGACGACGGGCGGGTCATCTCGGCGTGCAACGTGGAGAACGCCAGCTACGGCCTCGGCCTGTGCGCCGAGTGCGGCCTGGTGTCGACCCTGCACGCCACCGGAGGCGGCCGGCTCGTCGCCTTCACCTGCGTCGACCGCAAGGGCGACCAGCTGATGCCGTGCGGTCGCTGCCGTCAGCTGCTGTGGGAGCACGGCGGCCCCGAACTGCTGGTGGAGATGTCCGACGGCATCCGCGCGATGCGCGACGTCCTCCCCGACGCGTTCGGCCCGGACGACCTGATCAATCGCTAAGAAGGTACGTGAATCATGGACGCGATTTCCGTCATCCGCACCAAGCGCGACGGCGGCCGCCTCGGCGACGACCAGATCGACTGGGTCATCGACGCCTACACCAGGGGTGAGGTCGCCGACGAGCAGATGTCCGCGCTCGCGATGGCGATCCTGCTCAACGGCATGGACCGGGCCGAGATCGCGCGCTGGACGGCCGCGATGATCGCCAGCGGCGAGCGCATGGACTTCTCCGCGCTGCCCCGTCCGACCGCCGACAAGCACTCCACCGGTGGCGTCGGCGACAAGATCACGCTGCCGCTCGCGCCCCTGGTCGCGGCCTGCGGCGCGGCCGTCCCCCAGCTGTCCGGCCGCGGCCTCGGCCACACCGGGGGCACCCTGGACAAGCTGGAGTCCATCCCGGGCTGGCGGGCCCTGCTGTCGAACGACGAGATGCTGCGGGTCCTGGGCGACAGCGGCGCCGTCATCTGCGCCGCGGGCGACGGCCTCGCCCCCGCCGACAAGAAGCTGTACGCGCTGCGCGACGTCACCGGCACCGTCGAGGCGATCCCGCTGATCGCCTCCTCGATCATGTCCAAGAAGATCGCCGAGGGCACGGGCTCGCTCGTCCTGGACGTCAAGGTCGGCTCCGGGGCCTTCATGAAGGACCTGGAGCAGGCGCGGGAACTGGCCTCCACGATGGTGGGGCTGGGCACCGACCACGGTGTGCGGACGGTGGCGCTGCTCACCGGCATGTCCACCCCGCTCGGCCTGACCGCGGGCAACGCGCTGGAGGTCCGGGAGTCCGTCGAGGTGCTGGCGGGCGGCGGCCCGGCCGACGTGGTCGAGCTGACCCTCGCCCTGGCGCGCGAGATGCTCGACGCGGCGGGCCTGAAGGACGCCGACCCGGCCAAGGCGCTCGCCGACGGCTCCGCCATGGACGTGTGGCGCCGCATGATCTCCGCCCAGGGCGGCGACCCGGACGCGGAGCTGCCCGCCGCGCGCGAGCGGCACGTCGTCACCGCCGAGCGTTCCGGTGTCCTCACCGGTCTGGACGCCTACGCCGTGGGTGTCGCCGCCTGGCGCCTCGGCGCGGGCCGGGCGCGCAAGGAGGACCCGGTGCAGGCCGGCGCGGGCGTCGAGCTGCACGCCAAGCCGGGTGCCGCGGTCACCCAGGGCCAGCCGCTGCTCACCCTGCACACCGACACCCCGGAGAAGTTCGGCTGGGCGCTGGAGGCCCTCGCCGGCGGCGTCGAGATCTCCCCGGCGGGCACGGCGTTCACGGCGGACCCGATCGTGCTGGAGCGCATCGCCTGAGCGGGGCCTTCCCCCCCCCGCGACACGGAACGGGACCGGTGGACTTCCACCGGTCCCGTTCGCGTTCCGCTCCGTGAGGCCTTCCGTGAGGCCTTCCGTCAGGCCGTCCGCCGGGCCGTCCGCCGGGCCGGGACGGTGAGCCGCCGGTCCGCGACCGCGCGCCGGGTGGCGTGCAGGGTGATCCCCGCGACGCCCAGGACGGCGGCCAGGCACAGGGCGACCGTGCCGTCCCAGCCGGCGGAGTGGAAGGCGGAGGCGCCGAGGGTGCCGCCGACGCTGTTGCCGATGTAGTACGCGGTCAGATAGAGCGCGGAGGCCTGGGCGCGGCCGGTGGTGGCGGTGCGGCTGACCGCCCCGGAGGCGATGGAGTGGCCGGTGAAGAAGCCGGCCGTGATGAGGACCAGGCCGGTCAGCACGGCGGCGAGGGAGTCCGCCAGGGTGAGCAGCAGCCCGCCGGCGGCCAGCACCACGGCGACGTACAGGGCGCCGCGCCGTCCGAGGCGGCCGTGCAGGACGCCGGAGGCGGCGGAGGCGCCGGTGCCGACCAGGTAGACCAGGAAGATGAGGCCGATCGCGGTCTGCGACAGGCCGAAGGGCTCGGCGGCGAGCCGGTAGCCCAGCACGTTGTAGACGGCGCCGAAGACCGCCATGAACAGCAGCCCGATCAGGTAGAGCCGGCGCAGCAGCGGGGTGCCCAGATGGCCGGTGACCGTGCGCCACAGGGCGACGGGACTGACCGGGCCGGGACGGAAGTTGCGGGCGGCGGGGATCAGCAGGCGGAAGGCGACGGCGCACAGCACCGCCATCGCGCCGGCGGCGAACAGCGAGGCGCGCCAGCCGAAGGCCTGCGCCACGGCGCCGGTCAGGACCCGGGAGCTCATGCCGCCGATGCTGTTGCCCGCGACGTAGAGCCCGATCGCGGAGGCCACCGCCTTGGGGTGGATCTCCTCGCCGAGGTACGCCATCGCGGTCGCCGGGAGCCCTGCGAGGGCCACGCCCTGCGCGGCGCGCAGCACGACCAGGGTGGTCAGGTCCGGCGCGAACGGGATGACCAGGGCCAGTGCCGAGGCACTGAAGACCGACGCCGTCATCACGGCCGTGCGCCCGTACTTCTCGCTCAGCGCGCTCACCGGCAGCAGGGCCAGCGCCAGCGCGGCGGTGGTGGCCGAGACGGTGAGGCTGGCCTGGGCCGGGCTGAGGGACAGCCCCGTGGACAGCACCGGCAGCAGGGCCTGCGTGGAGTAGAGGAGGGCGAAGGTGGCGAGACCCGCGGCGAACAGGGCAAGGATGGCGCGGCGGTAGCCGGGCTCACCCGGTCGCAGTGTGGCGGCTGAGGGGGCTGAGGGGGCGGAGGGGGCGGCGCCCGGCCGTGTCACGGTGGACGCCCCTGTATCGGCGGGAGACATGCCTTTACGCTAGGCCGGGCCCGTTTCATGCGTCCAATGCACACAGTGGCCATAATCGTTCCCATGGTGCATGAAGCGAGGTCAGCCGGATCGCTGTCGCCGTCCCGTGACGCAACAGACATGCGGGCGGAGCTGGACAGCACGTCCTGGGCGACGGTGCTGGCACCCCGGCTCGCCCAGTTCGCCGCCGTGGCGCGGCACGAGCACGTCACCCGTGCGGCGCGCGAGCTGGGGGTGCCCCAGTCCACGCTCAGCCGTGCCATGGTCCGGCTCGAACTCGACCTGGGCGTCACGCTCTTCGCCCGCCAGGGCCGTACGGTCTCGCTCACCCCCGCGGGGCGCGGCTTCCTCGCCTCCGTGGAGCGGGCGCTGGGCGAGGTGGAGCGCTCGGCCGAGTCCGTGCGCGCCGACGCCGACCCGCTGTCCGGACGGGTCGCCTTCGGCTTCCTCCACACGCTCGGCCCGGAGACCGTACCGGCCCTGCTGCGGGCCTTCCGCGCCGACCACCCGCGGATCCGCTTCCAGCTCGTGCAGAACTACGGCGAGGCGATGCTCGCCGGGCTGCGTGCGGGCCAGCTGGACCTGTGCCTGACCTCGCCGGTGCCGGACGCGCCCGACCTGGTCGTCCGGCGCCTGGACGAGCAGCGGCTGCGGCTGGTCGTCCCCGCCGACCACCGGCTCGCCTCCCGCCGCCGGGTGCGTCTGGCGGAGGCGTCCGGGGAGCTGTTCGTCAGCCTGGAGGCGGGATACGGGCTGCGGCGCATCACCGACGCCCTGTGCGCGGAGGCGGGCTTCACCCCCCGGGTGGGCTTCGAGGGCGAGGAGGCCGAGACCCTGCGCGGGCTGGTCGCCGCCGGCCTGGGGGTGGCCCTGCTGCCGCCGCCGCTCGTGCCGCGCCCCGGTGTCGTGGAGCTGACCGTCACCGCCCCGCGCGCGGTCCGGGAGATCGGGGTGGCCTGGCTCGGCGGGCACGCCGACACGGCCCCGGTCGCGGCGTTCAAGAAGTTCCTGCTCGGCAGGCGCGGGCAGCTCCTGCCCGACTGACGGCGCCGGCCGGTCCGGGGGTGGGCGGGCGTGAGCCCCGTGGCCGCCGGGCGGCTCAGCGAAGTTGGGGGGACCTGCCGAAACCGGAGGCCAGGGGCATGCGCAGGCCGAGCGGGGGAGGGGCGGCCAGTGCGTCGGCGACGGGGCGGGCGAAGGACCTCCCCAGCAGGGTGCCGAGGACGAAGTCGGACGTCAGCGAGGCGACTTCGGCCCGGTGGTCGTGGAGCAGGTGGCCGTCGGTGTGCACCTCGAACCGGCACACGTCCCGGTTGACCTTCTTCACCCGCTCGGCCAGCCGGTAGGAGAGATCGGGGTGGGTGGAGCCGTCGTTCGTGCCGTGCACGATCAGGACATGGCGGCCTATCAGCTGCTTCACCGGATCGGGCTCGGGCGCGTCCGGCAGCCACGGGGCTATGGCGACCGCGGAGTCGACGGCCGGGTGGCCCGCGGCCCGCAGCGCGGCGCGGCCGCCCATGTCCATGCCGACCAGCGACACCGGTACGTCACCGTAGCGGCGGACGACCTCGTCGACCGCCCACTGCGCGTCCTCGGCCGGGTGGGCGTGACCGCCGTTCCAGCCGCGGAAGCGGTAGTGCACGACGTGCACGGCCAGGCCCCCGCCGCGGCCCGCCGTCCGCATGAGCCGACGTGCCAGCGGCACCATCGCCGCGGCCGCCACGGGGGAGCGCCGACGGGTGCTCAGCGCACGGCCGCCGGGCAGCAGCAACACGGCGGCACGGACCGCCTCCTCGTCCGAATCCCGCCGGGCCGCCGGGTTCAGACCCGGTGTCACTCTCTTTCCCAACCGCGCACCACGCACCGGTAAAGCTTGCGAAGCCATGGCGTAACCATGGCAGACGGGAAGGTGTGCACGACCTGGCCAGGAGGTCAATATTCGGCATCATCCAAGAGTTCTACGCGCGTAGGGGGTATCTTTCGGAAATGACGAGCTCAAGCACGCTCCCCTTCCCCGCGGGCGCTGCGGGGGCCACCCCCACGCCCGAGCAGATCCGCCGTGCACCCAAGGTGCTGCTCCACGACCACCTCGACGGCGGCGTCCGCCCCGGGACCGTCGTCGACCTGGCCCGTGCGTCGGGCTACGACGGCCTGCCGGAGACCGACCCGGACAAGCTCGGCACCTGGTTCCGCGAGGCCGCCGACTCCGGCTCGCTGGAGCGCTACCTGGAGACCTTCTCGCACACGGTCGGCGTCATGCAGACCCGCGAGGCGCTCACCCGGGTCGCCGCCGAGTGCGCCGAGGACCTCGCCGCGGACGGCGTCGTCTACGCCGAGGTGCGCTACGCCCCGGAACTCCACGTCGACCACGGGCTCTCCCTCGACGAGGTCGTGGAGGCCGTCAACGAGGGCTTCCGGGAAGGCGAACGGCGGGCCCGCGAGGCGGGTGGCCGGATCCGGGTGGGCGCCCTGCTCACCGCGATGCGGCACGCCGCCCGCTCGCAGGAGATCGCCGAACTGGCCATCCGGTACCGCGACCGGGGCGTCGTCGGCTTCGACATCGCGGGCGCCGAGGCCGGCTTCCCGCCCACCCGCCACCTCGACGCCTTCGAGTACCTCCAGCGGGAGAACTTCCACTTCACCATCCACGCCGGCGAGGCCTTCGGCCTGCCCTCCATCTGGCAGGCCCTGCAGTGGTGCGGCGCCGACCGGCTCGGCCACGGCGTGCGCATCATCGACGACATCGAGGTCGCGCAGGACGGCACGGTCTCCCTCGGGCGGCTGGCCAACTATGTGCGCGACAAGCGCATCCCCCTGGAGATGTGCCCCACCTCCAACCTGCAGACCGGCGCGGCCGCCTCGTACGCGGAGCACCCCATCGGACTGCTGCGCCGGCTGCACTTCCGGGTCACGGTGAACACCGACAACCGCCTGATGAGCGGTACGAGCATGAGCCGCGAGTTCGCCGAGCTGGTGGCCGCGTTCGGCTACACGCTCGACGACATGCAGTGGTTCACGGTCAACGCGATGAAGTCCGCCTTCATCCCTTTCGATGAACGTCTCGCGATGATCAATGACGTGATCAAGCCCGGATACTCGGAGCTGAAGGCCGAGTGGCTGTTCCGTCAGACGGCCGCCGCCACCGCCGTGGCCAGCGATTCCTCGCCGGAAGAGGGATGAGGTCCGGGCCGTCCCGCCGTGCGGCGGCGGGCCGGCCCGGGCCCGGGGCGGCCGTTCGCGGTGCTTGCACCGCCCCGCGTTCCGTCGCTACGTTCCGAAATCCCGCGAACACCATCCGTGTGTGCCGCGGCGGACGCACCATCCCCCATCACGAGGATCGCAACCATGAAGACCGGAACCGTCAAGACTCTCGGTGCCGCCGCGCTGGGCGTGGCCTTCGTCGGGGCCGCCGCGGGCGTCGCCTCCGCCGCTCCGACGGACACCAACCTGGGCCTGCCGGACGCCTCGGCCCTGCCGGCCTCCGTGCCGGTCGCCAACGTGGCGAAGTCGGTCCCGGTCGGTGCCGTCACCAGCGGCCTGCCGAAGTCGACCAACCTCGTCCCCGGTGTGCAGAACGCCCCCCAGGGCGTGAGCACGCTGCTCGGCGGCCTCCCGGTCGGCGGCCAGCTGCCGCTGGGTCAGCTCCCGCTGCAGGGCCTGCCGATCGGCGGCTGAGCGCCGCCCGGACGAACGGCGGACGGGCCGCACCCCCTCGGGGGTGCGGCCCGTCGGTGCTTCTCGGGCCGTGGCGTCACACCGCGGCCTTCGTGCTCCCCTCGTTCGGCAGCAGCAGCCACAGCGCGAGGTAGAGCAGGAACTGCGGCCCGGGCAGCAGGCACGACAGCAGGAAGATCACGCGCATCGTGGTGGCGGAGGTGCCGAACCGGTCTGCGAGCCCGGCGCAGACCCCGGCGATCATCCGGCCGTGACGCGGGCGGACCAGTGCGGACATGGCGGGTGCTCCTTCGGGAGTCGAGGCCGGTCTCTCCGGCCGATGACATCACCGTACGAGCGCATAACACCGCGAACCATCGCTCTACGGTGCGATCCCGACCCTGGGAATCCTCGGGGTCCGCCCCTGAGCCGCGGTCAGCCGGGCCTGCCGGCGGACGCTGCGGCGGTGCACCCACGCGCGTGCCGCGGGCACCACGGCGAGGTGCGCCAGCGCGACCCCGGCCGTGTTGAGCAGCAGGGCGTCCACGTCGAAGATCTGCCCCGGCACCCCGGTCTGCACGAACTCCAGGGCGAGCGAGATCATCAGGCCCGCGAAGACCGTGCGGGCGAACGACCCCGTCACCGAGGCCCGCACCCGGCCGCCGGCCATCGGCAGCAGCACGCCCAGCGGGGCCAGCAGCGCCATCCCCGAGGCGATCCGGCCGGCCGCCTCCGCGGGCCCCATGGCGAGGTCGGAGCGGATGGTGGCGAACGGACGGAGATTGGGGGCGTCCACCCAGGGCACGTACTGCGGACGCAGCATCAGCCACCCGACCAGAGCCAGATGCACCGCGGCGAGTACCAGGCCCACCGCGCGCACTTTCGGGAGAGAGCCGTCGCGCCGCACGCCTGGAAGGACGTCTGTCACTTCACGGCGGTTCCAGCGGTCTCCGCCGCCTCGGGGTCGGTGCGCAGGTCCCCGGTGCAGGTGAAGCGGCGCACGGGGGTGTCGTCGGAGCCGCCCAGGAGCACCCCGCCGCTGCCGGCGGCCGCGCCCGTACCGGCGTAGGTGCACACCAGCTGGGCGAGCGCGAACGGCGGCAGGTCGCTCAGCGGCGCGCTGATCCGGAGCGATTCGCGGGGGTCGTCGCGGCGCGGTCCCTTCACCGCCAGGTCGCCCTGCACGGCCGTGGTGAAGCCGGCCGACGACTCGCCGCCGCGCGGCTTGCGCTGCAGTTCGCGCAGGAGCAGCACGGCAACCCCCAGCTGGTCCAGGCTCTCGGTCCGCACGGAGCGGTTCACCCCGGCCACCTGGGCGCTGCACACCAGGTACACCCGGGCGGTCAGCCCCCGGGGCGAGGCGGAGGCCGTCGCGGAGGCCGTCGCGGAGGCGCTCGCCTCCTCGTCCGGCACCGCGCAGGAGACGCGGGAGGGCGCCGGTCCGGCGTCCACCGGCACCGAGGTGGTGCGGATGCCGCAGCCGGCCAGCAGGACCACGCCGAGCAGGGCGAGGAGCGGGCCGCGCCGGCGACGGGCGGCGCCCGCGGACGGCAGACCCGGGGGGTGCGGGGCGGCGCCCCCGGACGGCTGCGTCACGTGCCCTCGTTTCCTTCCTCGGTCTCCGCCGCCTGGCCGGCCCCGGTGCGCATCGGCAGCCGCAGCGTGAACACCGCTCCGCCGGCGGGGGCGTTGGCCGCGGCGATCTCTCCGCCGTGGATGTGCGCGTTCTCCAGGGCGATGGACAGGCCCAGGCCGCTCCCCTCGGAACGGGCCCGGGAGGCGTCCGCCTTGAAGAACCGGTCGAAGACGTGCGGCAGCACGTCCTCCGGGATGCCGGGGCCGTTGTCGGCGACCTCGACGACGAGTTCGTCCCCGTCCTGCCTGACCTTGACCCGGACCGGCGAGCCGCCGTGCTTGAGGGCGTTGCCGATCAGATTGGCGAGGATCACGTCCATGCGGCGCGGGTCGAGCAGCGCGATGATGCCGCGCGGCGCGTCCAGCTCCACCGCGTCGAGCCAGGCGCGGGCGTCGATGCAGGCGGTGACCAGGTCGGAGACGTCGACGTCGTCCATGACCAGGCGCGCGGTGCCCGCGTCGAAGCGGGTGACCTCCATCAGGTTCTCCACCAGCTCGCCCAGCCGCTTGGTCTCGCTCACCACCAGCCGTACCGCCGGGGCGATCATCGGGTCGAGGGAGTCCGCCTCGTCCTCCAGCACCTCGGTCACGGCGGTGATCGCGGTCAGCGGGGTGCGCAGCTCGTGGGACATGTCGGCGACGAAGCGGCGGCTGGCCGCCTCGCGCTGGCTCAGCTCGTCGACCCGCATCTCCAGCCGTTCCGCGGTGCGGTTGAACGTCCGGGACAACTCGGCGAGTTCGTCTGTGCCGGTGACCCGCAGCCGGGTGTCGAGCTTGCCCTCGCCGAGCCTCCTGGCGGCGTCCCCGAGGCGGGCCACGGGCCGCAGCACGGTGGAGGCCGCGGCCTGGGCGAGCAGGGCCGCGCCGATCAGGGCGAGGGCGGTGGCGATGCCGAGCGACCAGGCCAGCGAGTTGAGGTCCTTGCGCTCGGCCTCCAGCGACTTGAACATGTAGCCGGTCGGCCCGCCGCCGATCACCTTGGCCCCGCCGACCAGGTACGGCTGGCCGTTGCGCGTGACCCGCTGCCAGTACAGGTGGTACTCGGCGGGGTCGCCCGTCTTGGGGTTGCGCTTGCTGACGGCCTTGCGCAGCGTCGAGGGGACGGCGTCCAGCGAGAAGCCGTCGCTCAGCGACTTGGGCGCGCAGCGCTCGCCGTCCGGGCCGGTGCCGATCAGCAGCACCTGGTAGTTCTGGGTGCTGGCGCCGATGCTGCGCGCGGCCTCGGCCAGTTTGTCGCAGGACGGGTACCGCGGCAGGGAGCCCGCGTTGCGGGTCATCGAGGCGCGGAAGTCGTTGAGGGCGGCGTTCTGGGCGCGCGTCAGCACCGCGTCGCGGTTGAGCCAGTACGCGATGCCGGAGGCGGAGACGGCGGCCGCCAGCGCCACGGCGGCGAAGACGGCGACCAGGCGCAGCCGCAGGCTGGTGAGCCGCAGCAGCCGTGACCTCCAGCCGCTCAGCCGCCGGTCCGTCCCGTCGTCGGAGGCCGGGTACTCGTCGTGCGGTGGATTCACGCCGGCGCGTCCAGGCGGTACCCGACACCCCGGACGGTACGGATCAGGGTCGGCGACGAGGGCACGTCCTCGATCTTGGCGCGCAGCCGCTGCACGCAGGCGTCCACCAGACGCGAGTCGCCGAGGTAGTCGTGCTCCCACACCAGGCGCAGCAACTGCTGCCGGGACAGGGCCTGACCGGGGCGGCGGCTCAGCTCCAGCAGCAGGCGCAGCTCGGTCGGCGTGAGCTGCAGGTCCTCGCCGTTCTTCGTGACGGTCATCGCCGAGCGGTCGATGACGATGCTGCCGAAGGCGGCCGCGTCGGTGCTGTCCCGCTCGCCGCGGCGCAGCACGGCGCGGATGCGGGCGTCCAGCACACGCGGCTGGATGGGCTTGACGACGTAGTCGTCCGCCCCCGACTCCAGGCCCACGACGACGTCGATGTCGTCGCTGCGCGCGGTCAGCAGGATGATCGGCAGCTGGTCGGTGCGACGGATGCGCCGGCACACCTCGAAGCCGTCGATGCCCGGGAGCATCACGTCCAGCACGATCAGGTCCGGCCGCTGTTCGCGCAGCAGCTTCAGCCCGTCCTCGCCCGTCGCCGCGGCCACCACACGGTGGCCCTGGCGCGACAGGGCGAGTTCGAGGCTCGCTCGGATGGCGTCGTCGTCCTCGATCAGCAACAGGAAAGGCACGTTCGCATTCTCTCCCAAGAGGAGCCGTGGAAGGTACCGCCGTGGTCTGTGACGGGGCTGTGACACTCGGCGGACAACGCCATGAAACTGACGCGGCAGGCTATTGCCCATCGACGGGGACGCCACCGGGCGGCCCTCGCCGGACAGGTATGAAGACCAGACCGGCTCCACCCACGGGGGGCGCGAAATGAACGCACTGCACAGCACGACGACCACCGCAGTCCTTCAGCCGCGCCTGCACACCGCGGGCCGGGGCGTCGAGAAGTCCGGTGCCACGGGCGGGCGGGGGTGCGCTCGTGGCGCCGGGCGTCAGGTGGTCCGCAACCGGCCGCCGTACATCACGGCGATCGAAGGGGGTCACGGGGGAGACGGGGGGCACGGGGGTGTCGCCTACGGGGAGGCCACGGGGGCCCGGGAGATCCCGGGGGAGCGGTGCTTCACGGCGGACGCGGACTTCACCGCCTACGTCCAGGAGCGCCGGGCCTCCCTGTACGCGACCGCCTACCACCTGACGGGGGACCGTTACGAGGCGGAGGACCTGCTGCAGAGCGCGCTGTTCTCCACCTACCGGGCCTGGGACCGGATCAGCGACAAGGCCGCGGTCGGCGGCTACTTGCGCCGGACCATGACCAACCTGCACATCAGTGCCTGGCGGCGCCGCAAGCTCAACGAGTACCCGACCGAGGAGCTGCCGGAGACGGCGGGCGAGACGGACGCGATGCGCGGCACCGAACTGCGGGCCGTGCTGTGGCAGGCGCTGGCCAAGCTTCCGGAGCCGCAGCGCACGATGCTGGTGCTCCGTTACTACGAGGGCCGCACCGACCCGGAGATCGCCGAGATCCTCGGCATCAGCGTCGGCACGGTGAAGAGCAGCATCTGGCGCTCCCTGCGCCGGCTGCGCGAGGACCAGACGCTCAGCGCGGGCGTCGACGAGGAGGCGGCGTTCGGCGAGCTGGTGGCCTGACGCCGGGGGGAACGGGGAAACGGGGAACGGGGAAGCGGGGGCCCACGGGGGGAACCGGGGGAGGCAAGAGGGAGCGGTCGCGCACAGCGGGGGGTCTGTGCGCACCGCTCCCTCACGCATGTCCTTACGGACCCGCGCGCCGTTTCGTTCAGACTCGGACGGCGATCGAAGGAAAAGTTGCGCGACCGATCCGTTCCAGTGCCTCGTCCCGGTCGCACACATGCGCCCCGAGCTCCGCGTGCCGGGCGACGATGTCCCGCTCGGCGCGCATCAGGTTCCAGCCGCGGCGCAGCAGGAAGGGCAGCGACTTCCGCCCCTCGCGCAGGTCGCGGACGAAGCGGCGGCGCGCGGTGGTGACCGCGCCGCGGCTCAGGCACAGCGCGTCGGCGAGCAGGCCGAGTTCGGCGCAGCGCGCGACGATGTCGGCGGCGAAGATGCCCTCGGCGATGAAGAGCGGCGCCCCGTCGATGTCCAGCTCCGCCCGTCCGGTGACGGAACTGGTGGAGAGCTCGTACACCGGGACGGCGGTCCGGCCCGTGGCGCACAGCTCGGCGACGGCGGCGAGGGCCGCGTCGGTGTTCCAGGACAGCGGGGAGTCCCAGTCGGCCCCCACGCCGCTCGGCAGCATCGGGAGGGACGGGTCGTCACCCTCCTTGTAGAAGTCGTCCAGCCGCAGGACCGGCAGGCCGGTGCGGGCGGCGAGGGAGGACTTGCCGGACCCGGAGGGACCGGTCAGCAGGATCACGCGGGCGGCGGGAGGGCGAGAGCTCACGGGACACCAGTGTGAGGCATTCCGTCTTTGGAGTGACCCGCCGGGACATGCTTTGGATACGTGATGTTCAACCAACTACGGTGAGTGACGTCATTGTCGCGTACGGGGACGGTCGTCAACGCCGTTCCGGGACCGGTCCCGTGAGCGGGCCGGCGACCAGGCAGGTGGATCCTCATGCCGCAGTTCTCCCGCACTCTTCTCCGCGCCGCCGTCCTCGCGGTGTCGTCCGCCGCGGCCGTCGCCTCGGCGGGGGCGGCGCACGCGGACGCCCAGAGCGAAGGGGCGGCCACGGCCGCCAAGGCCGGCCGGGCCGCGACGTCGGCCCTGATCGGCACGGTGAACCACGTGCCGGTGAACCCGTTCGCGCAGACCAGCGTCAACCCGCTGGACAACTCGGTGGGTTCGCAGGTCGCCGACTTCAAGCCGGTCTCCACCGCGGACGTCACCAAGCCGGTCGCCGACAGCCGCACGGTCTCCGACCTGCCGCTGCTCGGCGACGCGGTCAGGACCCTGCAGGGCGGCTGACGCGGCGCCGGAACGCGTACGGCGGCGGGCCCCCGCGGGGACACATCGGTCGCGGGGGCCCGCCGCCGGGTCGTGCGGGCGCTGCCGTCCCCCGGCGGCGGGACGGGCCGCCGGGGGACGGGATCAGTACGCGGAGCCCGAGGCCGCCCCGGCCCCCGCGGGGTGCCAGACGGTCTTGGTCTCCAGGAAGGCCGTCATGCGGTCCGTGCCGGGCTCGGCGGCCCAGTCCACAGCCTGTGGACGGAGCACGCGCTTGAGGTTGTCCGCGGCCGCGATCTCCAGCTCCTTCGCGAGCGCCGCGTCGTCCACCGTGCCCGCCAGGTCCAGGGCGTTGACGTCCATGTGCGCGGCGAGCGTCGGCGCGATCTCGGAGGTGCGTCCCGACAGGATGTTGACGACCCCGCCCGGCAGGTCGGAGGTGGCCAGCACCTCGCCCAGCGACAGCGCGGGCAGCGGGACCCGCTCGCCGGCCACGACGACCGCGGTGTTGCCGGTGGCGATCACCGGGGCGACCACCGAGACCAGGCCCAGGAAGGAGGATTCCTGCGGCGCGACGACCGCGACGACCCCGGTCGGCTCAGGACTCGACAGGTTGAAGTACGGCCCGGCCACCGGGTTGGCGCCGCCCACGACCTGGGCGATCTTGTCGGTCCAGCCCGCGTACCAGACCCAGCGGTCGATCGCGGCGTCCACCACGGCCGCCGCCTTGGACTTCGACAGCCCCTCCGCCTCGCCGACCTCGCGGACGAACTGCTCCCGGCGGCCCTCCAGCATCTCCGCGATGCGGTAGAGGATCTGCCCCCGGTTGTACGCGGTCGCGCCCGACCAGCCGGCGAAGGCCTTGCGGGCGGCGGACACCGCGTCACGGGCGTCCTTGCGGGAGGACTGCGGGGCGTTGGCGAGCCACTTGCCCTTGGCGTCGGTCACCTCGTACACCCGCCCGCTCTCGCTGCGGGGGAACTTGCCCCCGACGAACAGCTTGTAGGTCTTGAAGACGGACAGCCGCACTGCCTCGGCCTTCTCGGACTTATCGGACATCGAGGTACGCCTCCAGACCGTGGCGACCGCCCTCGCGGCCGAAGCCCGACTCCTTGTAGCCGCCGAAGGGCGAGGTCGGGTCGAACTTGTTGAACGTGTTGGCCCACACCACACCGGCGCGGAGCTGGTTCGCGACCGACAGGATGCGCGAGCCCTTCTCCGTCCAGATCCCCGCCGACAGGCCGTACGGGGTGTTGTTGGCCTTCTCCACGGCCTCGGCCGGGGTGCGGAAGGTCAGCACCGAGAGCACCGGGCCGAAGATCTCCTCGCGGGCGATGCGGTGCGCCTGCGTGACCCCGGTGAAGAGCGTCGGCGCGAACCAGTAGCCCGCGGAGGGCAGTTCGCACGCCGGCGACCAGCGCTCGGCGCCCTCGGCCTCGCCGGCCTCGGCGAGCGCGGTGATCCGGGCCAGCTGCTCGGCGGAGTTGATGGCGCCGATGTCGGTGTTCTTGTCCAGCGGGTCGCCGACGCGCAGCGTCGACAGCCGGCGCTTGAGCGCGTCCAGCACCTCGTCCGCGACGGACTCCTGGATCAGCAGCCGGGAACCCGCGCAGCAGACCTGGCCCTGGTTGAAGAAGATGCCGTTGACGATGCCCTCGACGGCCTGGTCGATCGGCGCGTCGTCGAAGACGATGTTGGCGCCCTTGCCGCCCAGCTCCAGGGTGAGCTTCTTCCTGCCGCCGGCGACGGTGCGGGCGATCTGCTTGCCGACGGCGGTGGAGCCGGTGAAGGCGACCTTGTCGACGCCCTCGTGCGCGACCAGCGCGGCGCCGGCGTCCCCGTAGCCGGGGAGGATGTTGACGACGCCCTTGGGCAGGCCCGCCTGGCGGCAGATGTCGGCGAAGAACAGGGCCGACAGCGGGGTGGTCTCGGCCGGCTTGAGGACGACCGTGTTGCCGGTGGCCAGCGCCGGGGCGATCTTCCACGCCAGCATCAGCAGCGGGAAGTTCCAGGGGATGACCTGGCCGGCGACGCCCAGCGGGCGGGGGGCCGGGCCGAAGCCGGCGTGTGCGAGCTTGTCGGCCCAGCCGGCGTAGTAGAAGAAGTGCGCGGCGACCAGCGGGAGGTCGGCGTCGCGGGTCTCCCTGATCGGCTTGCCGTTGTCCAGCGTCTCCAGGACGGCCAGTTCGCGCGAGCGCTCCTGGACGATCCGGGCGATGCGGAAGAGGTACTTGGCCCGCTCGGAGCCGGGCAGCGCCGACCACGACCCGAAGGCCTTGCGGGCGGCCCTGACGGCCCGGTCCACGTCCGCCTCGCCGGCCTGGGCGACCTCGGAGAGGACCTCCTCGGAGGAGGGGCTGACGGTCTTGAAGACCCGGCCGTCGGCGGCGTCGGTGAACTCGCCGTCGATGAACAGGCCGTAGGAGGGAGCGATGTCGACGACGGAGCGGGACTCCGGCGCCGGGGCGTACGCGAAGGCGGAGCCCGGCTTCGGCTGCGCGGCCGGCTGGGGCTGCTGGTTCTTCTTGTTCTGTGTCATCGGAGTTCTCAGTCCACCGTCACGTAGTCGGGACCGGAGTAGCGGCCGGTGCTCAGCTTCTGGCGCTGCATGAGCAGATCGTTCAGCAGGCTGGACGCGCCGAAACGGAACCACTCGTTGCTCAGCCAGTCGTCGCCCACGGTCTCGTTGACGAGGACCAGGAACTTGATGGCGTCCTTGGAGGTGCGGATGCCGCCGGCGGGCTTCACCCCGACCTGGACGCCCGTGGTGGCGCGGAAGTCGCGCACGGCCTCGAGCATCAGCAGGGTGTTGGCGGGGGTGGCGTTGACCGCCACCTTGCCGGTGGAGGTCTTGATGAAGTCGGCGCCGGCGAGCATGCCGAGCCAGGAGGCGCGGCGGATGTTGTCGTACGTCGCCAGTTCGCCGTTCTCGAAGATGACCTTGAGGTGGGCGGAGCCGCCGCCGGGGCGGCGGCAGGCCTCCTTCACCGCCTTGATCTCCTCGAAGACCTTCAGGTAGCGGCCCGCCAGGAAGGCGCCGCGGTCGATGACCATGTCCACTTCGTCGGCGCCCGCGGCCACCGCGTCGGCGGTGTCGGCGAGCTTGACCGGCAGCGCGGCGCGGCCGGCCGGGAAGGCGGTGGCGACGGACGCGACGCGCACGCCGGAGTCGCCCAGGGCCTCCTTGGCGGTCGCGACCATGTCCGGGTAGACGCAGATCGCGGCGACCCTGGGCGTCGTGCGGTCGGTCGGGTCCGGGTTGACGCCCTTGGCGGACAGCGCCCGGACCTTGCCCGGGGTGTCCGCGCCTTCGAGCGTGGTGAGGTCGATCATCGAGATCGCCAGGTCGATGGCGTACGCCTTCGCCGTGGTCTTGATCGAACGGGTGCCGAGGCTTGCGGCGCGGGCTTCGAGGCCGACCGCGTCGACGCCGGGCAGCCCGTGCAGGAAGCGGCGCAGCGCGGCGTCGGAGGCCGTGACGTCGGCCATGGACGCCAGCCGGGCCGCGGCGTCGGGGCCGTGAGCGGGAACAGTGGTGGGCATGGTCACCAGCCCAGCATATCTACGCGCGTAGCGAATGTCACCGGTCCGGGCGGATCCGTCCGTCCCCTTACGGGGGGTGCGGCAACCGAATCGGCGGAACCGGTGGTCTGGTGGGTGAAGGGGGTCATCGATGAATCCAGACGACGAGGCGGAGTTCCAAGGCTACGTCCGTGCCAGATGGGCCCATCTGGTCAGGACCGCCTATCTGCTCACAGGTGACGGGCATCACGCCGAGGACCTCGCGCAGACCGCGCTGGCCAAGGCCTATCGGTCGTGGCGGCGGGTGCAGCGCAGCGACAATCCGGACGCGTATGTGCGGCGGATCCTGATCAGCTGCAACAAGGACCGGTTCCGCAAGAAACGCGTGGCCGAACGGCTCACGGACGTACCGCCCGAGGGCGCCGGCGCCGATCCCACGGCGCGGGTGGCGCAGCGCGAGGAGCTGCTGGCGGCGCTCGGCGAACTGCCGGCGCGGCAGCGGGCCGTGGTCGTGCTCCGGTACTGGGACGACCTGTCGGAGACCGAGGTCGCCCACGCGCTCGGCTGCTCGGCCGGGACGGTCAAGAGCCAGGCGGCCCGCGGCCTGGCCAAGCTGCGGGCCCGGCTGGGCACCGCCGTGATGGCCGCGGAACCCGTCGGGGCCGGTGCGGGTGCGGGTGCGGGGACGAGGAGCGGGCCGTGGGGCACGGCGAAGCACACGAAGGTCGGAGGAGGGGCCCGATGAGGGACGCGGGAGACACGGCGGGTCACGGCACAGGGGACGGTGACTCGGAGTTCGAGGCGCAGCTGCGCGAACTCCTGGAGGACCAGACGGACGGGCTGCGCACGGGCGAGGCGCCCTACGCGACCATCGTGCGGCGGGGCAGGCTGGGCCGCAGACGCCGGATGTTCGCCGCGGGGGCCGGGCTGGCGGCGCTGCTCGCGGTGCCCGGTACGGCCGTCGCGTGGCACTACCAGCCAGGCGCTGCCCAGCCCGCACATGACACCCGACTGTCGATGCCGGCGAGTACCTCGGAGCGGACGAGCGCGTCGCCGAGCGGGCCCATGGCGCCGGCGACACCGGGGCAGCTGGCCGACGGGATCACGATGGAGCGGGCGGCCGAGGTGCTGGGGAGGTGCCTCGCGTACGGCGGGGAACACCGACCCAAGGGGTTCCCCTTCGCACGCGACCACGGGAACGCCGAGGACTACCGCGTGATACTCGCGCTGAACGCCTCGGGTGACGAGAACTCCCCGGGCGACGGCATCCGTGTCGTGGCGGTCGCAACCGTGGACGGCGACCCCGTCCGCCTGATCTGCACGGACAAGGACGGGGAGGCGGGCGGTATCGACAGCAGCATCGGAGCGGACGGCGCTGCGGGCCGTGGACCCGTCGTGCCGGACGACAACGCCTACCGGCTCTACAAGCAGGACGGCGCCACCGGACCGGGGCTGCCGTACCACTTCCCCTTCCGCTGGGGCAGCATCGGGACGGTCGAGCCCGGGGTCGCCAAGGTCACCGTCTCCTGGGGCGGCGTCACGCGGCAGGCCGCGCTCGACCACGGCTACTTCGCCGCGACCGGGGTCCTGGCCGCGGCGGAGGACTCCCTGCCGCACATCAAGGGCTACGACGCGGCGGGCAAGCTCGTGTACGACTCGACGAAGGACAAGGGGTACCAGTAGGCGGCCGCCGACGCCGATGCACTAACGCAACCTCCGCCCCGCCGGGCGCGGGCCCGGGGTCGGGCACAATCTGATCTCATGACGAGCTCCGAGAACCCCGCCCCCGAACCGCAGCCCGACCCCGGGCAGCCGAAGTACGCCGAGCGCGCCTACCGCTCGGCGGCCGGTGTCGCCGGTGGCGTGATCATGCTCGCCGTCACGCTGTGGCTCGGCATCGACGCGATCGTCCGCGGTACGGGGAACACCCCCTGGCTGGCCCTCGCGCTGATGCTGCTGATCGTGCCGCTGGTCGTCGCGTTCACCCTGCGCCCGGTCGTCCGGGCCGGGGACGACCGTCTGCTGGTCCGCAACCCCTTCCGTACCGTCACCGCGTCCTGGGGCGCCGTGGAGGGACTGCGCTCCGGCTACTCGACCGAGCTGTTCGTGGAGGGCAAGAAGTACCAGCTGTGGGCCGTCCCGGTGTCGATGCGCGCCCGCAAGCGGGCCGCGCGGGCCAGGACGCGCGCCGCCGCCGCGGGCGACCCGGGAGCGACGCTGGGGGCCCGCCCCGGCGCGCCGGACACGACCCGGGCCTGGTCCGACCGCGTGGTGGACGAGCTGCGCGAGCTCGCGGAGCGGCACGGCGCCCGGGAGGGCGCGCCGAGCGAGGTCACGGTCCGCTGGGCGTACGAGGTGATCGCCCCGGCGGTGGCGGGGGCGGTCGTGCTGATCGTCCTGATGGCCATCGGCTGAGCCCGAGACAGGGCGCGAACGCCGCCCCGGTCGCGCCCGGGCGGGCACGACCGGGGCGGCGTCGTCAGCAGGGCGTCAGGCCTGCGCCGGGGCCTCGTCCCGGGGGAGTCCGGCGGCGGTCGCGAGGTCGGCCTTGACGGCCGCCAGCACCTCGGCGGCCTGGGCGCGGACGGTGGCCAGCCGGTCGGCGCCGGGCACGGGAAGGACCGCCTCCAGGTAGCACTTCAGCTTGGGCTCGGTGCCGCTCGGGCGCACGATCACCCGGGCCGACTCCACACCGGCGCCCGGAGAGCCGGCCAGCCGGTAGCGCAGGCCGTCGGTGGGCGGCAGTTCGGCGCTGCCCCTGGAGAGGTCCTCGGCGGTGACGACGGCGAGACCGGCCAGCGAGCTGGGCGGCCGCTCCCGCAGCCGGCTCATCGCGTCGTCGATGACCGACAGGTCGGCGACCCGCACCGAGAGCTGGTCGGTGGCGTGCAGCCCGTACTCCAGGGCGATGTCGTCCAGCAGGTCGGAGAGCGTACGGCCCTTGGCCTTGAGCTCGGCGGTCAGTTCCGCGAGGGCCAGGGCGGCGGTGACGCCGTCCTTGTCGCGCACGCCCGCGGGGTCGACGCAGTAGCCCAGCGCCTCCTCGTAGCCGAAGCGCAGGCCCTCCACCCGGGAGATCCACTTGAAGCCGGTCAGGGTGTCGGCGTAGGGCAGCCCCGCGCGCGCCGCGATGCGGGAGAGCAGGGAGGAGGAGACGATGCTCGCCGCGAAGGTGCCGTCGGCCCGGCGGTGCACCAGGTGGGTGGCGAGCAGCGCGCCGACCTCGTCGCCGCGCAGCATCCGCCAGCCGCCCCCGGCGGCGCGGTCCGGCACGGCCACGGCGCAGCGGTCGGCGTCGGGGTCGTTGGCGATGACGATGTCGACGTCGGGGCCGAGCGCCCGGGCAGCGGCGAAGGCCAGGTCCATCGCCCCCGGCTCCTCCGGGTTGGGGAAGGCGACGGTCGGGAAGTCCGGGTCCGGCTCGCCCTGTTCTGCGACGACGTGCGGGGCGGCGAACCCGGCGCGCTCGAAGGCGGCGGTCAGCACATCGCGGCCGACCCCGTGCAGCGGGGTGTAGACGACCGAGAGGTCACGCGGGGTGTGCCGGTCCACGACGGAGGCGGCGCGGTCCAGGTAGGCCTCGACGACCTCCTCGCCGAGGACCTGCCAGCCGCCGGCCGCCAGCGGTACGCCGGACAGCGGGCCGATCCCCGCGATCTCGTCGGCGATCCCCGCGTCGGCGGGCGGCACGATCTGCGAGCCGTCGCCCAGGTAGACCTTGTAGCCGTTGTCCCGCGGGGGGTTGTGGCTCGCGGTCACCGCGACACCCGCGACGGCGCCGAGGTGGCGGATCGCGAAGGCCAGAACCGGCGTCGGCAGCGGTCCGGGCAGCACGGCCGCCCGCAGGCCTGCGCCGACCATGACGGCCGCGGTGTCGCGGGCGAAGTCCAGCGACTTGTGGCGGGCGTCGTGGCCCACGACGACCAGCCCGTCGCCCTTGCCCTGCGCCGTGAGGTACGCGGCGAGACCGGCGGCCGCCCGGATGACCACGGAGCGGTTCATGCGCATCGGGCCCGCGCCGACCTCCCCGCGCAGCCCCGCCGTTCCGAACTGCAGGGTGCCGGCGAACCGGTCCGCGAGGTCGCCGGCCGCCGCCGTGTCACCCGACTCGACGGCCGCGAGCAGGGCCTCGAGCTCGGCACGGGTGTCGGGGTCGGGGTCCTCGGCCAGCCAGGCGCGCGCCTGGGGGATCAGCTCCGCGTTCTCGCTTGCGCTTGCCACGTGATGCTCCTGCGATGTCTCGGTCTTCGGTGCCGCTCGCGCCGCGCGCGGGTCGGTTTGGGGCCTGCCTTCGGCCCGTCATGCCCGCGACCGGTGCCACAGCGGGAGGCCGCGCGGCGGGATCCCGTCCGGCCGGGCGGCGGCGGAGCGGGCCGCCGCGACGAGCGCCGCCCGGTTACCTCCCCGTAGGCCGCCTTCCCCAACCAGGGTGCGGGCACCCCTGGGATCGCGCGCGGTGTGCCGGCGCGGGGGCGCCGGTCCGCCCACCCGGGGGCGTGGGGCGGTCAGATGCGCTCGAGCACCTGGGCGAGCAGGCTGCCCATCCGCGCGGCGGAGTCGCGGCCGGCCTCCAGGACCTCCTCGTGGTTCAGCGGCTCGCCCGTCATGCCGGCGGCGAGGTTGGTCACCAGGGAGATGCCGAGCACCTCGGCGCCCGCCTCGCGGGCCGCGATGGCCTCCAGCGCGGTGGACATGCCGACGAGGTCGCCGCCGATGACCCGGACCATGTTGATCTCGGCCGGGGTCTCGTAGTGCGGGCCGGGGAGCTGGACGTAGACGCCCTCCTCCAGGGAGGGGTCGACCTCCTTGCACAGGGCGCGCAGCCGCGGCGAGTACAGGTCGGTGAGGTCGACGAAGTTGGCACCGACGATCGGCGAGGCGGCCGTCATGTTGATGTGGTCGCCGATCAGCACCGCCTGGCCGGGGCGGTAGGTGGGGCGCAGCCCGCCGCAGCCGTTGGTCAGGACGACGGTCTTGCAGCCGGCGGCGACGGCGGTGCGCACGCCGTGCGCGACGGTGGCGACGCCGTGGCCCTCGTAGAAGTGGTTGCGGCCCAGGAAGACCAGCGCCCGCTTGTCGCCGATCCGCACGGAGCGCACCTTGCCGGAGTGCCCGGCCACGGCCGGCGGCGGGAAGCCCGGCAGTTCGGTCACCGCGAACTCGTGATCGGCCTCGCCGAGGGCGTCGGCGGCAGGCACCCAGCCGGAGCCCATGACCAGGGCGACGTCGTGGGTCTCGCCGCCGGTCAGCTCGCGCAGGCGGGCGGCGGCGGCCGTGGCGGCGGCGTACGGGTCGCCGAGCGGGGTGCGGGCGGCGTGGGGAGTTGCGGAAGAGTTCACGCCGATGAGAGTAGCCGGTTATCTCCTACGCGCGTAGACGTCCCAGGTCACGGTCTGCGGAATTTCGGAGGATCCGCCGATTGACGGGGTCCGGGGGGCCGTGGGGAGGCCGCCCCGCCCGGGCTGCCGCCGGGTCAGCAGGGGCGCTTGCGCAGTTCCATGACGTAGTCGTACGGAGCGCCCGCCGACTCCGCCGCGTCCGCGATCTCCCCGAGGTAGCGCGCGGACGGCAGACCGCCCTCGTAGTCGTTGAGGACGTAGATCCACGCGGGCAGGTCGCCGTCGAGGGTGTGCGCCCGGACCATGTGGCGCCGGTAGATGCCCAGCGGGACACCCTCCCAGCGGTCCATCGGCTCCTCGTCGACCGGGGCGATGTCGTACAGCCCGACGAAGACCTGGTGCAGCGGATCCTCCACCAGGGTGGCGAGCGCGCCCTCCCAGCCCATCTGCTCGCCGCCGAAGGTCAGGCGCCAGCCGCTGAGCCAGCCGGTGCCGCGCAGGGGCGAGTGCGGGGCGCGGCGCGTCATCAGCCGGGCGTCGAGGTTGCCGGCGTAGGCGGCGTAGAGCGACATGGTCATGAGAGTACGACAGCGGGACACCGCCCCCGTAAGTGATCACTTGGCGCGTGCGGGACAATGGGGTACGTGAATCGGATCGTGATCATTGGTGGCGGACCCGGCGGATACGAAGCGGCCCTGGTGGCCAGCCAGCTGGGGGCGGAGGTGACCGTCGTCGACTGCGACGGGCTGGGCGGGGCCTCGGTTCTCACCGACTGCGTGCCGTCGAAGACCCTGATCGCGACGGCCGAGGTGATGACCACCTTCGACTCGTCGTACGAGGAACTGGGCATCATCGTGGCGGACGACACACCGCACATCGAGCAGGCCGCCCGGGTCGTCGGCGTCGACCTCGGCAAGGTCAACCGGCGGGTGAAGCGCCTGGCGCTCGCCCAGTCCCACGACATCACCGCCTCCGTCACCCGTGCGGGCGCACGGGTGATGCGCGGCCGCGGCCGGCTGGAGGGCATGCAGGCGATCGACGGCTCCCGCACCGTCATCGTCGAGGCGGCCGACGGCACCTCCGAGACCCTCACCGCCGACGCCGTGCTGATCGCCACCGGCGGCCGCCCCCGCGAGCTGGCCGACGCGAAGCCGGACGGCGAGCGGATCCTCAACTGGACGCAGGTGTACGACCTGGACGAGCTCCCCGAGGAGCTCATCGTGGTCGGCTCCGGCGTGACGGGCGCCGAGTTCGCCGGCGCGTACCAGGCGCTCGGCTCGAAGGTGACCCTGGTCTCCTCCCGCGACCGCGTCCTGCCCGGCGAGGACCCGGACGCCGCCGCCGTCCTGGAGGACGTCTTCCGCCGCCGCGGCATGAACGTCATGGCCCGCTCGCGCGCCGAGGCCGTCAAGCGGGTGGGCGACCGCGTCGAGGTCACCCTCTCCGACGGCCGGGTCATCACCGGCAGCCACTGCCTCATGGCCGTCGGCGCGATACCGAACACCTCCGCCATGGGCCTGGAGGGCGCGGGCGTCAAGCTCAAGGAGTCCGGGCACATCTGGACCGACAAGGTCTCCCGCACCTCGGCGCCCGGCGTGTACGCGGCCGGTGACGTCACGGGCGTCTTCGCGCTCGCCTCGGTCGCGGCCATGCAGGGCCGGATCGCGATGTACCACTTCCTGGGCGAGACGGTCGGCCCGCTCAACCTCAAGACGGTCTCCTCGAACGTCTTCACCGACCCCGAGATCGCGACCGTCGGCTACACCCAGGCGGACGTCGACTCGGGCCTGATGGACGCACGGGTCGTCAAGCTCCCGCTGCTGCGCAACCCGCGCGCCAAGATGCAGGGCATCAGGGACGGCTTCGTGAAGCTGTTCTGCCGTCCTGGCACCGGCATCGTGGTCGGCGGCGTGGTCGTCTCGCCGCGCGCCAGCGAACTCATCCATCCCATTTCGATCGCGGTCGACAACAACCTGACCGTCGAACAGATGGCGAACACCTACACGGTCTATCCGTCGCTGTCGGGTTCGATCGCCGAAGCGGCACGGCAGTTGGCGACCCGAAAGGCGGCCGGAGAGCTCTGACAGGGCCTTCGGCACCGGCTCCGGCGCGTCACCGGAGCGGAAGCCTTCGCCTATATAGCACGGGGCGTCCGGCCCTGCGAACAACTTCTGTTAATCGGTGCAAACTGCTGATAGCGGAAGGTCATTGGCGTTACTGTCAGTTTCGTGTTCGCAGCAGAACGTCGCCAACTGATCCTCGAAATGGTGCGTGCCAACGGAGCGGTTTCGCTCCGTGAGCTCGCCCGTGTCGTCCAGACCTCGGAAGTGACCGTACGGCGTGACGTGCGGGCGCTGGAGGCAGAAGGACTGCTCGACCGCCGGCACGGCGGTGCGGTGCTGCCGGGGGGCTTCACCAGGGAGTCCGGCTTCCCGCAGAAATCCCATCTATCGACCGCGGAGAAGACGGCGATCGCCGATCTCGCCGCCGGTCTCGTCGAGGAGGGCGAGGCCATCGTCGTCGGCGCCGGCACGACCACCCAGGAGCTGGCACGCCGGCTCGCCCGGGTGCCGGGGCTGACCGTCGTCACCAACTCCCTGCTGGTGGCGCAGGCCCTGGCGCACGCGAACCGGGTCGAGGTGGTCATGACCGGTGGCACGCTCCGAGGCTCCAACTACGCGCTGGTGGGCAGCGGCGCCGAGCAGTCCCTGCAGGGGCTGCGGGTGTCGCGGGCCTTCCTGTCCGGGGCGGGGCTGAGCGCCGAACGCGGGCTGTCCACGTCCAACATGCTCTCCGCCAGCGTCGACCGGGCCCTGGTCCAGGCGGCGGCGGAGGTCGTGGTCCTGGCCGACCACACCAAGCTGGGCACGGACACCATGTTCCAGACCGTGCCCACGGATCTGATCACCCATCTGGTCACGGACGAGCCACCGGCGGGCGACGACCGCGCCGCCACGGAGCTCCAGGCGCTGGCCGACCGCGGTGTGCAGGTCGCCGTCGCGTCGACGGACGGGGCGGACAACGGGATGACCCACGGGCGGCAGCGACGGGAGATGCCGCCCGTGCCGGGACCCCGGCGCCACCAGCACCCCTCCGGCAACTATCCGGGCGGTTCGGCTCCCGGTGAGCCGCGCGCCAGGGCCGCCGGCCAGTCGGCCGGCGGCGTGTCGGGGATGTCCCCGCTGCGCACCGCCCAACTGGCCGGGGAACAGCAGGCCGCCCGGATCGCCGATCTGGCGCCGCGCCGACGCTAGACGGTGACGGCGGAACGCCGCGGGCGCCGGCCGAGTGATCGGCCGGGGCCCGCGGCGTTCGTGCTGCCGTCCGCGGACGGGCGTCAGTCCTTGATCTCGCAGAGGAGGGCGCCCGAGGACACGGAGGAACCGACGTCGGCGGTGAGGCCCTTGATGGTGCCGGCGCGGTGGGCGTTGATGGGCTGTTCCATCTTCATCGCCTCCAGCACCACCACGAGGTCGCCCTCTTCGACGTGCTGACCCTCCTCGACCGCGATCTTGACGATCGTGCCCTGCATCGGGGAGGTCAGGGAGTCGCCGGAGGCCGCGGAGCCGGCCTTCTTGGTGGCGCGGCGCTTGGGCCGGGCACCGCCGGCGGCGGCGGTGCGGGCCAGGGTCATGCCCAGCGAGGCGGGCAGGGAGACCTCCAGCCGCTTGCCGCCGACCTCGACCACCACGGTCTCGCGGCCGGGCTCGGTGTCGTCCTCGGGGTCGGCCGGGGCGGCGAAGGGCTTGATGTCGTTGACGAACTCGGTCTCGATCCACCGGGTGTGGACGGTGAACGGACCGGTCTTGCCGTTGACCTCGGGGGCGAACGCCGGGTCGCCGACCACCGCGCGGTGGAACGGGATGGCGGTGGCCATGCCCTCGACCTGGAACTCGGCCAGGGCGCGCGCCGCGCGCTGCAGGGCCTGCTGCCGGGTGGCGCCGGTGACGACGAGCTTGGCGAGCAGGGAGTCCCAGGCGGGGCCGATCACGCTGCCGGCCTCGACACCCGCGTCCAGACGCACACCGGGGCCGGTGGGCGCGTCGAAACGGGTGACAGTGCCGGGGGCGGGCAGGAAGCCCCGGCCCGGGTCCTCGCCGTTGATGCGGAACTCGAAGGAGTGGCCGCGCAGCGGCGGGTCGTCGTAGCCGAGTTCCTCGCCGTCGGCGATGCGGAACATCTCGCGGACCAGGTCGATGCCGGTGACCTCCTCGGTGACCGGGTGTTCGACCTGCAGACGGGTGTTCACCTCGAGGAAGGAGATGGTGCCGTCCGTGCCGACCAGGAACTCGCAGGTGCCGGCGCCGACGTAGCCGGCCTCCTTGAGGATGGCCTTGGACGCCGCGTAGAGCTGGGCGTTCTGCTCCGGGGTCAGGAACGGCGCGGGGGCCTCCTCCACCAGCTTCTGGTGGCGGCGCTGCAGCGAGCAGTCACGGGTGGAGACGACCACCACGTTGCCGTGGCTGTCCGCCAGGCACTGGGTCTCCACGTGCCGCGGCTTGTCGAGGTAGCGCTCGACGAAGCACTCGCCGCGGCCGAAGGCGGCGACGGCCTCGCGGACGGCCGACTCGTACAGCTCGGGGACCTCGTCCAGGGTGCGGGCGACCTTCAGGCCGCGGCCGCCGCCGCCGAAGGCGGCCTTGATCGCGATCGGCAGGCCGTTCTCCCGCGCGAAGGCGACGACCTCGTCGGCGCCCGAGACGGGGTCCGGGGTGCCGGCGACGAGGGGGGCTCCGGCGCGCTGCGCGATGTGCCGCGCGGCGACCTTGTCGCCGAGGTCGCGGATGGCCTGCGGCGGGGGGCCGATCCAGGTGAGCCCGGCGTCCAGGACGGCCTGGGCGAAGTCGGCGTTCTCCGACAGGAAGCCGTAGCCGGGGTGGACGGCGTCGGCCCCGGACTCGGCTGCGGCCGCCAGCACCTTGGAGATGTCCAGGTAACTGGTGGCCGGGGTGTCACCGCCCAGCGCGTATGCCTCGTCGGCCACGCGCACGTGCAGCGCGTCCCGGTCCGGCTCCGCGTAGACGGCCACGCTGGCGATCCCGGCATCCCGGCAGGCACGGGCGACGCGGACTGCGATTTCACCGCGGTTGGCGATGAGCACCTTGCGCACGATGGCTCCCTCCTTGAAACAAGCAGAGTTTAGGTACTGGCGACACTTCGTGCCGAGGCACCCCTGGGGGTGAGCTTGCCCACACGGAGGGTGATACGGGCCCCCAATCAGGACCCGGATGCCTAGGCTTCCTACGGTAAAGCCCCATTTATCCCGGTGCTTGCGGCCCTGGGGTGTGGGCCGGGTCACCGTCCTCCACCGTGACCGACGTGGCGCTTTTTTTGTGGGAACTCCACGAAGGCCCGGGTAAATCTTTGCCGGACCGGCGCCCCATACGGGTGGTGCCGCGCGGACTCTTGCCGCAACTCCTACCCGTTAGTAGCGTTCGGCCAGCGAAATACCGCCGGTAATAGGGGTCTGGGACAGGGGGCGCGCAGTGCGCAGAAGTGTCGCCGTGGCGGCGGCCGTATTGCTGATCCTGGAGGCGTTCGGCTTCGCCTTCGTCAACTGGATCATGGGTATCGCCGTACGGCATCAGCAGATGTCCCTGGCCGGGCTCGATCCGGGCGCGATGGCGGTGGGCGCATGGGCGGCGGGCGTGCTGATGGCGCTCTTCCTCATCGCCTGCGCGGTCGTGCTCGTCCGTATGGCGCAGCGCGACCGGTCCCCGGGCCGCTTCGGCCGGATCCTTCTCATCGTGTGCGCGGTGACCCACGGGGTCCTGGGCGCGGGGCTGGCCGCCCCGGTGGGCTGGGCCGCCTTCGTGGGGATGATGGTGGTCCTGGGGTTCGTCGTGCTCGCCCTGGTGCTGTACGCGGGAGAGGCGCCCGCCTCAGCCTCCGGCCCGGACGGCGAGCCCGGCGGAGGCGCGCCCCCGCCGCCCGTCGCCCCCGCCGCCGTCTGACCGGCCCGGAACAACGGGCCGGTCCGAGCGGGCCGGTCCGAGCGGGCGGCCGATCAGACCCAGAAGTCGGTGATGCGCAGGTCCAGCCCGGCGAAGAGCCGGCGCAGCAGCGGCAGCGAGATGCCGATGACGTTGCCGTGGTCGCCCTCGATGCCCTCGACGAACGGCGCCGAGCGGCCGTCGAGGGTGAAGGCGCCGGCCACGTGCATCGGCTCGCCCGAAGCGACGTAGGCGGCGATCTCGGTGTCGTCCGGGGTGCCGAACCGCACCGTGGTGGAGGCGGTCTCCGAGACGCGGCGGCCGGTGGCGAGGTCGATGACGCAGTGCCCGGTCCGCAGCACGCCGGAGCGGCCGCGCATGGACTTCCAGCGGGACGTCGCGTCCTCGGCGTCGACCGGCTTGCCCAGTGCCACTCCGTCCAGGTCCAGGACGGAGTCGCAGCCGATGACGACCTCGCCGTCGGAGAGCCCCGCGGCGACCGCGGAGGCCTTGGCCTCGGCCAGTACCCGGGCGAGCTCGGCGGGGCTGCCGGCGCTGATCGCGTCCTCGTCGACACCGCTGACGACGACCCGCGGGTCCAGCCCGGCCTGCTTCAGCAATCCCAGGCGCGCGGGCGAGGCGGAGGCGAGGACGAGCGGGCGGGGGCTGCGGCTGCTGTCGGTCATGACCGTCATCGTAGTCAGCAGCGCCAGGCCACCAGGGCGGTGATCAGGGGGACGGCGACCGCGATCACGAGCATCGCGCGGCGCAGCATCGCCTGCGCCTGCCGCATCTCCTCGGGGGGTTCGTCGGACGGGTCTGACCACAGCATGCCGTCCAGGTTGCGCCGTGGAGAACGCCCGCGCCTGAGTACGGGTACTCAGGCGCGGGCGGGCAAGCGGACCATTTCCGTCCGCCGGGGGTCAGTGCGGCCAGTAGGTGCTGCGCCAGGACGCCGGCGCCGGGAGCGGCATCCGGCCGGGCACGTTGCGCGCCGGGGAGGCCCACTCGTCGGCCGCCCGCGGGCCGTCGGCGGGCCCCGCGGCCGCCGCGGCCCGGGCCTGGACGAGGGCTATGACGGCCGCCAGCTCCTCGGGGGTCGGGTTGCCCCGTTCGACCTTGATCACCATTGCTGGGCGCGCTCCTTACAGGGGGATGTTGCCGTGCTTCTTGGGGGGCAGGCTCTCGCGCTTGTTGCGCAGCGTCCGCAGGGCCTTCACCAGGTGCATGCGGGTCTCCGACGGCAGGACGACCGCGTCGACGTAGCCGCGCTCCGCGGCGACGTACGGGTTGAGCAGGGTGTCCTCGTACTCCCGCATCAGCTGGGCGCGCAGCGCCTCCGCCTCCTCGGGGGAGCCGGCCTCGGCCAGGGTGCGGCGGTGCAGGATGTTGACGGCGCCCTGGGCGCCCATGACGGCGATCTGGGCGGTCGGCCAGGCCAGGTTGAGGTCCGCGCCGAGGTGCTTGGAGCCCATGACGTCGTAGGCGCCGCCGAAGGCCTTGCGCGTGATGACGGTGATCAGCGGGACGGTGGCCTCGGCGTACGCGTAGATCAGCTTGGCGCCGCGCCGGATGATGCCGTTCCACTCCTGGTCGGTGCCGGGCAGGAAGCCGGGGACGTCGACGAAGGTGATGACCGGGACGTTGAAGCTGTCGCAGGTGCGGACGAAGCGCGCCGCCTTCTCGCTGGCGTCGATGTCCAGGCAGCCGGCGAACTGCATCGGCTGGTTGGCGACGACGCCGACCGGGCGGCCCTCGATCCGGCCGAAGCCGGTCACGATGTTGGGCGCGAACAGCGCCTGGGTCTCCAGGAACTCGCCGTCGTCCAGGACGTGCTCGATGACCTGGTGCATGTCGTACGGCTGGTTCGCCGAGTCCGGGATCAGGGTGTCGAGCTCCAGGTCCTCCGCGGACACCTCGGACTCCGCCTCCTGCGGGAAGGCGGGGGCCTCCTGGAGGTTGTTGGACGGCAGGTAGGACAGCAGCGCCTTGACGTACTCGATGGCGTCCTTCTCGTCACCGGCCATGTGGTGCGCGTTGCCGGAGACGGTGTTGTGCGACCGGGCGCCGCCCAGTTCCTCGAAGCCGACGTCCTCACCGGTGACGGTCTTGATGACGTCCGGGCCGGTGATGAACATGTGCGAGGTCTGGTCGACCATCACCACGAAGTCGGTGATGGCGGGGGAGTAGACCGCGCCGCCCGCGCAGGGGCCGAGGACGAGGGAGATCTGCGGGATGACGCCGGAGGCGTGGGTGTTGCGCCGGAAGATCTCCCCGTACAGGCCGAGTGAGGTGACGCCCTCCTGGATGCGCGCGCCGCCGGAGTCGTTGATGCCGATGACCGGGCAGCCGGTCTTCAGCGCCCAGTCCATGACCTTGACGATCTTCTCGCCGAAGACCTCGCCGAGCGCGCCGCCGAACACGGTGAAGTCCTGCGAGAACACGGCCACCGGACGGCCGTCCACGGTGCCGTGGCCGGTGACGACGCCGTCGCCGTAGGGGCGGTTCCGCTCCAGGCCGAAGTTGGTCGAGCGGTGCCGGGCCAGCTCGTCCAGTTCGACGAAGGAGCCCTCGTCCAGCAGCAGTTCGATGCGCTCACGCGCGGTCAGCTTGCCCTTGGCGTGCTGTTTCTCCACCGCACGCGCCGAGCCGGCGTGGGTCGCCTCGTCGATCCGGCGGCGCAGGTCCGCCAGCTTGCCCGCAGTGGTGTGGATGTCGATCTCCGGCTCGGCCATGGGAGGCGGCTCTCCTGCTCTCGTCGGGTCGTGCTGAGGGTGTGACGTGACTCGCGAGTAATACTGTTTTCGTAGCGTAACCGCGTGGATGCTGCCCGGTCAGTGCGGCGTTGGCCACACTCCACTCCCAGGGTCCGCCTTCCCGGCCGCCGCGTCGTCCCGGACCCGGACGGGCCGCGTCCGCGGCGATCCGCAGGGCAGACCCTAGGCTGGACACATGACCTCGAACCGCTGGTCCGACCTGGAGCGACCGCCGCTCAACGCGGCCGCCCTGCGCCGTGCGATCGTCACCCCCGACAGCATGTGGACCGACCTGGACGTGGTGGGCTCCACCGGCTCCACCAACAGCGACCTGGGCGCCCGGGCCCGGGAGGGCGCCGCCGAGGGCGCCGTTCTGGTCGCCGAGGAGCAGTCCGCGGGCCGCGGCCGCCTGGACCGCCAGTGGCAGGCCCCCGCCCGCTCCGGGCTCTTCTTCTCGGTGCTGCTGCGGCCGACCGCCGTCCCGCCCCGGCGCTGGGGCTGGCTGCCGCTGCTGGCCGGCGTGGCGACGGCCTCCGCCGTGGCGCGCACGGCGGGCGTCGACACCGGGCTGAAGTGGCCCAACGACGTGCTCGTCACCGTCGACGGCGAGGAACGCAAGACCGGCGGCATCCTCGCCGAGCGCGTCGGCGACGACGCCGTGGTGATCGGCATCGGCCTCAACGTCACGCTCCGCGAGGAGGAGCTGCCGGTCCCCGCCGCGGGCTCGCTGGCGCTCGCCGGGGCCAATGGCACCGACCGAGATCCGCTGCTGCGCGCGGTGCTGCGTTCGCTCGCCGACTGGTACGGCGAGTGGCTGCGCGCCGACGGCGACCCCACCGCCTCCCGGCTGCAGCAGGCGTACGCCGCCGGCTGCGTGACACTCGGCCGCACCGTGCGTGCCGAACTCCCGGGTGGGGGCGAGGTCAGCGGGCGTGCGGTGGCCGTCGACGACGACGGGAGGCTGGTCGTCGCGACCGCCGAGGGCGAGCGGGCGGTCGGCGCCGGCGACGTCGTCCACGTACGCCCGGCGGGAGAGTGAGCCAGGACACACCTGCCGTATTGTTGAGGCGGCAGCCTCCGACGCGGTGATCGGAAGGGCCGGTGCGCAGGGACTCAGGAGGGGGCGGGCGGTGACCGTGGACGACGCGAGCGACCTCCCGCCGCACGAGGAGCCGGGCGGCCGGCACGGCGGGCAGCCGGAACCCGAGGAGCTCGAAGAGCCCGAGGAACGGGGCGGATCCGCCCGCGCGGACGCCGTCGAGGAGGATCCGATCGCGCTCCGCCTGGAGCACCTGATCCTCGGCTCCGGACGGCACTACACACCCTTTCAGGCGGCTCGCAGCGCCGGCGTCTCCATGGACCTCGCCGCCCGGTTCTGGCGCGCGATGGGCTTCGCCGACATCGGCCAGGCTCGCGCGCTGACCGAGGCCGACGTCCTGGCGCTGCGGCGCCTGGCCGGCATGGTCGAGGCCGGGCTGATCAGCGAGAGCACGGCGATCCAGGTCGCCCGGTCCACCGGTCAGACCACGGCCCGGCTGGCGGAGTGGCAGACCGACTCCTTCCTGGAGGAGCTCACCGAGCCGCCCGAACCCGGCATGACCCGGGGCGAGGTGGCCTATCCGCTGGTCGAGCTGCTGCTGCCGGAGCTGGAGGAGTTCCTGACGTACGTGTGGCGCCGGCAGCTCGCCGCGGCCACCAGCCGGGTCGTCCGCTCCGACGACGAGGAGGCCGTGGACCGCCGGCTCGCGGTCGGCTTCGCGGACCTCGTGGGCTTCACCCGGCTCACCCGCCGGCTGGAGGAGGAGGAACTCGGCGAGCTGGTCGAGGCGTTCGAGACCACGGCCGCCGACCAGGTGGCCGCGCACGGAGGACGGCTCATCAAGACCCTCGGCGACGAAGTGCTGTTCGTCGCGGACGACGCCGGCACGGCCGCCGAGATCGGCATACGGCTCATCGAGACGATGAACGGCGACGAGACGATGCCGGCGCTGCGCGTCGGCATGGCCTTCGGCACCGTCACGACCCGCATGGGCGACGTCTTCGGCACCACGGTGAACCTGGCGAGCCGGCTGACCTCGATAGCGCCCCGGGACGCGGTGCTCGTCGACGGCGAGCTGGCGCAGGCGCTCGTCGCGGCGGGCGAGGCACCCGAGTCGGAGGCGGAGATCGCGCCCGGGTCGGAGGAGAAGTACCGCTTCGGGCTGCAGCCCATGTGGCGGCGGCCGGTGCGCGGTCTCGGCGTGGTCGAGCCCTGGCTGCTGAGCCGCCGGGGCGGCTGAGCCCGGCGGGCGACCGCTCCCGGGAGAGCGCCGCGCGCGGTCGCCGGCCCGGGCGGACCAGGTGGCCGTCGGCGCCCACGCCGAGCCCGGCGGGCATGGCGGTCTCGGCGTCGCGGCCGGCCGGCACCAGCGCCCGTCGTACCCGGGGAGCATGACGTCGAGGACGGGTGCGCCCACTACGCTGACCGTCGACGTTCACGATCGTTAACGGCGACCCGGAGGTGGCGGCGCGATGGCCGAGCAGCGGTTTGGCGAGTGGGTGGCGGTACGCAGGCACGGTGACGCCGGGCGGGTGGCGGAACTGGTGCTGGACCGGCCCAAGGCGATGAACGCCATCTCGACGGACATGGCCCGGGCGCTCACCGAGGCGTGCGAGGCGCTGTCCGGCGACCGGTCGGTGAGCTGCGTCGTGCTCACCTCGACCCACGAGCGGGCGTTCTGCGTGGGCGCCGACCTCAAGGAGCGCAACTCCTTCACCGACGCCGACCTCGGGCGGCAGCGCCCGTACACGCGCGCGGCGTACACGGCCGTGCTGGAGCTGGCGATGCCGTCGGTGGCCTCGGTGCACGGCTTCGCCCTCGGCGGCGGCTACGAGCTGGCGCTGGCGTGCGACGTGATCGTCGCGGACCCGACGGCCGTCGTGGGACTGCCGGAGGTCACGGTGGGCGTGATCCCCGGCGGTGGCGGCACGCAGCTGCTGCCGCGCCGGGTGGGCGCGGCACGGGCGGCGCAGCTGATCTTCACCGGGCGCCGGGTGCCCGCCGCGGAGGCGCTGGCGCTGGGCCTGGTGGACGTGCTCGCGGAGGAGGGCCAGGACCGTACGGAGGCGCTCGCGCTGGCCGCGCGGATCGCCGCGAACTCGCCGGTGGGCCTGCGGGCGGCCAAGCGGGCGATGCGGCTGGGCCAGGGCACGGACCTGCGGACCGGCCTGGACGTCGAGGACGCCGCCTGGCGCACGGTCGCCTTCTCGGGGGACCGCGCGGAGGGCGTCGCGGCGTTCAACGAGAAGCGCGACCCGGTGTGGCCGGGTGAGTGATTGAGCGGGAAATCGACCGTGCCGCCGGTGTGTAACGTGCGGGGCCGTGCGAACGTCGCAAACTGGTAAAAAGTTCTGCTGCGACAGGAGACGGGCGCATGGACGGCACCGGCGGGGACGCTCGACTGCGCGCCGTCGCCGAACTCGCGCGGGCCGTGGCGGCGGCGAAGTCGCCCATGGAGGCGGCCGTCGCCGCCGCGTCCTCGGCGCGGGTCGCGCTCGGCGGTTCCATGTCGGCGATCTCCCGCTGGGAGCGCGACCGCGGACGGCTGCGGGTCCTGGTCAACGACGGGGACCTGGCGCCCGGCGAGGAGCCGCAGCCCGCCGAGGAGGTGTACTCGGTCGCGGACTTCCCGGAGATCGTGGAGTTCCTGCACGCCAAGTGGACCGAGGGCGGCGAGCCGCATGCCTGGATCGAGACCGCCGAGGGCCCCTCGGAGGGCCGCGGCGGCGCCTACTGCCACCAGCGGGTGGCCACGCTGCGGCGGCGCGGCCGCACCTCCTGCGTCGTCGCCCCGATCCTGCTGCACGGGCTCGCCTGGGGCGAGCTGTACGTGGCCCGGGGAACGGGGCGGCCGGTCTTCGACCGGGACGACGCCGAGTTCGCGACCGTGCTCGCGACGCTCACCGCGGCCGGGATCGCCCAGACCGAGCGGCTGGCCGAGGTGCGCCGGCTGGCCTTCAGCGACCCGCTGACCGGGCTGGCCAACCGGCGGGCGGTCGACCAGCGGCTGGAGGAGGCGGTGGAGCGGCACCGGGCCGACGGGACCCCGGTGAGTCTCGTGGTCTGCGACCTCAATGGGCTCAAGCGGGTCAACGACCAGCTCGGGCACGCGGTCGGCGACCGGCTGCTGGTCGGCTTCGGCTCCGTGCTGTCGCTGTGCGGGGCCGCCCTGGAGGGCAGCCTGGTGGCGCGGCTGGGCGGTGACGAGTTCTGCCTGCTGTCGGTCGGGCACCGGGCGGAGGAGGTCGTGGCGGTCGCCGAGGAGCTGTGCGTGCGCACCAAGTGGCTGGGGCTGGGCGACGGGGTCGCGGTCGGGGTGGCGTCCACGGACGCCGAGATCGGCGTGGTGACCTCGGGGCGCCGGCTGTTCCGGCTGGCGGACGCGGCCCAGTACCGGGCGAAGGCCCTGCACTCGGTGGAGCCGGTGGTCGCCGGGCGCGGGGCGCCCGAGGACCCGGTGGTGCGGCTCGCCGACCAGCCCGCGGGCCACGACGTGGAGCGGCGCCGCTTCCGGGGGCGGGACTGAGCGGCGCGGCGGCCCCGCGGCCGTGGACCGTGGACCGCGGGCCGGGGAACGGGCCGCGGGACCGGGCCCGGTGGGCGGGGGCGGGGCGGCGCGGAAGAGGCCCGTCCGGCACGTGACAGGTAGCGATTCAGTCCGTAGGGTTCGTGAATATGAGTATGCATAACGTGGTGATCGGGGCCCACGGGGCCACGGCGGAGGACGTGCTGGCGGTGGCCCGCGGCGGTGCGCGGGTCGAGCTGTCTGCGGAGGCGCTGGCCGGGATCGCCGCGGCGCGCGAGGTCGTGGAGGCCCTGGCGGCGAAGCCGGAGCCGGTGTACGGCGTGTCGACGGGCTTCGGCGCGCTCGCGGTGCGGCACATCAGCCCCGAGCTGCGCGCGCAGCTCCAGCGCAGCCTGGTGCGCTCGCACGCCGCCGGCATGGGCCCGCGGGTGGAGCGCGAGGTGGTACGCGCGCTGATGTTCCTGCGGCTGAAGACGCTGGCCTCCGGTCGTACCGGTGTCCGTCCCGTCGTCGCCGAGACGATGGCCGCGCTGCTCAACGCCGGCATCACACCGGTCGTCCACGAGTACGGCTCCCTGGGCTGCTCGGGCGACCTGGCGCCGCTGTCGCACTGCGCGCTGGTGCTGATGGGCGAGGGCGAGGCCGAGGGCCCCGACGGTGTCGTGCGCCCCGTCCCCGAGCTGCTGGCCGAGCACGGCATCGAGCCCGTCGAGCTGCGCGAGAAGGAGGGCCTGGCCCTCATCAACGGCACCGACGGCATGCTCGGCATGCTCGTCATGGCCATCGAGGACCTGCGCCGGCTGTTCACCGCCGCCGACGTCACCGCCGCGCTCTCGATGGAGGCGCTGCTGGGCACCGACAAGGTGCTCGCACCCGAGCTGCACGCGATCCGCCCGCACCCCGGCCAGGCGGCCAGCGCCGAGAACATGCGCCGTGTGCTCGCCGGCTCCGGGCTCACCGGGCACCACCAGGACGACGCGCCGCGGGTGCAGGACGCGTACTCGATCCGCTGCGCCCCGCAGGTGGCCGGCGCCGGCCGGGACACCGTCACGCACGCCACGATGGTGGCCGACCGCGAGCTGGTCTCGGCCGTCGACAACCCGGTCGTGTTCGCTGGGGGTACCTCCCAGGCCGAAGGCTCCGGGGGAGGCAGGGTGGAGTCCAACGGCAACTTCCACGGCGCCCCCGTCGCCTACGTCCTGGACTTCCTGGCCATCGCCGCCGCCGACCTCGGCTCGATAGCGGAGCGGCGCACCGACCGGCTGCTCGACAAGAGCCGTTCGCACGGCCTGCCGGCCTTCCTGGCCGACGACCCGGGCGTGGACTCCGGCCTGATGATCGCCCAGTACACGCAGGCCGCGCTGGTCAGCGAGAACAAGCGGCTCGCGGTGCCCGCGTCGGTGGACTCCATCCCCTCCTCGGCGATGCAGGAGGACCACGTATCGATGGGCTGGTCGGCGGCCCGCAAGCTGCGGCAGGCGGTGGACAACCTGGCCCGGATCATCGCGGTCGAGCTGATGGCGGCGTCGCGCGCCGTCGAGCTGCGCGTGCAGGGCAGCGAGGTGCTGGTGGCCGCCCCGGCGACCCAGGCGGTGCTGAAGGCGGCACGCGAGGCGGGAGTGGGCGGCCCCGGTCCGGACCGCTTCCTGTCCCCGGACCTGGCGGCGGCGTACGACTTCGTGCGCGGCGGAGGCCTGGTGGCGGCGGCCGAGTCGGTGACCGGCCCGCTCGCCTGATCCCGGCCCCGTCCCGGCCCTGGGGCCGGGACGGGGTTGACGGGGCCTAGTACACGTCGCGGGCGCGGCGGCTCGCGTTGATCACGAGAGCCGCGCCCAGGCCGAGGAAGGCGGTTCCGCCGACCAGGTACGGCGTGGTGTCCACGCTTCCCGTGTCGGCGAGGTGCTGCCCCCCACCGGTGCCCGACCCGGTGGTGGTGGCGGTGGAAACGGACGACTGCATGCCCGTGTTCGCCGTGTGCTCGGCAGTGGCGGACGCGTTGGGCACGAAGTACAGGGCGCCGAGGACGGCTGCCGCCGTGATGGCGACGAAGGCGGGCGGACGGTGCGAGGTCAACGGATCCCCCAGCGGTTGCGGCGACTTGACCGTGAAAGCAGATGGTAGTGAGACAACCGCCGCGGAGGGAAGTTCGACCCCGGAACCGGAGCTTCCACGGGTTCCCGGAGGACCGCCGCGGGTATCCTTCGGCGCCGGAAGCGGACTGCCTGCGCAACGGGGGCCGTTCCCCCGCATACGCTCCGTCACATGAGCACTACTGACATCCCCACCGGGGAGAGCGGGCCGCGCTACGTGCGGCTCCAGGTGGAGCTGGTCCTGGAGATCACCGGGTCCGGCGAGCTGACCGACGCCGCGCTGGACCAGATCGGCGGCGACGAGTACATGCCGGACGACGAGCGGCAGCACGCCGAGGCGTCGGTGCGGCAGGACGAGTCGGAGGCGCTGGCGTACCTGGTCGATCCCTTCGACCTGGTCACCAGCGTGCCGGGGATCGAGCTGGTGCAGGCGTCCTGGTCCTGCGCCCACACCGAGTACGACCCCGACTCCGACGAGTGGGACCTCTACGACGACGAGGCGGACGACGAGGCGGACGAGGCCGACGAGGAAGCCGACATCGACGAGGAGGAACCGCGGGGGCGCTGAACGCGTCTTCGCCTGTGCGTGACTCACCTGCCCCGGGCCCCTCACGGGTCCGGGGTTTCGCACGGGCCGCGGACCGCGCCCATGTCACGTGCGTCACGCACGTGTTCTTCCCCACACTTCCCGATGTGGGGAACGGACCAAAGACCCTGGCAGTTCCTGAACGTACGAGTGAGGCTCGATCGAGGGCCGTGGCCCGCGACGCAAGCGGGCCGGGGGAACGCGTACCGGACGACATTGGAGATCTGTGTGAAGCGCGCCGAGACCGGCACAGTCACCGACACGAAGCTCTCTCGCAAGCGGCGAGCGGGGCTGGCAGCTCTGGCGCTGCTCGCCGTCGGGGCGATCACTCTGACCGCCTGCGGGGGAGACAAGGCGGGCACTGCCGGTTCCGACAACAACGCCAAGTCGCAGGCCTCGGTCGACGAGCAGGCGGCCAAGGACGCGTCGGACGCCCGAATATCGATCACCCCCAAGACAGGCGCCGAGAACGTCAGCATCAACACCGGCGCCAAGGTGCAGGTGGCCGAGGGCGAGCTGACCAGCGTCAGCATGACCTCGGTCGCCGACGGCTCCGACGTCGAGGGCACGATCTCCGCGGACGGTTCGAGCTGGGCGCCCAATGCCCCGCTGGAGCGCGCCACGAAGTACAAGATCGCCGCCGAGGCCGAGGACGGCAAGGGCCGCAAGGCCGCCGAGAACTCCACCTTCACCACCGTCAGCCCCGAGCACAGCTTCATCGGCTACTACACGCCCGAGAACGGGCAGACCGTCGGCGTGGGCATGCCGGTCTCGATCAACTTCACCAAGGCGATCGAGGACAAGAAGGCCGTGCAGTCGGCGATCACGGTCAGCTCCAGCAGCGGCCAGGAGGTCGTCGGCCACTGGTTCAACTCCACCCGGCTCGACTTCCGCCCCCAGGCCTACTGGCAGGCCGGCTCCACGGTCACCCTGAAGCTGAACCTGGACGGTGTCGAGGGCGCCCACGGCGTCTACGGCGTCCAGGAGAAGACCGTCAGCTTCAAGATCGGCCGCAGCCAGGTCTCCACGGTCGACGCCTCGACCCACCGGATGAAGGTCGTCCGCGACGGCAAGGTCGTCCGCAACATCCCGATCTCCGCCGGCTCCGACGAGAACACCACCTACAACGGCCAGATGGTGATGTCGGAGAAGTTCACCCAGACCCGGATGAACGGCGCCACCGTCGGCTTCACCGACGACGACGGCAAGGGCGAGTACGACATCAAGGACGTGCCGCACGCCATCCGCCTGACCACGTCCGGCACCTTCATCCACGGCAACTACTGGGGCGCCGACTCGGTGTTCGGCAACGTCAACACCAGCCACGGCTGCGTCGGCCTGAACGACACCAAGGGCGCCAAGGACACCTCCACCGACGCCTACTGGTTCTACAACAACTCGATCGTCGGCGACGTCGTGATCGTGAAGAACTCCAAGGACAAGACCGTCGACCCGGCGAACGGCCTCAACGGCTGGAACATGAGCTGGAGCGCCTGGAAGGCCGGCAGCGCGGTCTGAGACCGCTCGCCCGCCCCGAACGGCGGCAGGGGCCCGGAACCTCGCGGTTCCGGGCCCCTGCGGCGTTCCCGGCGCCTTCGGCGCCTGTCGCGGGCGGGCCGTCAGTTCTTCGTGCCGTCCACGATGACCGGGGAGCCGTTCGCGTTCGTACCGCAGGGCACCGCGTACACGGGGTGGGACTTCGCGGCCTCGCGGTAGGCGTCCAGGCACTGGTTGTAGAGCACCTTGTCGCTCAGCGACTTGGCGATGATCCGGTTGGCGCTCGCGATGCCCTCCGCCTCGATCCGCTTGCGCTCCGCCTCCGCCTTGGCCGTCCTGGCCGCCTCGACGGCCCGCTCGGTGGCCTGTTGCTGCTGGATCTTCTTGTCGATCTGCTCCTGCAACTGCTCGGAGGGCCGCACGTTGCGCAGGTTCACCGCGGCGACGTCGATGCCGCGCGGGGCGAGGCGCTGCTTGATCAGGGAGTCGATCTCCGAGCCGATCCGCTCGCGGGCGGAGGCGTACCCCTCCTCGCTGGTGTGCTTGGCGAAGACGTTGCGGATGATCTCGCGGCTGTCCGGCATCACCAGCCGCGACTGGATGGCCTCCTCGTTGCCCGCCAGCCGGTAGAGCTCGACGGCCCTGGCGGGCACCACGGCCCACTTGACGGTGACGTCGGCGTAGAGGACGCCGCCCTGCGAGGAGCGGACCTCGACCACGTCCTTGTCGTGCAGGTCGAGGTCGACGGGGCGGGTGGAGAACGACGTGACGTCGGTGAACGGCGACCTGAAGTGGATGCCGGAGGTCAGCGGCGAGCCGACCTTGCCGAAGGTCACCGGGACGCCGACCTCGTAGGCGCTGACGACGTGGACGCAGGCGAAGACGCCGGCCAGCACGCCCGCCAGGGCGCTGAGCGCCGCTCCCAGCCTCCAGCCGCCGGAGCTCTGGCCCCGGGCCACGAAGAACAGCACGACCGCCGCCACGAGCAGCAGGATGGACAGCACGAACACAGGGGTCCCCCTCGAGAGCCACGGACCGGCGCAGCCCCCCGGCCGCGCCGCGCAGCGCAGCGTAACGGCCGGGGGCGACGGCGCCGTGCGCCGCGTGACGAGCTGTTGCGAGGCTGTTGCGAGGGTGTCGCAGGGCTGTCCGGGGGGTTACCGCGAGCGCAGCGCCTGGGGGTCGTCCAGGACGGCGCGCACCACGCTGTACGCCGCGCCGAGCAGCACGCCCTCGCGGCCCAGCCGGGACACCCGCACGGCGTCCGCCCGCCACTGGCGGTCCGTCACGCGGCGGCCCAGCTCGCGCTCGACGGCCGAGCGCAGCCATGGCGCCAGCGAGGCCAGCGTGCCGCCCAGCACGACGGCCTGCGGGTCCAGCAGGTTCACCGCGCCGCTCAGCGCGATCCCGAAGGCCGCTCCGGCGGCCGCCAGCGCCTTGAGCGCCGCCGGGTCCCCCTGTGAGGCGGCCGCCTGGAGGGCCTTGAGCGCGTCCGGCCGCTCCGGGGCGATGCCGGCGGCACGCAGCACGGCCTCCTCGCCCGCGTACTGCTCCAGGCAGCCGCGTGCCCCGCAGGAGCAGCGCGGGCCCGTCGGGTGCACGGGCACATGGCCGAGCTCCCCGGCGAAGCCGCGCGCCCCGCGGAACAGCCGGCCGTCGACGACCAGCGCCGCGCCGATGCCGATCTCCGCCGAGACGTGCACGAAGTCGGTGACGCCCTCGTGGCCGCCCAGCCAGAGTTCGGCCAGGGCACCGAGGTTGGCCTCGTTCTCGACGGTGACCGGGACGGGGGAGGTGGCGAGGCCGCCGCCCCCGGAACGCTCGAACCAGCCCGCGGCGTCGACGTCCTCCCAGCCGAGGTTCGGCGCCCGCATCACGACCTGCCGGTCCCGGCCGACCAGGCCCGGTACGGCGAGCGTCAGCCCGGCCGGACCCAGGCCGGCGGCCCGCGCCTCCTGCCGCACCTCGGCGACGAGCACCGCGAGTTCGCGCAGCACCTCCTGCGCCGGGCGGCCGCGGTTGTCGGCCTCGACGCGGGCCCGGGCGCGCACGGTGCCGCGCAGGTCGACCGCGACGGCCGCGAGGTGGTCCACCCCGACCTCCGCGCCGAGGCCCGCGGGGCCGCTGTCGTTCAGCGCCAGGGCGGTGCCGGGGCGGCCGACCGTGCCGGGGCGCTGGGTGCCCAGTTCCACGAGCAGACCGGTCGCCAGCAGCTCGTCGACGAGGGTCGACACGGTGGCCCGGGTCAGGCCGACCTCGGCGGCGACGGCCGCGCGGGAGACCTCGCCGTGGTCCGCCACGGCTCGCATCACCAACGCCAGATTCCGCCGCCGCAACCCCGCCTGCGACCCCGGCCGTTCCGCCACGCTCCGGTCCCCTTACGCTCTCGTCCGTCATCCGTCCTGGTCAACGTCCCGCCCCCACCCTCGCACGCCCGGCCCGCCGGACGGGCGACGGGCCCCCGGCGGGCGAGCGGCTCACCGCACGTCGAAGGCGTCTGCCAGCGCCGTCGCGAGGCGGTCCCGGGCGGCGTCGTCGCGCGGGACGGGGTCGTAGGAGGGACCGGCCGTGGTGTCCCAGCGGCGGGCGACGGCCTGCGGGGTCTCCCCGGTGAGCAGCCCGGCGGCCTGCGCGGCCGCGCCCAGCGCGACCAGCTCCTCCGCGACGGGGATCCGCACGGCCCGCCCCGACAGGCGCCGTACGGTCTCCCGCCACGCGGTGCCGCGGGCGCCGCCGCCGATGAGCAGCAGCGGCTCGTCCGAGCCGGTGCCGTCGACCGCGAGCACCTGGTCGAGGGCGGTGAGCAGGGCGTACGCCGCGCCGTCGTAGGCGGCCTGGAGGATCTGCCCCGGGGTGGTGTCGTGCCGCAGCCCGGTGAGCAGGCCGGAGGCGTACGGCAGGTTCGGGGTGCGCTCGCCGTCGAGGAACGGGAGCACGACCGCGCTGCCGCCCGCCTCGACCGCCTCGCGCTCCAGGGAGAGCAGCCCCGCGATCTTGTCGACGGCGAGGGTGCAGTTGAGGGTGCAGGCCAGCGGCAGCCAGTCGCCGTGCCCGCCCGCGAAGCCGGCCACGATGCCGGTGGGGTCGGTGGGCCGGGTGGTGGCGGGGGTGTAGACGGTGCCGGAGGTGCCGAGGCTCAGCGCGGGCTGGCCGGGGACGAGCCCGAGGCCCAGGGCGGCGGCGGCGTTGTCGCCGGTGCCCGAGCCGACCAGGACGCCCTCGCGCAGCGGCAGCCCGGGCAGGGTGACGCCGGCGGCCTCGCCGGGGCCCAGGACCCGGGGCAGCAGGGCCGGGTCGAGGCCGATCTCGGCGAGCAGCGCCTCGTCGTAGGTCTCGGTGTCCGTGGCCCACCAGCCGGTGCCGGAGGCGTCTCCCCGGTCGGTGACGCCGGCGCCGCCCAGCCGCTCGGTGAGGAAGTCGTGCGGGAGGCGGACGGCCGCGGCGGCCTTGGCCGTCTCGGGCTCGTTCTCGGTGAGCCAGGCCCACTTGGTCACGGTGAAGCTCGTGCCGGGCACGCTTCCGAAGCGCTGCGCCCAGTGCGCGGCGCCGTGCCGCTCCACCAGGGCGTCGGCCTGCGGCGCGGACCGCACGTCGTTCCAGAGCAGGGCCGGCCGCAGGGGCCGGCCGACCGCGTCGAGGACGACGAGGCCGTGCTGCTGGCCGCCCACGGAGACGGCGTCGGCGCGCTCCGCGTACGGCCCGATCTGGGCGAGGGCGGCGCCGAGCGCACGCCACCACACCTCGGGGTCGGTCTCGCGGCCCGCGCCCTCGCTGACCGTATGCCGGGCCTGTCCTCTGGCCAGTACCTCGCCCGTCTCCACGTCGACGGCGAGCACCTTGGTCGACTGGGTGGAGCTGTCCACACCCAGCGCGATCGGTCCGTTACCCATTCTGCGGCTCCCTTCACAAAGCGGCGATGGCATATTAATTTGTTCAGTGGTCTTACGAATAGGAGCCGCCGCGATGAGTTTCACCCCCACCCCCGAGGACAAGTTCACCTTCGGTCTCTGGACCGTCGGCTGGCAGGGCCGCGACCCCTTCGGCGACGCGACCCGCCCCGCCCTCGACCCCGTCGAGAGCGTCAACAAGCTGGCCGAGCTCGGTGCCTACGGCGTCACCTTCCACGACGACGACCTGATCCCCTTCGGCTCGGACGACACCGCACGCGAGGGCCACATCAAGCGGTTCCGCCAGGCCCTGGACGCCACCGGCCTGAAGGTGCCGATGGCCACCACCAACCTCTTCACGCACCCGGTCTTCAAGGACGGCGGCTTCACCGCCAACGACCGCGAGGTGCGTCGCTTCGCACTCCGCAAGACCATCCGCAACATCGACCTCGCCGCCGAGCTGGGCGCCAAGGTCTACGTCGCCTGGGGCGGCCGTGAGGGTGCCGAGTCCGGTGCCGCCAAGGACGTGCGGGTCGCCCTCGACCGCTTCAAGGAGGCCTTCGACCTCCTCGGCGAGTACGTCATCGAGCAGGGCTACGACATCCGCTTCGCCATCGAGCCCAAGCCGAACGAGCCGCGCGGCGACATCCTGCTGCCGACCATCGGCCACGCGCTGGCGTTCATCAACGAGCTGGCCCACCCCGAGCTCGTCGGCCTCAACCCCGAGGTCGGCCACGAGCAGATGGCCGGGCTGAACTTCCCGCACGGCATCGCCCAGGCGCTGTGGCACGGCAAGCTCTTCCACATCGACCTCAACGGCCAGACCGGCATCAAGTACGACCAGGACCTGCGCTTCGGCGCCGGCGACCTGCGCTCCGCGTTCTGGCTGGTCGACCTGCTGGAGACGGCCGGCTACGAGGGCCCGCGCCACTTCGACTTCAAGCCCCCGCGGACCGAGGACATGGACGGGGTGTGGGCGTCCGCCGCCGGCGGCATGCGCAACTACCTCATCCTCAAGGAGCGCGCCGCCGCGTTCCGCGCCGACCCGGCCGTGCAGGAGGCGCTGAAGGCCTCCCGCCTGGACCAGCTGGCGCAGCCGACCCTCGGCGAGGGCGAGACCCTGGCCGGCCTGCTCGCCGACCGCGGTGCCTACGAGGAGTTCGACGCCGACGCCGTGGCGACCCGCGGGTCCGCCTTCGAGCAGCTGGACCAGCTCGCCATGGACCACCTGCTCGGCACCCGCTGAGACCGCGGGAAACAGGGTTGCCGCCGGGTCCGTCCCGGCGGCACCCTGCGGGGGTGATCGAACTGCGCGTGCTCACTCCCGACGACTGGCCGCTCTGGCGCGAGCTGCGGCTCGCCGCGCTCGCCGACGCGCCGCACGCCTTCGGCGCCCGGCTCGCCGACTGGCAGGGCGACGGCGACCGCGAGGAACGCTGGCGCGCCCGGCTCGCCCTGCCGGGCTCGTACAACCTGGTCGCCCTCGTCGACGGCAAGCCCGCCGGCATGGCCGGCGGCGTCCCCGGCGAACGGCCGGACAGCGCCGAACTGATCTCCCTGTGGGTGGCGGGCGAGGCCCGCGGCCGCGGCGTCGCCGACCTGCTGATCCGGGCCGTCGAGGAGTGGGCCGCGGGCACGGCGGGCGCCGCCCTGCTCCACCTCGCCGTCGCGGAGGGCAACGCGGTGGCGACGGCCCTCTACGTGCGCAACGGCTTCGAGGACGACGGAGGGCCCGGTGGGGTCATGCCGGACGGCCGGCCGGAGCGCCTCATGACGAAGCGGCTCGCGGCGGCACCGGCCTGAACCGGGCCGCCGCCGCACCGGATCACCAGGCGAAGGCCTCCGGGGCCGGGCCCGGCCCGGGGAAGATCTCGTCGAGACCCGCCAGCAGCTCCTCGTCCAGCTCCAGTTCCACCGCCCGCAGCGCCGAGGCGAACTGCTCCTGTGTGCGCGGCCCCACGATCGGCCCGGTGACCCCGGGCCGGGTCAGCAGCCAGGCCAGCGCGACCTCCCCGGGCTCCAGACCGTGCTTGCCGAGCAGGTCCTCGTAGGCCTGCACCCGCCGAGTTGTGTGTACCTCATGGGGTATCAGCGAACGCCTTCGAGTGGACTCACGGCAAGGGTGTTCCCGGGCGGGGGACGGGGCCCGGGCCTGACGGCGTCATGCCGCTGAGGCCAGGCACTCCCGGCAGGTGGCCGGGGCGTGCCCGCGGAAGGGGCGTTCGCAGGAGTCGCAGGCCTGCCAGGGGACGGCCGCCCGGGGTGGCGGCACGGCGGCGGGCGGCTCCCCCGTGCGCAGGCGGTAGGCGAGCAGGCCGGCCGGACGGTGGGTCAGGGCCGGGGGCAGGTCCGCGGCGAGGGCCTCGGCGATGCTCCGGGGGTCGGCACCGAGGCGGAGCCACGCGGCGACACCGGGGGACAGACGGGCGATGTCGCGCCGGGAGAGCAGCAGGCGGGAGTCGCGTACGCGGAGGGAGACGAGGACGGCCTCGGCGGCCTTGCCGAGGGCGTCCTCACCGAGGGGGTGCGCGCCGAGGGGGTGCGCGCCGGGAGCCGCGCCGTCCGGTACGGCCTCCGGCGCTGTGCCGGGGGCTTCCTCGCAGGCTCCGGCCGGGACGACGGGCGCGGGCGGCGTGGGTGCGGGTGCGGGCGCGGCTGCGGGGCCGTCCGGCGCCGCCGGCGCGTCCGCCCGCGGCACGTCGTGGACATAGGTCCGGGTGCGGATCCGCCCGTTCTCCTCGCGCACCACGACGCGCTCCAGGAATCCCTCCGCCTCCAGCTCGTTCAGCGCCCGGGCGAGTCGCTCCCTGCTCTCGGTGAAGTGCGCGCGCAGCGCGTCGATGCTCACGGGCACGCCGTCCGGGACGGAGAGGAGATAGGCGCCGACGCCGACCGTGACCGCGCTGCCGGGGCGCTGGGCGAGGCGGTTGGAGAGGATCGTGAAGTTCGCCGTGAGGCGGCGGCGCACGTGGACCACGCCGGCCGCCGGAGTCCCGGCGCGGGCGCGCGAGGGCGCACTAGACTGGATGTCAGCCATGGGGAAGGGTTGTCTTCCTTAACTGGTCAGGCCCCGGCCGGGATTGCCGTCCCCGCCGGGGCCGTCGTGTGTGCGGTGTCGTCTGCGGCGACCATACCGCCCCCTCCCGGCACCTTCGGCCCACATCACCTGATCAGGTGATGGGACGGGGCAGGGGGGACCAGTCCTTCTCAAGAAGGTCCTTGAGGGGTCCGCTGCGCCACCGGCCCCCGGCCGCCGCCGTCCCGGGCCGGACCACCGGCGTCCGGTGCTCCGGCGTCCGGTGCGGTCGGCCCCGGCCGCGCGGAGCCGCCCCGTCGCCGCTTCAGGCCGCCTGACTGTCCGTGACGCCTTTGGCGAAGTCGGCGCGCAGCCGGACGAGTTCGGGGTCCGGCACCGCGCGCGCCCATGCGTCGGGAAGTCCGCGGACGGTGTGGTTCCTGGTGGTCGCGGCACTGTAGGTGGCCGTGCAGGTGAGCGACACGGTGCCGGAGGGCTTCATCTTCCTCTGGAAGGTGCAGGTCTTCACCTTGCGGCCGTCGAGGGTGATGGCGATGCTGATCTCCGCGTAGACGGGTTCGCCGGAGGCCTCCTCGTCGCCCAGGCCTTCGTAGACAGAGTTCTGGAGGGTGAACCGGGCCGTGCAACTGCTGTTGCCGCAGGGGGAGAAGCGGGCCTTCCCCGTGGTGCTGAAGTCGACCGCCGGGTCGACGGCGGACTTCAGGGCGGAGAGGTCGCGCTCGTAGGCGGTCGTGAACGTCTCCCGGTCGGCGCCGGTGAGCGCGCCGACCGTGGTGTCGAGGCCGTCGGGAAGGGGCAGCGGGCCCGAGGCGGCGGGGGAGTCGTCGGCGGCGAGGCGCAGCAGGGTGCGGGGGACGGAGTCGCTGATCCAGAAGCGGCCGTTGGCCGTGGTCAGCACCTTGACGGGCCGTCCGGCGACGGTGGAGGACGCGATTGCCGCCGGGCGGCCGCGGCCGGCGGCGTCCCGCAGCAGGTCGGAGACGTTGGAGGGATCCAGAGGGGTCGTCAGGTCGTCGATCTCGGGCAGGTCGGCGGAGGAGTCCATCCAGCGGTCGTCGATCCGGTCGAGGAGGTCGCCCGCGTAGCCGCGGTCCTTCCAGTACGCCTTGCCTGCCCTGGTCAGGCGGTGGTCGTCGGTGGTCAGCAGCCGCACCGTGGCGCCCTGGTCCTGCAGCGAGCCGCGGCCCCAGCCGCCGGGCGTGGTCTGCAGGTCGAAGGGTGTGCTCGCCCCGCTGTCGAGGGCGAAGTCGCCCCGGTAGGCGACGACCTGGGTGTTGCTCATCGTCTCCGCGGCCTCCCGCAGCATCCGCTCGGCCTCCGCGGCCGGGTCCCTGGGCGCGGCCGCCGACGGCCCCTTGCCGTCGCCGGAGCCGTCACCGCCCCAGGGCGCCCATATGAGGAGGCCGGCGACCAGGGCCGCGGTGGCCAGCCCGGCCACGGCCAGCAGCGGGCCGCGCCGGCGGGGCGGCGGAGTCGGGTAGCCGGAGTGCGGCGGGTACCAGGGCGCTCCCTGGTGGGCCTGGGGCTGCGGGGGGTACGGCGGCGCCGGCGGGGGCGGCGGTCCGAAGCCGCCGCCTCCCGTGCCGCCGGTTCCGTGACCAGGGCCCCAACCGCCGCCGCCCCACGGCGTTCCGTCCGTCATGTGCGCGTCTCCCCACCTCGTGCGGCCACCGACGCCCCGTCAGGACGACCCCGCCGGGCGCCGGCCCTCTGATCCGGCCCGCGTCCCCTCCCGGCCCTCCGCACATCCTCGGCAGGCCCGGCCCGTGGGGCGTACGGCCGGTCCAGGGCAAGGTACTGCAGTGGCAGCGGGGCCCCGGCGGAGGGGTTTCTCATGCGGCTCTCATCGGCCGCTCAGGCTCCCATCACCGCTGGTTCCTACGGTCACGGCAGCGGGCCGGGAGGCACGGTCCTCCCCCCGCCTCCCGTTTTCCCGACCCGGCGAGGAATCGCATGTTCTTCACATACCTCCGGCGCGAACTCCGACGCCGCAGAAAAGCGGCGCTCGTCATCGCGATGGGCCTCGCACTGGGCATCGCCCTGGTGATCACCGTCAACTCGGTGTCGGCAGGCATGACGCAGGCCCAGGGCAAAGTGCTGGAGTCGCTGTACGGCCTGGGCACCGACATGACCGTCACCAAGGCCGCCGACCCCGACTCGTCCTCCGCGGACCGGCCGCGCTTCCGGTTCGACGCACGCGGCGACGAGAAGGAGCAGAGCAGCGACCGCGTCATGGTGCAGGGCTTCCAGTCGCTGAAGTCCTCGGTCGTCGACCAGGTCTCCGAGCAGAGCGGGGTCAAGGACGCGGTCGGCGGGCTCAGCCTGGTCGTCATCAAGGTCAACGGCCAGTTCCAGCGCGGGGAGTTCCAGCAGGCGCCGGGTGGCGGCGACCGGCAGCGTGGCGGCGGCGGGCCGCAGGGCTCGGTGCGGGGCGGCGGTGCCAACTTCGACATCAACAACTTCACCGTCTTCGGCACGGACGTCGCGCACCCCGGCCTCGGCCCGCTGACCTCGTCGAAGATCACCTCGGGGAAGACCTTCACCAGCGCGCAGGGCAACGCCAAGGTCGCCGTGCTCGACAGCGCGTACGCGAAGCAGAAGAAGCTGACCGTCGGCAAGACGCTCACGATCTCCGGCACCAAGTTCGAGATCATCGGCATCGCGACCGCCGACAGCGGTTCCTCCTCCGCCAACGTCTACATCCCGCTCCAGCAGGCGCAGACGCTCGCGGACGCCAGGGACAAGGTCACCACGATCTACGTCCAGGCGAGCGACTCCCAGAAGATCGGCTCCGTCAAGTCCGCGATCCAGAAGAACATCTCCGGCACGACGGTCACCACCTCCTCCGACCTGGCCTCGACCGTCTCCGGTTCGCTGTCCACGGCCTCGAACCTGGCGACCAACGTCGGCAAGTGGCTGTCCATCGCCGTCCTGATCGCCGCCTTCCTCGTCGCGGGGCTGCTGACCTCCTCCGCGGTCTCCCGCCGGGTGCGCGAGTTCGGCACGCTCAAGGCGCTGGGCTGGAAGAGCGGCCGGGTGACCCGCCAGGTCATGGGCGAGGCGATCGTCAACGGCCTCATAGGCGGCGCCCTCGGCATCGCCCTGGGCCTCGGCTGCGCCTACCTCATCACGACGATCAGCCCCACGCTGGACGCCACCGTCGGTGGCGGCGGGAGCGGTGGAGGCGGAGCGGGTGGCCTCGGCGGCCCCGGTGGCTTCGCCGGCCCCGCCCGGCGCGCGGCCGGTGACGCCGTCGAGATCGCCCTCCAGGCACCGGTCAGCGTCAACACCATCGTCCTCGCGGTGGTCCTGGCGGTCGCCGGCGGCCTGGTCGCCGGGACCTTCGGCGGCTGGCGGGCCTCGCGGCTGCGTCCCGCCGACGCCCTGCGCCGCGTCGAGTAGCCCGCACCCGCCCCACGCCCTTCCCTTCAGGACTTCAGGAGTCACCTCATGTACAAGCTGAGCGGCGTGACCAAGCGCTACTCGCGCGGCAAGGACACCGTGGACGCGCTGCGCGGCGTCGACCTCGTGATCGAGGACGGCGACCAGCTCGTCATCCAGGGCCCGACCGGCGGCGGCAAGTCGACGCTGCTGCAGATGCTCGGGGGCCTGGACCGCCCGACCGAGGGCTCGGTGGAGCTGGACGGCACCGACCTGGCCCGGCTGAGCGAGGCCCGGCTGACCAAGGTCAGGTCGCAGAACATCGGCATCATCTTCCAGAGCTTCAACCTGATCCCGACCCTGACCGCCCAGGAGAACGTCGAGACCGCCCTCGTCCCGCTGGGCGTCAGGGCCTCCGAGCGCCGTACCCGCGCCGCCGAGGCCCTCGCCTCCGTCGGGCTCGGCGACCGACTGCACCACCTGCCCGGTGAGTTGTCGGGCGGTCAGCAGCAGCGCGTGGCGATCGCCCGGGCACTGGTGAAGCGCCCCAAGGTGCTGCTCGCGGACGAGCCCACCGGAGCCCTCGACGAGGACACCCGCGACGAGATCCTCGCCCTGCTGGACGGACTGTGGAAGGAGTACGGGCTGACCTTCGTCATGGTCACCCACGACTCGGCCGTCGCCCGGCGTGCGACCCGGGTCGCCACCATCAAGAAGGGCCGGGTCACCGTCACCGAGCGGACCCCCGCGGCCTGAGAGCGCCGCGCCCGACACGGCCCCCGGCCCCCGGCCCCCGGCGCCCGGCGCCGGGGGCCGCCCGGCGTTCAGTCCGTGACGCCCAGGTCCTCGCGCATCAGGCGCTGCATCGTCCGCAGCAGCGGTTCGGCGTCCTTCAGGGTCTCCAGCGCGGTCCGCGCGCTCTCGCCGTCCGCGGCGAGGCCGCGGTCGAGGCGCTTGGCCGCGGCGTCGGCCGCCGCGAGGACCCGGTTGACGTCCCGCGAGGCCTCCAGGACGCGTTCCGGGACGATCATCTGCGCCTCGGCGTAACGGTCCCTGTAGTCGCGGCGGGACTCCTCGACGAGGTCCCGCTCCTCGGCGGTGTAGACCCCGTCCCTGATCCGGTGCAGGGCGTCCTTGAGCAGCGTGTGAAACTGCCGCGAGGCCCGGTTCATCGCCGTGTACGCCGCCCGCCGCTCCCCGTGCACGCGCAGCCGCTCCGTCTCGGCGGCCTCCGCCAGGCGGCGCCGGTCGTCGCCGCGCTGGGCGAGCACGGGCGCGAACAGGGTGCCGAGCACACCGACCACGGCGGTGATCATCGCGCCGAGCGTGGCATTCATGGTCCGCTTCCTATCCCGCCGGGCGGCACGGCGCAAGAGACAGACGATCCCCGGACGGAGTTTGTCGAAGCGCTTCGACGCATGTCTGGACAGGGATGTCGAGGTCCCGGTAGCTTCGTTGTCGAAGCGCTTCGATACTTTCGGGGAGACGAAGATCCGGATGGCCACACTCGCCGAGGTAGCCCGCCACGCCGGGGTCTCCGCCAGCACCGTCTCGTACGTCCTGAGCGGCAAACGGTCGATCTCCGAGGGCACGCGCCGGCGGGTCGAGCAGAGCATCCAGGAACTCGGCTACCACCCGCACGCCGGCGCGCGGGCGCTGGCCAGCAGCCGCTCGAACATCATCGCCCTCATGGTGCCGCTCCGTACAGACATGTACGTGCCCGTCATGATGGAGATCGCGATGGCCGTCGCCACGACGGCCCGTCAGCACGGCCACGACGTGCTCCTGCTCACTGGCGAGGAGGGACCCACCGCGGTCCGCCGGGTCGCGGCCAGCGGACTCGCCGACGCGATGATCCTCATGGACGTCGAACTGGAGGACGAGCGCATCCCGCTGCTGCGCGCCGGGGACCGGCCCGCCGTGCTCGTCGGACTGCCCGCCGACACCGCCGGACTCACCTGCGTCGACCTCGACTTCGCCGCCACCGGCGCGGTCTGCGCCGACCACCTCGCCGACCTCGGCCACCGCACCGTCGCCGTCGTGGGCGAGGCCGCCGCGGTCTACCAGCGCCACACCGGCTTCGCCGAACGCACCCTCCAGGGCCTGCGCTCCCGCGCCGCCGCCCGCGGACTCCGCCTCATCCACCGGCCCTGCGAGGGCGGTTACGAGTCCACCGCGGGCACCCTCTCCCGCATCTTCGAGGAACGGCCGGACACCACCGCGCTCGTCGTCCAGAACGAGTCGGCCATCGGCCCCCTCCTCGCGCTCCTGCGCCAGCAGGGCCGCGCCGTGCCCGAGGACGTCTCCGTCGTCGCCGTCTGCCCCGACCAGGTGGCCACCCAGGCCACCCCCCAGCTCACCTCGGTCGCCATACCCGCGCAGCAGATGGGCCGGCACGCGGTCGAACTCGTCATCGCCAAGCTCGACGGAAGCCCGACCGAGGAGGTCCGCCTCCTCGGCCCCGAACTCACGGTGCGCGCGAGCAGCGGCCCCGCGCCGTCCGTCTGACGACGGGCCGGGGGCGGCGCCGGTGGGTGGCCGCCGCGTCACGGGCCGTCCGCCCCCACGGGCGGGGTCAGCCCTTGCCCGCCCGCAGGCCCTGGAGCCCGTCGTAGGCGGCCATCACGAGTTCCAGGCCGCGGTTGTCGTCCGCGGGCTCGCGCATCTGGTTGGTCACGTACGCCACCGCCATGCGGGCCCCGGGGTCGACCATGACGAGCGAGCCGCCCCAGCCGCCCCACCCGAGGGAGTCGCCGAAGAGCCCGTAGCCCAGCCCCCAGCGGACCGGCACGCCCAGGAGGCGGTCCTCGCCGCTGAACTGCTCCTCGCGCGCCCGGTCGCAGCCCGCCCGCGACAGCAGCCGCACCCCCCGCACCGTTCCGCCGCAGGCCACCGCGGACTGCACGAGGGCGACCGAGCGCGCGTTGCCGAAGCCGCTCGCCGCGGGGATCTGCGCGCGCCGCCAGGCCACGCTGTTCCCGTCACGGAGCCGCACCGCGGTGCCGGACGTGGAGGACGGGTCGGCCCCGGGCGCGCTCGCGGCGTAGTCCTCGTCCCGGGACGGCGGGGGGACGGCGAGCGCCACCCGCCCGTCGTGCTCGGCCGGCAGCCCGATGTGGAAGTCGGCGCCCAGCGGCCCGGCCACCTCCTCGGCGAAGAAACCGCCCACGCTCCGCCCGGTGACGCGCCGCACGACCTCGCCCACGAGATACCCCTGGGTGAGCGAGTGGTACCCGGCCGCACTCCCCGGTTCCCACTGCGGGGCAAGCGCGGCCAGACGCGCCGTGGCGGCCGGCCAGTCGTAGAGCTCGTCGACCGGCCCGTCCCAGTCGGGCAGGCCCGCGGTGTGCGACAGCAGATGCCGCACCAGCACCTTCTCCTTGCCCGCCGCGGCGAACTCCGGCCAGTAGCGGGCGACCGGCGCGTCCGGATCGAGGTCGCCGCGGTCGGCCAGGACCAGCGCGCACAGCGCGGTCATCGTCTTGGTGACGGACCAGACCCCGGTGATCGTGTCCCGCCGCCACGGGACCGTCCGGCCGGCGTCGGCGGACCCGCCCCAGACGTCCACCACCGGCTCGCCGTCCACGAAGACCGCGACGGAGCCGCCCGCGTCCCCCTCGTCCAGCAGTCCCGCCAGCGCGTTCGGCACCGCGGCGAACAGGTCGTCGTACGTGCCCTGGATATCGGCCATGCGCCGTATTAGCGGGTACCGGCCCGCCGGAGGCAATCGAATTTCCCGCCGCGGGCCGGGACCCGCGCGAAGGCCTCAGTCACCGGCCTTCGCGATGCCGACCGGGCAGGTCACGCCCGTCCCCTCGATGCCGCAGTAGCCGCCGGGGTTCTTGTCCAGGTACTGCTGGTGGTACGCCTCGGCGGGGTGGAAGGGGCCCGCGGGGACGATCGCCGTGGTGATGGTGCCGTGCCCCCTGGCGCGCAGGGCGGACTGGTAGGCCTCGCGGGAGGCGAGGGCGGTGGCGCGCTGCTCGGGGGAGTGGGTGTAGACCGCCGAGCGGTACTGCGTGCCGATGTCGTTGCCCTGGCGGTGGCCCTGGGTGGGGTCGTGGGCCTCCCAGAACACCTTCAGCAGTTCCGCGTACGTGATCAGCGCGGGGTCGAAGACGACGCGCACGGCCTCGGCGTGGCCGGTGAGGCCGCTGCAGACCTCCTCGTACGTCGGATTCTCCGTGTACCCGCCCTCGTAGCCGACCAGGGTCGTCCACACGCCCGGCGTCCGCCAGAAGACCCGCTCGGCGCCCCAGAAGCAGCCCAGTGCGAAGTCGGCGACCTCCAGGTCGGCCGGGTACGGGCCGGTGAGCGGCCGGCCGAGCACGGTGTGCCGGACGGGCACCGTGTACAGGGGTGCGGGCCGGCCCGGTATCGCCTCCTCACGGGAGGGCAGGCGCGGCGTCAACGGGTGCGCCCCCGCACGGAGTCCCGCTCCAGCCCCGCGAGCGCCTGCGCCCGGTGGGCGGTGTACGACGCGGCGGGGTCGGCGTCGTGGGCCCACGGGGCCGCCCCCGCGTAGCCGTCGACGGCGCGGAACTGCTCGACCGCCTCCGGGAAGCGCTCCGCGCGCAGCAGGAACGCCGCCAGCAGGTGCCGCACCACGGGCAGCACCGCGTCGGAGGGGGAGGCGTGCTCGGTGGCGTAGAGGGCGCCGCCGATGGCGCGGGAGACGACCTCGCTCTCGAAGAGGCTGCGCACCAGGATGACGTCCGGCAGGTGCGCGAAGACCTCGAAGAGCGGCAGCGCCGGCAGCAGGCTTCCCTCGGGCGCGGAGGAGGCGGCCCGCTCGGCGAAGTCGCGTGCGGCGTCCTCCGGCAGCCGGGCCAGGGCCGTCAGGTGGGCGCCCATGTGGTGCGGGGCGCGGGAGACGATCTTCTCCCAGGCGGCGGCGAAGTCCCCGTCGGCGGCGAGCGCGACGATGTACGGCACGGGGTCGCCCGGCGCGAGCAGCGCGGCCTCGTCGGCGACCGTGCGGGCCTCCTCCAGGATCATCCGCACGTCCGGGGAGCCGGCCGGCTCGCGCCGGGCCCGCTGCACCAGGAACGCCGCGTGGACGGCCGCCCCGCCGGCGTCCTTGGCGTCCTCGACCCGCCAGGTGCGCAGCCACGCTCCGCCCGTGCCGGGGGACTGGGCCAGCTCGACCGCCGCGGCGCCCGCCAGGGTCTGCACCCGCTGCCAGCGCAGCTCGCCCTCGGCCGGGGTGCCCTTGAGGAGCGCGGCGACCGCGCGCCAGTCCTGGGTGCGCTGCGTCACGGTCAGCGCCTGCGTCAGCTCGTCGTCCGGCCCCGGCAGCCGGATGTCGATCTCCTCCCGGGGCACGAAGCCGTACCGGGCGGGATCGACCGCGGCGACGGCCCGCGCGCCGCGACCGCGCAGCATGCGGGGCACCAGCACGATCGCGGAGATCAGCAGAACGCCGTACAGCACCCACAGGAATTCCATGATGCACAAGCGTACGCGGGCCCGGCAGGCGCGCCCCGGCCCGCGGCGCGCACTACGCTCGGCGGTATGAGCGAGCAGCAGCACCAGAATTTCGAGACCCTCGCGATTCACGCGGGTCAGCCGGCCGACGCCCGGACCGGGGCCGTCGTCACGCCGATCTACCAGGTCTCCACGTACAAGCAGGACGGGGTCGGCGGCCTGCGCGGCGGCTACGAGTACAGCCGCTCCGCCAACCCGACCCGCACCGCGCTGGAGGAGAACCTCGCGGCGCTCGAGGGCGGCCGACGCGGCCTGGCGTTCGCGTCCGGCCTGGCCGCCGAGGACTGCCTGCTGCGCACGGTACTGAAGCCCGGCGACCACGTGGTCATCCCCAACGACGCCTACGGCGGCACCTTCCGCCTCTTCGCCAAGGTCGTCGAGCGCTGGGGTGTGCGGTGGTCGGTCGCCGACACCTCCGACCCGGCGGCCGTCCGGGCCGCGCTGCGCCCCGAGACCCGGATGATCTGGGTCGAGACGCCCAGCAACCCGCTGCTCGGGATCACCGACATCGCGGCCCTCGCGGACATCGCGCGCGGCGCGGACGCCCGGCTCGTCGTCGACAACACCTTCGCCAGCCCCTACCTGCAGCAGCCGCTGGCGCTCGGCGCGGACGTCGTCGTGCACTCCACCACCAAGTACATGGGCGGGCACTCGGACGTCGTCGGCGGCGCGCTGGTCGCGGCCGAAGCGGGGCTCGGCGAGGAACTGGCCTACCACCAGAACGCGATGGGCGCCGTCGCCGGCCCCTTCGACGCGTGGCTGGTGATGCGGGGCATCAAGACGCTCGCCGTCCGCATGGACCGGCACAGCGACAACGCGGCCCGGGTCGCGGAGCTGCTCTCGCTGCACCCGAAGGTCACCCAGGTCTACTACCCGGGGCTGCCCGAGCACGCGGGGCACGACATCGCGGCCAAGCAGATGAAGCGGTTCGGCGGCATGGTGTCCTTCCGCGTCGCGGGCGGCGAGGAGGCGGCCGTCGAGGTCTGCAACCGGGCGCGGCTCTTCACGCTGGGCGAGTCCCTGGGCGGCGTCGAGTCCCTCATCGAGCACCCGGGCCGCATGACGCACGCGTCGGTCGCGGGCTCCGCGCTGGAGGTGCCGGCGGATCTGGTGCGGCTGTCCGTGGGTATCGAGTCCGTCGACGATCTGTTGGAGGACCTCCGCCAGGCGCTGGGCGCGTAGCGCTGCGCCGCACCGTGCTCGGGGGGTGCCCCTCGCGGCCGGCTGACGACGCGCCGCAACAACCGACCCCGGTCACCACCCGGAGGGGGTCGTGTCGAGCGGTTCCGCCGCCGGCCACCAGCGCGCCGCGAGGACGAGCGCGACGACGGCCCCCACGACGAGCAGCCCCCACAGCACGGCGTGCAGCACGCGGCGCCGCGTCAGGACGCGGCGGCCGCGTTCCGCGGCGCGCGGGGCGAGGTCCACGGGGACTCCGGGGTGCGGCCCGTCGAGCAGTCGGCGGACCTCGTCCTCCTTGCGGTCGTACGGGCTCATGACGCGGCCTCCCGGAAGCGGGGCGCCGCCCCGCCGCGGGGGCGCCGGCTGCGCAGGGCCGCGGTGGCCCGCAGCGTGGTCGTCCGTACGCGTTCCGAGGGCATGCCGAGCTGCGCGGCGGCCTGTTCCTCGGCGATGCCCTCGTACAGCCGCAGCACGATCACCAGCCGCTCGCGCGCGTTGAGCACCCCGAGCACCCCGCCGCGGGGGCGCCGCCACCAGGGCCGGTGGGCGAAGCGGCGGACGATCTCGGCGCGGGTGAAGGCGTACGGGTCCTCGCCGCGCATCCGGAACCAGTCGGCGTAGGTGCGCGACAGGGCGGCGCAGAGCAGCTCGGTCCCCTCGGTCCGGTCCCCCGTGAGCAGGACGGCGACGTGCAGCAACCGCCCTGCCGCGCCCGCCGCGAAGGCCTCGAACTCGGCTTCGCGCAGGCGTTCCGCTGCCTCCCGGCGCTCTCCCACAGCGCCATGGGACGGCAGACGGCCACCTCAGGTCAAGAGTTCTGCTCGTCTCCCTGCGTGACGGACGAGTGGTACTGCGCCAGCGCGGAGTTGAACCGGCCGAGGAGGTCGGTGAAGGATTCGCGCTCCTGGGGCGTCCAGTCCTCGGTCACGACCTCCATGAGCCGCTGCCGCGAGCTGCGGACCTCCTCCAGGCGCGAACGCCCGCGCGGGGAGAGCGCGAGCACGACCGCCCGCCCGTCCTCGGGGTGGGAGGTGCGCTTGACGAGGCCGCTGTCGACGAGCGGGGCGACCTGCCGCGTGACGGTGGACGAGTCGATGCCCATGCCCTCCGCGAGCGCCTTGACGCCCATCGGGCCCTCGTTGTCCAGGCGGTGGAGCAGCAGGTACGCGGCCCGGTCCATGGAGTTGCGGGCCTTGCCGACGCCACCGAGGCGCGTCTGTTCCGCGCGGCGGGCGAAGAGCGCCACCTCGTGCTGCAGGCGCTCCAGGAGGTCGGTCGTGATCTCCGAGGGGGGAATGGGCATGGCCGGAAGCTCGCGTTCTGTCGGTCCTGCGAAGGTTGGGAGAAGAGTACGCGGAGAGCGTCATCCCGGGACCCCGCCGCGGAAAACTCCTCGGCCGGTCCGGGCGCCGGCCGCTGCTGCAAGACTGGGGACCATGGAAAGCCCCGCAAGTCAGGCCCGTCGCACGACCCGCGCGACGATTGGCGCGCGGCCGTGCCCGGTCACCATCGACGATGTGCGCGGCGCGCACAAGATGCTGTCCGGCGTGGCCCGTGTGACGCCCATGGAGGGCAGCCGGCAGTTGTCCCGTCTGGTGGCCGTGCCGGTGCACCTGAAGTGCGAGAACCTGCAGCGCACGGGCTCGTTCAAGGTGCGCGGCGCCTATGTGCGGATCGCCGGTCTGCGGCAGGAGGAGCGCGCGGCGGGCGTCGTCGCGGCGAGCGCCGGCAACCACGCGCAGGGCGTCGCGCTGGCCGCGTCGCTGCTCGGGGTGCGCTCCACCGTCTTCATGCCGTCCGGCGCCCCGCTGCCGAAGGTCGCGGCGACCCGCGACTACGGGGCGGAGGTGCGGTTGCACGGGCACGTCTTCGACGAGACGCTGCGCGCCGCCCAGGAGTACGCGGAGGAGACGGGCGCGGTCTTCATCCACCCCTTCGACCACCCGGACATCGTCGCGGGGCAGGGCACGGTGGGTCTGGAGATCCTGGACCAGTGCCCTGAGGTGCGCACGATCGTCGTGGGGATGGGCGGCGGCGGCCTCGCGGCCGGTGTGGCGGTGGCGGTGAAGTCGGTGCGTCCGGAGGTGCGGGTCGTCGGCGTGCAGGCGGCGGGCGCGGCCGCGTACCCGCCGTCGCTGGCGGCGGGGCGGCCGGTGGCGCTGGACTCGGTGGCGACCATGGCGGACGGGATCAAGGTGGGCCGCCCGGGGGATGTGCCGTTCTCCATCGTCCGGGATCTGGTGGACGAGGTGCGCACGGTCAGCGAGGACGAGCTGTCCGCCGCGCTGCTGCTCTGCCTGGAGCGGGCGAAGCTGGTGGTCGAGCCGGCCGGGGCGAGCCCGGTGGCGGCGCTGCTGTCGCGGCCGGAGTCCTTCGAGGGGCCGGTGGTGGCCGTGCTGTCCGGCGGCAACATCGACCCGCTGCTGATGGAGCGCACCCTGCGGCACGGCATGGCGGCCGCCGGGCGCTACATGTCCTTCCGGCTGCGGCTCACGGACCGGCCGGGGGCCCTGGCGGCACTGCTGGAGATCCTTTCCGCGAGTGACGCAAACGTGCTGGACATCGCACACGTCCGCACGGATCCTCGGTTGGGGCTGACCGAGGCCGAGGTGGAGCTGCACCTGGAGACCCGCGGTCCCGAGCACCGGGCGGCCGTGGCGGAGGCGTTGCGGACGGCGGGGTACGTGCTGCTCTGAGGCTGTTCGGGCCGGATTGTCAGTGGTGTGCGGCATGGTGGAGTCAGTCGGGTGTCGTGGACGCGGGACGGCGCGTGAGGGCGGAGCGCGAACAAATCCGCTTGACGCGATATATCGCGTCTGGGATGCTCGCGACACATCGTGGTGCGCTGCCGCATGGCCGTGTGCCGCACCCCACTGTCCCCATGCACCCCAGCCCCGAATCGGAGACATCGCATGCCAGGCGCCATCCATGCCGAAGGTCTGGTGAAGACCTTCGGCGACGTACGGGCACTGGACGGAGTGGACCTCGACGTCCCTGAGGGGACCGTCCTGGGCCTCCTCGGCCCCAACGGGGCCGGGAAGACGACCGCCGTGCGCGTCCTGACCACCCTGCTGCAGCCCGACAGCGGCAAGGCGGTCGTGGCCGGCATAGACGTGCTGAAGCACCCCAACGAGGTGCGCCGGCGGATCGGCCTGTCCGGCCAGTTCGCGGCGGTCGACGAGTACCTGACCGGCCGAGAGAACCTGCAGATGGTCGGCCAGCTGTACCAGATGAGCGCCAGGGACGCGAAGGCCCGTGCGGCGGAGCTGCTCGAGCGCTTCAACCTCGCCGAGGCCGCCGACCGCACGGCCAAGACCTACTCCGGCGGCATGCGGCGCCGGCTCGACCTGGCCGCCGCGCTGGTCGTCAGGCCGCCGGTGATGTTCATGGACGAGCCGACCACCGGCCTCGACCCCCGCAACCGCCTCGCGCTGTGGGAGGTCATCCAGGACCTGGTCGCCGGCGGCACCACGCTGCTGCTCACCACGCAGTACCTGGAGGAGGCCGACCACCTCGCCCACGACATCTGCGTGATCGACCACGGCAAGGTCATCGCCCGCGGCACCTCGGACGAGCTGAAGGCCCGGACGGGCGGCGAGCGCGTCGAGGTCGTCGTCCACGACCGCGACCACCTGGTGACCGCCACCGAGGTGCTGGACGGCTTCGGCAAGGGCGAGACCACCGTCGACAACCACACCCGGCGGATCACCGTCCCCGTCTCGGGCGGCGCCAAGCTGCTCGCCGAGGTCATCCGCGAGCTCGACACCCGCGGCATCGAGATCGACGACATCGGTCTGCGCCGGCCCACGCTCGACGACGTGTTCATGTCCCTCACCGGCCACGCCGCCGAGGAGAAGGAAGAGGAGTCCCAGTGACCACGGTGACCGACGCGGTCTCCACCAGCGCGCCGCGCACCTCCAACGCGATCGTGCAGTCCGTACGCGACTCGCTCGTGGTCGCCCGGCGCAATCTGATCCGCATGCTGCGCATCCCCGAGGTCGTGATCTTCGGCCTTGTGCAGCCGATCATGTTCGTGGTGCTGTTCAGCTACGTCTTCGGCGGCTCCATGAACGTCGGCGGCTCCACCAGCCCCGCGCTCTACCGCGAGTTCCTGATGGCGGGCATCTTCGCCCAGACCGTGACCTTCGCCACCGCGGGCGCCGGCGCGGGCATCGCGGACGACATGCACAAGGGCCTCATCGACCGCTTCCGGTCGCTGCCCATGGCCCGCGGCGCGGTGCTCACCGGCCGCACGCTGGCGGACCTGGTGCAGACGGCCCTCACGGTCGTGGTGCTCGCGATCGTCGCCGTACTCGTCGGCTGGCGCGTCCACGAGGGCCTGCCCAAGGCGATCGCGGCGTTCGGCCTGCTGCTCCTGCTCGGCTACGCCTTCTCCTGGATCGGCGCCCTGATCGGCCTGTCCGTGCGCACCCCGGAGGCGGCCACCTCGGGCGGTCTGATCTGGCTGTTCCCGCTGACGTTCATCTCGAACGCCTTCGTGGACTCCAACCAGATGACCCCCTGGCTGCGGCACATCGCCGAGTGGAACCCGTTCAGCGCCACCGTGCTGGCCTGCCGGGAGCTGTTCGGCAACCTTCCGCCCGGCTACCGGACGCCGGACGTCTGGCCGATGCAGCACCCGGTACTCGCCTCGGTGCTGTGGTCGATCGTGATCATCCTGGTCTTCCGGACCCTGGCGGTGCGCAAGTACCGCTCGGCGACCGCCTGATCCCCGGCCCGCGGGCGCACGCCCGCGGCACGCAACGAGCCCCCGGCCGTGAGGCCGGGGGCTCGTCCGCGTTCCGGGGGCGGCGTCAGCCGCTGTGCGGCTTGGCGTCGAGGATCTTCACCGAGGCCTTCCTGCCGTTCGGCAGCTCGTACGAAGCGTCCTCGCCGATCTTCTTGCCGTTCACACCCGCGCCGAGCGGGGACTGCGGGGAGTAGGTCTCCAGCTCGGAGGAGACGTACTCACGCGAGCCGAGCAGGAACTTCAGGGTGTCGTCCGGGTCGCCGTCGAAGGCGATCGTCACGACCATGCCGGGCGCCACCACGCCGTTGTCCGCCGGGGCCTCGCCCACCTTGGCGTGCTGCAGGAGCTGCGTCAGCTGGCGGATCCGGAGCTCCAGCTTGCCCTGGTCCTCGCGTGCCGCGTGGTAGCCGGCGTTCTCCTTGAGATCGCCTTCCTGGCGGGCTTCCTCGATCTTGGCGACGATCTCGGCGCGTGCGGGACCCGACAGATGCTCCAGCTCGGCCTTGAGCTGGTCGTACGCCTCCTGGGTCAGCCAGGTGACGTTCTCGCTGGTCTGGGTCACAGGTGCTCCTCGTCGGTACTCGAACTCGCTTGCTTACAAATGAACGCCCTACCCAGAAAGATGCGTCTTCGCGGGAGGGCGAAACCACGAGCGTAACAATTCCCCCCGACAAAGGGCGAGAGGGAAATCATCAGGAGGCCATAGACCCAGGTCACGAGGCGAATGGCCGGGCAGGTCGGATCAGTCGGCGGGTTGGCAGCCGACCAGTTCGGCGGAAGTGCCGCGACTCGTGGTGCGAATGGTGACGACGGTGTCGATGCGACTGGTGTGCTGATTGAGGCGAACATCCTTACGGCCGACCTCGCCGTGGTCCTCGGCGAGCGAACGCAGGGTGCACACCGCCGTGATCCCGGCGTCCTTGCGCACCTCGATGTGGGCCTGGACCTCCTGGTCGGTCACGACCTTGAACTTGATCACCTCGGCGCTGACCTCGCTGCCGGTGAGCTTGTCCCAGCCGATCCAGCCGACGAACAGCAGCAGGACGACACCGAGCACCGAGCCGACCAGCCGCAGTCTGCGGTCCGCGCGCGCGTCGGCGTCGGCACCCCGCCCGTAGCGTCCCTCGGGCAGTCCGTCAGGCCCCGCGCTCATCATCCAGTCCTCCCGGGGCCCGCGGAATCCCGCCTTGGAATCAAACAGCCCCTCGCTTCGGTCACTATAGAAGCCGCTACTTACGACCCATGACTGAGGACCGACCTTGACCGAGCAGCTGCGACTGATGGCCGTGCACGCACACCCCGACGACGAGTCCAGCAAGGGCGCGGCCACCATGGCCAAGTACGTCTCCGAGGGCGTCGACGTCCTGGTCGCCACCTGCACCGGTGGCGAGCGCGGTTCCGTGCTCAACCCCAAACTGCAGGGCGACACGTACATCGAGGAGCACATCCACGAGGTCCGCGCCAAGGAGATGGACGAGGCGCGCCAGATTCTCGGCGTCCGGCAGTCCTGGCTCGGCTACGTCGACTCCGGGCTCCCCGAGGGCGACCCGCTGCCCCCGCTGCCCGAGGGCTGCTTCGCCCTCCAGGACGTGGACGAGGCCGCGGGGACCCTGGTGAAGCTCATCCGCGAGTTCCGCCCGCACGTGATCACCACGTACGACGAGAACGGCGGCTACCCGCACCCCGACCACATCATGACCTACAAGATCTCGGTGGTCGCCTTCGACGCCGCGGGCGACCCGGAGCGCTACCCCGAGGCCGGCGAGCCGTGGACTCCGCTGAAGCTCTACTACAACCAGGGCTTCAACCGGCAGCGGACCGTCGCCCTGCACGAGGCGCTGCTCGCCCGCGGGCTGGAGTCCCCGTACGGCGAGTGGCTGGAGCGCTGGCAGACCGCCGACCGGCCGGAGCGCAACATCACCACGCATGTGCCGTGCGCCGACTTCTTCGAGATCCGGGACAAGGCGCTGCTCGCGCACGCCACCCAGATCGACCCAGACGGCTCCTGGTTCCACGTCCCGATGGAGCTCCAGAAGGAGGTCTGGCCCACCGAGGACTACGAGCTCGCGCAGTCCCGGGTGGACACCTCCCTCCCCGAGGACGACCTCTTCGCGGGCATCCGGGAGAATTGAGCGCGTGAACGCGACATTCGGCTCTGCCGCAGCCCAGCTCGTCCCCCTGGCCGCCAAGGACCTGGACGAGAACAAGGTGACGCCCGGTCTCCTCGGCTTCGTCATCTTCGCCCTCATCGGCTTCTCCCTGTGGTGGCTGATGAAGAACATGAACAAGCAGTTCAAGAAGATCGACTTCGAGGAGCAGCCGCAGCGGACGGAGCAGTCGGAGCCGCAGTCGGAGCGGGCAGAGGCCGCCTCCGCCGCCTCCGGCTCCGAGGGCCCGGGCAGCCGCAAGGGCTGAGGCACGCCGCCGCACCCCCTCCCGCCCGGGAGCGGGTGCGGCGGCGCGCTCACCGCGGCGCGGCGACCGTGACCCGTGTGAAGAGCAGCGGGACGCCCTCGTCGTCCGAGCGGGTGTACGAGGTCCGCACCGCGACCACCCGTACGTCGTGGCCGTGCACGGCGACGTGCCCGCCGACGGCGGGGACGGGGAGCATGCCGCTGGAGACGATCACGGCGAGGCCGTCGTCGGCGCCGTCCGGTGCCTCCCACGCGAAGGTGATCGTGTGCCGCACCGGGCTCTCGTGGTAGACGCTGGCCTCGCGCGGCAGCGCAAGCTCCCGGTCGCGGATGGGCTGGAGCTCAGCGGGCAGCCGGTCCATGGTTCGTCCTCTCGCGGTCGGTCCCCGTCGCGATTGTCGCCCGCGGGACGCCGCGCGGCCGGTGACACGCTGGGCCGGGCCCTCAGCCCTCCACCGCCCGGTCCACCGGTACGGCCATCACCATGCGGGCGCCCCGCGACGGCACCATGCCCAGCCGCCAGGCCTCCCACGGCGTGCCCGGCTCCACCCCCCGCTCCAGCAGCAGGGCGTAGGCCTCCGCGTACTCCTGCAGGTCGAGGTCGCGCCCCACGTACACGTCGTCCGCCAGCCGGGCGAGCCGCTCTCGGGCCTCGGCGGCGCCCTCGCGCGAGAGCAGCGGCAGCAGCGTGCACTGCAGGAACCGCGCCCACGCCAGGCCGCGCCGGTCGTCGATGCCGGCGAAGTGCCGCTCCGCCTCCCGGACGAGTTCCAGGGCCGCCGGGACCCGGCCGTTGCCGGCGTCGATGACGGCGAGCTCCACACAGGACCAGCCCTCGCCGTGCGGCACCCCGGCGCGGTGGAAGTCGGCCCGGGCGTCCTGCAGGAGCTGGCGGGCGAAGCCGCTGTTGCGCAGGTTGCCGGTGAGCGCCGCCCGCTGGTCGCGGGTGACGCGCGCCGAGTGGTGGCGGGCGCAGGCCAGCCCGTAGACGTCCCGCATCCGGCTGAACATGGTCCGGGAGCGCTCCAGGGCCCGCAGGGCCGCGTCCAGCTCGCCGCCCTCCTCCAGAGCCTGGCCGAGGTAGTACAGCGACCACGCCTCGCCGCGGGCGTCCTCGTTCGCCCGGTGGCGGGCCAGGGCCTCGCGCAGCAGGTGCTGGGCGGCGCCGGCGTCCCCGCGCAGCAGGCGGGCGCGGCCGAGCTGGGTGGCGGTCCAGGCCTCGCCGCGCGGGTCGCGGGTCGCGGCGTAGCACTCGCCCGCGGTGCGCAGCTCACGCTCGCCGCGCTCGGCGTCGCCGAGCCGCAGCAGCAGCTGGCCCAGTTGCAGGTGCGCCCAGGCCTCGCCGTGCACGCTCTCGCCCTCCCGGTGCAGCGTCAGCGACTCGGTCAGCAGCCCGTGCGCCTCCGCCAGCCGGCCGGCGTCGCGCAGTACCGCCGCCAGCGCGTGCTGCGTCCAGGCCCGGTCGGCCCGCAGCTCGTCGCCGGCCTGCAGCTCCAGTGCCTCCCGCAGTTTGGCCTCCGCCTCCCGCAGGCCGCCCTGCTGGTGCAGGGTGATGCCCAGGCTGCACAGGGCACGGGCCGCGCCCGCCGGGTGCTGCGCCTCGAAGTACAGATCGACCACCGAGGACAGCGTGGAGCGGGCCTTGTCCAGCTCGCCGAGCTGCCGCGCGGCGATGCCGGTGCGCCACTGCACCGAGCGCACCAGCACCGACTGGTCCGCCTCCCGCTGGTGCGCCTGGGCCAGCTCGCCGATCTCGCCCAGCCGGTACAGGTCGCCGCGGAGCAGGCAGTAGTCGCACAGCGCGCCGAGCAGGTGCTGCACCACGCGCTGGTCGACGCCGTCGGAGTGCCGCAGCGCCGCGGTGATGAAGCTCGACTCCTCGTCCAGCCAGCGCAGCGCCTGGTCCAGCGAGGGGAAGCCCTGCGGGCCGAAGCGGTCGGCGCGGGTCGAGGTCCGGCCGTCGACCAGCCGGATGACCGCGTCCGCCAGTTCGGCGTAGCTGCGGATCAGCCGCTCCTGGGCGGCCGCCCGCTCGGCCGGTTCCTCCTCGTCGAGCAGGCGCGCGTGCGCGAAGCGCCGTACGAGGTCGTGCAGCCGGTAGCGGCTGCCGCGCACGTGCTCGATCAGACCGGCCGAGGCCAGTTCGCCCAGCCGCCGGGCCGCCTCCTGCTCCTCCGCCCCCAGCAGGGCCGCGGCGGCCGCCGCGCCGAGGCTGGTGCGCCCGGCGAGCGCCAGCCGCCGCAGCAGCCGGCGGGCCGGCTCGGGCTGGTCGCGGTAGCGCAGTGCCAGCGCCCGGTCGACCGGGCCGACCGGCCCGTACGCCGCCAGGTCGGCCGCCAGGCGCTCCGCGCCCCGGTCGGGCAGCGAACTGCCCGCGATGCGCAGCGCGAGCGGCAGGCCGCCGCACAGCCGCCGCACGGCGTCGGCGGGACCGGCGCCGTCCGCGGTGACGGCTCCGGGCGCGAGCCCGGCCAGCAGTTCCCGCGAGGCCTCCGCGCCGAGCGGGTCGACCGGCAGCGCGTAGACGCGGGCCGCCGGTACGTCGAGGTCGAGCGGCTCGGCGGACGTGACGAGGACGAGGCTGTCGGAGCGTTCCGGGACCAGGGCGCGGACCTGCTCGGGCCCGGCGGCGTCGTCGAGGACGATGACGACGGGCACGTCGGTGAGGTGTTTCTGGTACTGGTCGGCCAGGCGCCGCAGATGCTGCTCCTGGGAGGTGCGCTCACGGAACAGGAGTTGTTCGCGGGGTGCGCCGAGCCGGTTGAGCAGGTGCAGCAGCGCGTCCCGTACGGGCAGCGGGCGCTCCCCGGGCGCGGCGCCGCGCAGGTCGACGACGCAGGCGCCGCGGAACTGGTCCCTGAGCTGCTGCGCGGCACGCACCGCGAGCGTGGTGCGCCCCGAACCGGCCTGGCCGTGCAGGACGACCACGACGGGCTCCGAGGCGGGGGAGACCCGCGCCTGGTGCACCCACTGGGCGATCTGCCGCAGCGGGTCCCGGCGTCCGGCGAACGGCCCCTCGATGGCGGGCAACTGGGCGAAGGACTGCTCCAGGACGCTGCGCCCCCGCGCGGCGGCGCTGCGGTCGGTGCGGCGCTGCGCCGGCACCTTCGCGGGGGCCGGTGCGGCGCGCCGGCGTTCCAGGAACGGCCGCACGCCGCGCTGTTCCACGGCCTCCAGCCAGGCCTGCCGCAGGTCCCGCGGCCGTGAGCCGTCCCCGCCGGTCGCCAGCGCGGCCGTCACGGCCGCCCCGGCGAGCGCCACCACGCCGCCCACGCCCAGCGCCGTGGACGTCGGGGTGCCCCAGCCGAGGTCCGCCACGCACGCCGCGACGGCCGCGACCGCGGTCACCAGCGCCGGGGTGACCAACGACGACCGGCGGCCCGCGCGTTCCGCCGCCAGCGCGGCGGTGTACGCGGCGTACTCGGCGGCCGCCTCGGCCGCCAACTCGTCGACCGCCGCCCGTGCCTGCCGCAGCGCCTCCTCCGTCTCGCCGGAGCGGCCGCCCCGCGGCTCACCGGCGACGGCGCGTTCCAGCAGCCGTAACACCTCGGCGCGGTCGGACGTGCTCAGTTGCGTACGCCGTTGCGGCGTCTGCTTCGTCACCACTGGCCCCCTCGGTAGCCGCCCGCCCCCAAGTGTCCTGCCGAACACGCCACATCGCGACACCGCGTGCGCGGCCGGACGGCCCCGGACGGCCGGGTCCGGGGTCCGCGGACCCGACCGCCGTACGGTTCCCGGCGGTTCAGGCGCCGTGGCGCAAGGGGCGCATGTCGCCCGGGCTGGACGAGTGGAACCGGGCCGAGACAGGACACCGCTTCGACATCCCGGTCCTGGTCCAGCGTCCGGTCGGCGCCGCCGAGTCGCCGTCCGCACCTTCACCACCGAGGTCTCCTACGACGAGGGCAGGACCTGGCACCCGGCCGAGGTCAAGGGCTCCGGGGTGAAGCGCACCGTGACCGTGGACCATCCGCGCCGCTTCTCGGGCGGTTCGGTCAGCCTGCGCACCCACGTCGAGGACGCGGCGGGCAACTCCTTCCGGGAGACCGTGATCAAGGCCTACCTGTTCGAGTAGCCGCCGCACGGCATGGCGGGGCCCGCCGGATCCGTCCGGCGGACCCCGTACCGCCGTACGCTCAGAGCCAGTTGCGGCGCGCCGCGTGCCAGCCCAGCTGCATGCGGGTGGCGACGCCCGCGAGGTTCATCAGGCCCTGGACGCGCCGCTGGACGGTGCGCTTGCTCACCCGGAGCTGCCCGGCCATCGCCTCGTCGGTCATCCCGGCGACCATCAGGGACAGCAGGTGCCGGTCCTCCGCGACCGGCGCCGCGGGGTCCACCGGACCCGCGCCCCCGATCTGCCCCTCCTCGGTCACCCGCAGCGGGGCGGCGACCTCCCAGTAGTGCTGGAACAGGTCGATGAGCGCCTCCAGCAGGCTGCTCCCCCGCACCAGCGCCGCTCTGAGCTGCCGGGGACCGGCCGGCGCCGTGAGACCCACCGTCTCCAGCATGTCGCCCTCTGCCCTCACCGTCCGGCGATCGATTCCATCAGCACGACCGGCCACGGACAACGTCCGTTGCCGCGGGCAACCGGGATCGCCGCGCGGGTACGGGACGCCGGACAGGGCGATGTGTGAGGGTGGGGGCATGGCCAATCGACTGAGCGGATCCACGTCCCCCTACCTGCTGCAGCACGCGGACAACCCGGTGCACTGGTGGCCGTGGGGCGAGGCGGCCTTCGCGGAGGCACGCGAGCGCGGCGTGCCGGTGCTGCTCAGCGTCGGGTACAGCAGCTGCCACTGGTGCCATGTCATGGCCAGGGAGTCCTTCGAGGACGAGGCCACCGCCGCGTACCTCAACGAGCACTTCGTGCCGGTGAAGGTCGACCGCGAGGAACGCCCCGACGTCGACGCCGTCTACATGGAGGCCGTGCAGGCCGCGACCGGGCAGGGCGGCTGGCCGATGACGGTCTTCCTGACGCCGCAGGGCGAGCCGTTCTACTTCGGCACCTACTTCCCGCCCGCCCCGCGGCACGGCTTGCCCTCCTTCCGCCAGGTGCTGGAGGGCGTCGAGGCGGCCTGGCGCGAGCGGCGCGACGAGGTCGGGGCGGTCGCGGCGAGCATCGTGAAGGACCTGGGCGGACGTTCGCTCGCCCTCGACGGGACGGCCGCCCCGGGGGAGGAGCAGCTCGCGGCGGCGCTGCTCGGGCTCACCCGGGACTACGACCCCTCGTACGGCGGGTTCGGCGGGGCGCCCAAGTTCCCGCCGTCGATGGCCCTGGAGTTCCTGCTGCGGCACCACGCCCGCACCGCCTCCGAGGGGGCGCTCCAGATGGTGCGGGACACCTGCGAGGCGATGGCCCGCGGCGGCATCTACGACCAGATCGGCGGCGGCTTCGCGCGCTACGCCGTGGACCGCACGTGGGTGGTGCCGCACTTCGAGAAGATGCTCTACGACAACGCGCTGCTCTGCCGGCTCTACGCCCACCTGTGGCGCGCCACCGGCTCCGACCTGGCCCGCCGGGTCGCCCTGGAGACCGCCGACTTCCTCCTGCGCGAGCTGCGCACCCACGAGGGCGGCTTCGCCTCCGCGCTCGACGCCGACAGCGACAAGCCGGGCGGCGGCCACGGCGAGGGCGCCTTCTACGTCTGGACTCCGGCGGAGCTGGAGGAGGTCCTCGGCAAGGAGGACGCGGCGCTGGCCGCCGAGTACTTCGGGGTGACGGAGGACGGCACCTTCGAGGAGGGCGCGTCGGTGCTCCAGCTCCCCGCCGACGCCGGGTTCGTGGACGCCGAGCGGATCGCCTCGGTGCGCGGGCGGCTGTTCGCCGCCCGGGAGGGACGGCCCCGCCCCGGCCGCGACGACAAGGTCGTCGCCGCCTGGAACGGACTGGCGATCGCCGCGCTGGCCGAGACCGGGGCCTACTTCGAGCGCCCGGACCTCGTCGCGGCCGCCGTCGAGGCCGCGGACCTGCTGGTGCGGGTCCACATGGACGAGCACGGCCGGCTCGCCCGGACCTCGCGGGACGGCACGGTGGGCGGCAACGCGGGCGTGCTGGAGGACTACGCCGACGTCGCGGAGGGCTTCCTCACGCTCGGCGCGGTGACCGGCGAGGGCGTGTGGCTGGACCTCGCGGGGCTCCTTCTCGACTCCGTGCTGCGGCACTTCACCGGGGAGGACGGCACGCTCTTCGACACCGCAGACGACGCCGAGACGCTGATCCGCCGGCCGCAGGACCCGACCGACAACGCCGCCCCCTCGGGCTGGACGGCCGCGGCCGGCGCGCTGCTGTCGTACGCCGCGTACACCGGATCCTCGCGCCATCGCGAGGCCGCGGAGCGGGCGTTGGGCGTGGTGGGTGCCCTCGGCGGCCGGGTGCCGCGGTTCATCGGCTGGGGCCTTGCCGTCGCGGAGGCGGCGCTCGACGGCCCGCGCGAGATCGCCGTGGTCGGTCCGGCGGGCGACCCGGGCACGGCGGCGCTGCACCGCACCGCGCTTCTCGGCACCGCACCGGGCGCCGTGGTGGCCGTGGGGGAGCCCGGCGCCGGCGAGTACGCCCTCCTGGCCGACCGTCCGCTGCTGGGCGGCCGCCCCGCGGCCTACGTCTGCCGCCACTTCGTGTGCGCGGCGCCGACCGCGGACCCGCAGGCCCTGGCGGAGCAACTGGGCGCGCTCTGAGGCCGGGCGGGCGCCGCGCCTTTCCGCGCGGCGCCCGCCACGGACCCGGGGACCCGTCTGCGCCGACACGGCCTAACGGCAGAGGCCGGCCGCGAGCAGTTCCAGCGAGCGGTCGAGGACGGCGCCGGGGTCGGCGGTGCCGTCCGAGTCGAGCCAGTGGAAGACGGCCTCGGACCAGGCACCCATCACAGCGGCGACGACGACCCGGACCTCGAGGTCGTCGTCGGGGCGCCCGAGCCGCTCGGCCGTGACGGAGGCCAGCAGCCGGCCTGCCTCCCGGATGCGCTCGCCCATGCGCGCGCGGACCGCGGGCACCGAGCGCACCAGGCGCAGCCGCTGCCGCAGCTCCTCCAGCGCGCCCTCGTCGGCGAGGACCCCGCGCAGCGGGCACAGCAGGGCGTGCCGCAGGGAGGCGACGACGGGCTCCCGCGCCGGACGGGCGCGCAGTTCGGCCACCATGACGGGGTCGTGGTCGTCCGGGAGGACGATGTCCTCCTTGGTGGGGAAGTACCGGAAGACCGTGCTGGCCGAGACCTCGGCCGCCTCCGCGATCCGCTCGACGGTGGTCCCGTCGTACCCCTGCGCCTCGAAGAGCCGGAGGGCGGCGCGGCGGATGTCCCGCCGGGTCCGGATCTTCTTGCGCTCGCGGAGGCTCGGTCCGGTCGGTACGGTCACGCTCGTCATTGTCGGGCATCGACGGTGCGCGCGGTCCCGTGGGCTGCGGCGGGCACGGGCGCCGGCCGCACTGGTGACAGTGACTACCGAAAAGGAGCGGCTGTCACTACGCGTGGTTGTAGGCGACCAGCGAGATGCCCACGTAGTGGACGATGAACGCGGCCAGAGTGAACGAGTGGAAGACCTCGTGGAAGCCGAAGAAGCGCGGTGAGGGGTTGGGGCGCTTGGTCCCGTAGACCACGGCTCCGACGCTGTACAGCAGGCCGCCCACGACGATCAGGACGAGCACGGCGACGCCGCCCTGCCGCAGGAAGTCGGGCAGGAAGAAGACCGCCGCCCAGCCCAGCGCGATGTAGCAGGGCGTGTAGAGCCAGCGCGGCGCGCCCACCCAGAAGACCCGGAAGGCGACGCCCGCCAGGGCGCCCGACCAGACCAGCCAGAGCAGGACCTCCTGCTTGCCGTCCGGCAGCAGCAGGAGCGTGAAGGGCGTGTACGTCCCCGCGATGATCAGGAAGATGTTCGCGTGGTCCATCCGGCGCAGCACCGCCGAGCCCCGGGGGCCCCAGTCGCCGCGGTGGTAGAGCGCGCTCACGCCGAACAGCGCGCAGGCGGTGAGCGTGAACACCGCGCAGGCGATCCGCCCGCGGGTGCTCTCGGCGAAGGCGGTCAGGACGACCCCCGCGACGAGGACGGCGGGGAACATCCCGGCATGGAGCCACCCCCTCAGCTTCGGCTTCAAGGGGGCGGCGGCGGATGCGAGTTCTTCAAGCGCGGCGGGCACAACGGGAGTCTCGTCCACGGAGCTCATGAAATCAATGCTACCTACGGTTGCGTAGGTTACCGATACGTAGTAGGCGGTGTCGCCGGGCGTTGGGAGTGGCGATGCTCACCCCACGCGCCCTGGACAGATCGCGTTTCCTGTCCTGATACTCATATGAGTGCGGACGGCACCGGATGAGCATCCACGACAGCAGCATCCGGGTCGCAGCCCCCAAGGGGCCGACAACAACACCCTCGGAATCTGACGCCAGGTGAGTGCACACCGGGCGGAACGGAGCGATCGTGGCGCGCGTCAAAGCGGCTCCCACCAATCACCAGGACCTGATCGCATGGGTCGGCGAGATCGCCGAGCTGACCCAGCCGGACGAGATCGTGTGGTGCGACGGCTCCGAGGAGGAGTACCAGCGCCTCGCGGACGGGCTCGTCTCGAAGGGCACCTTCAAGAAGCTCGACCCGATCAAGCGCCCCAATTCGTACTACGCCGCCTCCGACCCGACCGACGTCGCTCGTGTCGAGGACCGCACCTTCATCTGCTCGGAGCAGGAGCAGGACGCCGGCCCGACCAACCACTGGAAGGCCCCCGCCGAGATGCGGGAGATCTTCAGCGGCGAGAAGGGGCTGTTCCGCGGCTCCATGCGCGGCCGCACCATGTACGTCGTCCCGTTCTGCATGGGCCCGCTCGGCTCCGAGCTGTCCGCGATCGGCGTGGAGATCACCGACTCCGCGTACGTCGCCACCGCCATGCGGACCATGACGCGCATGGGCCAGGACGTGCTCGACGAACTCGGCGAGGACGGCTTCTTCGTCAAGGCCGTGCACTCCGTCGGCGCCCCGCTGGAGCCCGGCCAGGAGGACGTCCCGTGGCCGTGCAACTCCACCAAGTACATCTCGCACTTCCCGGAGAGCCGTGAGATCTGGTCCTACGGCTCCGGCTACGGCGGCAACGCCCTGCTCGGCAAGAAGTGCTACGCCCTGCGCATAGCCTCGGTCATGGCCCGTGACGAGGGCTGGCTGGCCGAGCACATGCTCGTCCTCAAGCTCACCCCGCCGCGCGGTGGGGCCGAGGCCGTCAAGTACGTCGCCGCCGCCTTCCCGAGCGCCTGCGGCAAGACCAACCTCGCCATGCTGGAGCCGACCATCCCCGGCTGGACCGTGGAGACCATCGGCGACGACATCGCCTGGATGCGCTTCGGCGCGGACGGCCGCCTCTACGCGATCAACCCCGAGGCGGGCTTCTTCGGCGTCGCACCGGGCACCGGCGAGCACACCAACGCCAACGCCATGAAGACCCTGTGGGGCAACTCGGTCTTCACCAACGTCGCCCTCACCGACGACAACGACGTCTGGTGGGAGGGCATGACCGAGGAGCTCCCGGCCCACCTCACGGACTGGAAGGGGAACTCCTGGACGCCGGAGTCCGGGACCCCGGCCGCCCACCCCAACGCCCGCTTCACCGTCCCCGCCGCGCAGTGCCCGACGATCGCGCCGGAGTGGGAGGACCCCAAGGGCGTGCCGATCTCGGCCATCCTCTTCGGTGGCCGCCGCGCCTCCGCGGTGCCCCTGGTGACCGAGTCCTTCGACTGGCAGCACGGCGTCTTCCTCGGCGCCAACGTCGCCTCCGAGAAGACCGCCGCCGCCGAGGGCAAGGTCGGCGAGCTGCGCCGCGACCCCTTCGCGATGCTGCCCTTCTGCGGCTACAACATGGGCGACTACTTCGGCCACTGGGTGGGGCTCGGCCAGAAGCACGACGCCGACAAGCTCCCGAAGATCTACTACGTGAACTGGTTCCGCAAGGACGCGGACGGCCGGTTCGTGTGGCCCGGCTTCGGCGAGAACAGCCGCGTGCTGAAGTGGATCGTCGACCGACTCAACGGCCGGGCCGAGGGCGTCGAGACCCCGATCGGCATCCTGCCGGCCGAGGGCTCCCTGGACACCGACGGCCTGGACATCTCGCAGGAGGACCTCGACCTGCTGCTCTCCGTCGACGTCGAGACCTGGCGGCACGAGGCCTCGCTCATCCCGTCCCACCTGGAGACCTTCGGCGACCACACGCCGAAGGAGCTGTGGGACGAGTACCGGGCCCTGGTCGAGCGCCTGGGCTAGCCTTCGCCGGAATCCGGGCGGCCCGGCCCTCCCCGCGTGTGCGGCGCGGGCGGGCGGTCCGGTGGTGGGCCTGGCCCGGCCGCGGGTGTCCCCGACCCTGACCGTCGCCCCGCGGGGCGGACCGAGCCGACCCTCACACCGAGGGCCGGGGCCGGAGGCGACGACCTCCGGTCCCGGCCCTCGGGCGGTTCCTAGGCGGCTGCGGTGTGGACCGCGATGTGGCGCTCGGCGAGCGCCGCGGCCTCCGCGTTCTGGCGTGACTCGGCGACCACCAGGGCCCGGCCGGCGAGCGCGCGCGCCCTACGGTGCAGGGCCGCCACCCGGGCCGCCTCCGCCTGTCCCCGTCCGGCCGGAGCCGTCGAGAGCCGCAGCGGGGGGTGCCCGTGGTGCAGATCCGCCACGGCCTCGGCGAGCTGCTCCGCGGCACGGTCGAGCTTGGGGCAGGGCTCCAGCGCCCGCAGCTCGTCCGTGACGGTCAGCAGTGCGGCGAGGTGTCCGGCGAGCTGGAGGTCCAGCTCCTCGTCACGGCTCCGACGCGGAAGGGTGGGCGCCACCGCCGTATCGACCGATGTGGTGCGGATCGGTTCGTACATGGATGCACTCCTCCTGCAAACAGGAGTACATCCTACCTTGGACTCAGTCTAAGGAGGGAGTGTTTCGATCCATCGGGACGACCGGCGCCCGGTTACGGCTGCCCGTAGCCGTCCAGGAAGCGCGCGATCCGGCCCACGGCGTCCGCCAGATCCTCCTTCGCGGGCAGTGTGACCAGGCGGAAGTGATCCGGCTCCGGCCAGTTGAAGCCGGTGCCCTGCACCACCAGGATCCGCTCCGCCCGCAGCAGGTCCAGCACCATCTGCTGGTCGTCCTTGACCTTGTAGACCTTCGGGTCCAGCCGGGGGAACGCGTACAGCGCGCCCTTGGGCCGCACGCAGGTCACCCCCGGGATCTGCGTCAGCAGGTCGTACGCCACGTCCCGCTGCTCGGCCAGCCGGCCGCCCGGCAGGACCAGGTCCTTGATCGACTGCCGGCCGCCCAGGGCGGTGGCCACCGCGTGCTGTGCCGGGACGTTCGCGCACAGGCGCATGTTCGCCAGGATCGTCAGGCCCTCGAGGTAGCTGGTCGCGTGCTCCTTCGGGCCGCACACCGCGAGCCAGCCGCTGCGGTAGCCGGCCACCCGGTACGCCTTCGACAGCCCGTTGAAGGTGAGCGTCAGCAGGTCGGGGGCGATCGCCGCGGTCGGGGTGTGGGTCACGTCGTCGTAGAGGATCTTGTCGTAGATCTCGTCCGAGCAGACGATCAGGTTGTGCCGGCGGGCGATGTCGGTCAGCTGCCGCAGCAGCTCGTCGTCGTAGACCGCGCCTGTGGGGTTGTTCGGGTTGATGATCACCAGCGCCTTGGTGCGGTCGGTGATCTTGCGCTCGATGTCGGCGAGGTCGGGGAACCAGTCCGCCTGCTCGTCGCAGCGGTAGTGCACCGGGGTGCCGCCCGACAGCGACACGGCGGCCGTCCACAGCGGGTAGTCGGGCGCCGGGATCAGCACCTCGTCGCCGTCGTCCAGCAGCGCCTGCATCGACATCTGGATCAGCTCGGAGACGCCGTTGCCGAGGTAGACGTCCTCGACGTCCAGCTCGATGCCCTTGGTCTGGTAGTGCTGCATGACCGCCCGCCGCGCCGGGAGGATGCCCTTGGAGTCGCCGTAGCCGTGCGCGCCGCCGAGGGAGCGCAGCATGTCCTCCAGGATCTCCGGGGGGCACTCGAAACCGAAGGCGGCGGGGTTGCCGGTGTTCAGCTTCAGGATGCGGTGACCTGCCGCCTCCAGCCGCATGGCCTCCTCCAGCACCGGGCCGCGGATGTCGTAGCAGACGTTGGAGAGCTTCGTGGACTGGATCACCTGCATGCCCGCGAGCTTACGGCCACGTACCGGGGACCGCCCCGTGTTCTTGGCCACGTATGCGCCGAATGGTGAAGTGGCGCTACCTTCGCCGCCCTTTCTCGTTGCGCACGGAACGACCGGCCAGGACGTCCGTCCGGCGGCCGTCCTCGATGACGAACCGCCCGTCGACGAGTACGTGCGGGATGCCGGTGGGCGGTGTGCGCGGCGCCTCGTACGTCGCGCCCGCGGCGACCGTTCCCGGGTCGAAGAGCACCAGGTCCGCGCGGTGGCCCACGCGGACCAGGCCGCGGTCGGACAGCCCCAGCCGGGCCGCGAGGCGGCCGGTGAGGTGCGCGACGCACTCCTCCAGCCCGAGCACGCCGAGCTCGCGCACATAGCGGCCGAGGTAGTGCGGGAAGGTGCCGTACGCCCGGGGGTGCGGCTTGTCCCCGACGAGCAGGCCGTCGCTGCCGCCGGTGTGGGCGCGGTGGCGCATGATCGCCCGGACGTTCTCCTCGTGGCCGACGTGCTGCAGGACCGTCGTGCCCAGGCGGTCCTCCAGCAGCAGCCGGCGCGCCGTCGCGAAGTCCGCCAGCCGGCGCCCCACATGGCCCGCCAGGGCGGGCTCGCGCACCCCGGAGACCTCCAGCGTCCGCCACTCCACGGGCACGCCGTGGCAGCCGTCCGAGCCCACCACCTCCATCGCGTGCCGGATGCGCTCGGCCTGCGCGTCGTCCCGGAGCCGGGCGAAGGTCGCCTCCGGACCGCCCTCCGTCGCCCAGCTCGGCAGGGTCGACGCGAGCGTCGTGCAGCCCGGCAGGTAGGGATACGTGTCGAGGGTGATGTCCGCCCCCGCGGCGAGTGCCTCGTCCAGCAGCGCGAGCAGCTCGGGGGCGCGGCCCGCGTTCACGCCGAAGTTCATCGTGGCGTGCGCCAGGTGCAGGGCGCAGCCCGCCTCCCGGGTCACCGCGATCATCTCCGCGTAGGCCTCCAGCGCGCCGGCGCCGTAACTGCGGTGGTGCGGGCAGTAGTAGCCGCCGTGGGCCGCCACGACCCGGCACAAATCCGTCAGTTCGGCGTCCGAGGCGTACATCCCCGGGGTGTACGTCAGCCCGGACGACATCCCCACGGCGCCCTGCGCCAGCCCCGCGGCGACCAGTTCCCTCATCCGGTCCAGCTCCGCCGGGGTCGCCGGGCGGTCCTCCCACCCGACGGCCAGCATCCGCACGGTGCCCTGCGGGACCAGGTACGCGGCGTTCACGGCGATGCCCCGGTCCAGGCGGTCCAGGTACTCGCCGACGCTGCGCCAGTCGTATTCCAGGCCCTCGGGGTCGCCGTTCCACCCCGCGATCTGGTGGCGCAGCTCGGCCAGCGTGCGGTCGTCCACGGGGGCGTACGACAGCCCGTCCTGGCCCAGCACCTCCAGGGTCACGCCCTGCGCCGCCTTCGCCTCGTGCGCGGGGTCCGTGAGCAGGGCCAGGTCGCTGTGGGCGTGCATGTCGATGAACCCGGGGGCGAGCACGAGCCCGCGGGCGTCCAGGGTGCGGCGTGCGCCGCGTACCGTGCCGATCTCCGTGATGCGGCCGTGCTCGATGCGGACGTCCGCCGGGTACGCCGTGGTCGTCCCGGTCCCGTCCACGACGGTCGCGCCGCGAATCGCCAAGTCCATGCGGGCCTTCCCTCTGCCGGTCGGTCCGTGTCGCGTCCGGTTGCCGGGGCACCGGCGAAATGCGCCGACCAGGCACGCCGCAGTAGCTGCCAGGCGCCGATACCCGCACACATCAAGATCTGTTCCCCGCACCCCGGGTCGCACCTGCGGCAACGCGGGTCTCCCGGAGCCGAATTCCGCGGGCCGCAGCCACGACCCGCCACTGCGGAGCGGGCCGGCTCCATAACGGGGCCCCGCGGTGGGTTCGTCGACAGCGCGGTCTTAGGGTGTCCGCCGGCGGGTTCGCATCCGACGAGCTCGAGGGACAGCAGGGGGAGGACGCAGATGGCGTCGACCGTACGGGCGGGTCGCAGAAGACACGGAACACCCCGCGTGGTGAGGCTGGCGGTCCTGGCGGGCGCTGTGGCCACGGCATCGGCTCTGGTCGTCTCGGGCGTCGGTGTCGGCGCCGAGTCGGCGGCGGGGTCCGAATCCGCTCACGGCCGTGGAGTGGTCGGCACGGTCGCGCAGATGAAGGACGCCCGGGACGTCGCGCGGCTGGCGACGGGGGAGCGGGTGGAACTGGTCGACGGTAAGTATCTCGACATCGCGCAGCGAAACGGGCAGGACGCGGGGCACTACGCCATCACCTCGACGGACGGCTCGATCGGTGTCCGCCCCGTGGGCCGACAGCGGCCATCTGCCGGGACGCGGATGCGCGTCGGCGCGACGCCGTCACTTGCGCCCATGGCGGCGGTCCAGGCGGCGGCGACGTACTCGGTGAAGTTCTCCATCACCAATGCGGACGTCACGACCAAGTCGATCGCTTTGTGGAACCGTTCCACCTGGGCCGCGGTACCGGTGAACGACGACGGCTACGGCCCGGACGCCACCGCCAAGCTCGCGCCGGGCAGCTACTTCGCCGTCGCGCTGCACTCCGACTACGGGCAGCCCAGTTACCTCCTCACCCGTGCGTTCACCGTGACGACCTCCGGTCTGACGGTGAAACTCGACCAGAAGCTGGCCAAGGAGACGGCCATCAGGACCGACGACACCACCGCCGCCCGCGACGCGGCCGCGGTGTGGATCTCGGTCCCCGGCGGCAACCTGGCGGGCTTCGCCGGCCGCGGTATGGACAAGGTCTACACCACGCCCTTCTCGGTCACCGGGGCTTCCCTGCGCGTTCACGAGGTGCTGACCGAGAAGGGGTCCTCCGCCTCCGCCCCCAGCCCGTACCGGTACGACCTGACGCACTCCTTCGACAACACCGTCCCCTCTTCGCCGATCGCGTCGGTACGACAGGCGAGTCTCGCCAAGGCCACCACCCCGATCCGCGCCCAGGGCGTCGCCGTGCGGGCGTATCTGCAGACGGTGCCGCAGACCGGCGAATGGACCGGCGTCTTCATCGGCGACTGGGTGAAGACCGGCGCGACCACCACCGAGTACGTCACCCCGGGCATCTCGTACTCGCGCCTGGTCGACTACGGCGCCGGCGACCACTCCCTTTCGCTGCCCGACCGCACCCTGGCCGCCGGCACCACCACGGCCGGACCCACCGTGGGTGCGGCCCCCTTCGGCCCCGGCCCAGCGGGCAACCGCTCCACCCGCAGCTCCACGACGATGAGCCTGACCGAGTCGGCGACCCTGAGCGACGCGGCAGGCAACCCCGGCACCGACGGCCGCTCGAAGTCCTCCTACCAGCTCACCTCCGGCGGGCGGATCCTCGCGTCGGCCGACGGCCTGTCGCCGTATTCCGGGCTGTCCGCCACCGTCCCGAGCACCACCGCCACTTACCAGCTGACACACACCGTCACGCGCAGGACCGGTTACTCACGCCTGTCGACGCTGGCACGCAACGAATGGACCTTCACCTCCACGGGCAGCAGCAGCTCCCGCGCGCTGCCCCTGATCGACACCTCCTTCTCCGTATCCGCACTGAACGCCCGCAACGCGGCCGGCACCGCCCCCGTGACCGTGGGCGTCACAGCCGCGACCCGCAACTCCGAGGCGGTGGAGACCGTCACCGCCCTGGAGTACTCCACGGATGACGGCACCACCTGGACCCGGCTCCCGCTCACCACCAACGACACCGGCACCGCCGCGACTCTGACCGTCCCGCACACCGCGGCATACGTCTCGCTGCGCGCCACGGCCGTCAACGACGAAGGGGGCAGCGTCCGGCGCACCGTGATCCGCGCCTTCGGCGGACCGGGAATACAGGGCGACGAGCAGGCGGGCACGACGAAGATCTCGAACCTGGTCGTCAACGGCGGGAAGCCGGTGGTCCTCACCACCGACGAGCTCCAGGAGTTCAAGGCGACCTTCACCGCCACCGACCCCTCCGGCATCGCCGAAGGCGACCTGTTCCTGTACCACGGCTCATACGGCGCACCTGACGGCGTACTCCTCGGAACCTGGCCCGCGACCTGCACCGCGCAGTCCGCCACCACCTCGATCTGTGAGACGCAACTGGCCTACATCTGGCCGCGTTCCACCCTGGGGCTCAACTCTCTCGCGGGCACCTGGAAGGTCGCCGCCTGGGCATGGTCGAAGGACGGCACCAGCCACACCGACCTGCACACCGCCCAAAGCGTCCTCGTGCAGCGCCAGTCCCGGCTCACGGTGAACGCTTCTCCGGAGCCGGTCACCAAGGGCAAGACGCTCACGGTCACCGGGACCTTGACCCAGGCGAACTGGCAGTCGGACACGAAGGCCTACGCGGGCTACGGCAGCCAGTCGGTGAGGCTGCAGTTCCGCAAGAAGGGCGAGACCACCTACAAGACCGTCAAGACGGTCATGTCGTTCGCTGGAGCGCTGAAGACCACCGTCACCGCCTCTGCCGACGGCTACTGGCGCTTCAGCTTCGCCGGAACGACCACCACCCCGGCGGTCTCCGCGGCCGGCGACTACGTCGACGTGCAATAGCGAGCAGGACGACAGCGACCGGGGCCCGACCGTGCGCGGACGCCGTTGGTGAACCCGCCCCGCCGGATCTCATCCGGCGGGGCGGAGTGCTGCGAAGATGTGACGCGGGTGCGGCGCCTGCGGGGGGCTGGCCCCCGCCCACCCTCGGCCGGGGGCGCCCCCATCCGGCGCGGTCGGTGCGGGCCTCGCGGGGTGCGTGGTGGGCCGCACCAACCATCACGGGCAATCGGGAGGGCGGGCGGGGGAGAAACCCCAACCGCAACCACACGGCGTCGCACCCGACAACCGGGCCGTCAGAAGAACGTGCGGACGAAGTCCGTGACGACCCCGCCCTCGCCCACGACAGGCACAAGCTGCCACTTGTCGAACGCCGTGCACGGATGCGACACCCCCAGCCCCACCCAGTCGCCGACCGCCAGGTCCCCCGCCCCGGGGGCGACCTCCACGAACGCGTGCTGGTCGGCCAGCCTGGTGACCGTGAGCCCGGCCGCCGGGACGGCGGAACCGTCGGCGCGGCGTACGACCTGCGGCACCGGCAGGTCGAGGTCGTACGGCGCGTCGCGCTTGCCCGCGTTGAGGAGGGCGAGCCCCGGCTCGGGCCGGGAGAGCACCTGGGTCCACAACCGGAACGCGGGTTCGAGCGAGCCCTCCGAGGGGATGCGGTCGCGGAACGGCGTCAGATCGCGGTAGTGGACGTCGTCGTGGGTGACGTACGCCCCGGACCGCAGAAGCCCCAGCACCGGCAGGGACAGGTTCCCGAGCGTGCCGAACGCGTCCGCCACCGCGTCGAACCACTCGCTGCCGCCCGCGCTCACCACGATCTCCCCGGCTTCGGCGAACCGCCCGGCCGCGTCGAAGTCCTTGGCGAGCGCGACCAGTTCACCGAGCCAGCCGCGCGGGTCCGGGGCCGCCGCCTCGTAGCCCGCGACGCCTACGAGGCGCAGGTGCCGCGCCGCGCCGACCGCGTCGGCGACGCGCGCCGCCTCCGCGGAGCCGCGCACGCCGGTGCGGCCTCCCTCCGCGCCGAGTTCGACGACGACGTCCACGGCGGCCGTGAGGGCCGCGTCCATCAGTTCCACCCCGCGCACGGAGTCCACGTAGCAGACGAAGCGGAACTCCGGGTCGCCCGCGAGCTCGCCGGACAGCCAGCGCAGCGCCGCCGCGTCGACGAGCTCGTTGGCGAGGAAGACGCGCCGCACGCCGAACGCCCGGTAGACCCGCACCTGGTGCGGGGTCGCGGCGGTGATGCCCCACGCGCCGTGGGCCAGCTGGCGGGCGAAGAGCTGCGGGGCCATGGAGGTCTTGCCGTGCGGCGCGAAGGCGAGGCCGTGCCTGCCGGCCCAGTCGGCGAGCTGGGCGAGGTTGTGTTCCAGGGCGGGCTCGGAGAGCGTGAGCAGCGGCGTGATGAAGCCGCCGTCGAAGACGGTGCGGCGCTGGGCGGCCAGTTCGCCGACGGTCAGGCCGTCGGCGTCCGGCGGGAGTCCCTTGAAACGGTGGTCCACCCGCTCCCGGTGCAGCTCGTCGATGCCCGTGACCTGGTCCATCCCGCCTCCGTCCGGAGCTGTTGCAATATGTGCAACGGCCGTTGCGCACTGTGTTTCCCGCTGTCTAACATCCCGGCCAGCACCGGGTCAACGGTGCGCGGAGAGGAGCGGATGTGACCGGCACCATGGCCGTGGACGTCGTGTGCGTGGGCGAGTCCATGATCACCTTTGTTCCCTCCGCGCCCGGGCAGCGCCTCGCCGACGCGGCCGCCTTCGACCGCGGGGCGGGCGGCGCGGAGTCCAACGTCGCCTGCGCGCTGGCCCGTCTGGGCCATGCCGTGCGCTGGATCAGCCGGGTGGGCGCCGACCCGTTCGGGGACCATCTGGTGACGGCGATCGCCGCGGCCGGCGTCGACGTCTCGGAGGTGCGCCGCGACCCCGGCCGCCCCACCGGGGTCTACTTCCGCACCGGCGACGGCGAGGTCGCCTACTACCGGTCCGGTTCGGCCGCCACCGCCATGGACCCGGGGAACGTCGACCGGCGCGACGCCTGGGCCGGCCGGGTGCTGCACCTGTCCGGCATCACCCCGGCCCTCTCCCAGGGGTGCGCGGACCTCGTCCACGGGCTCACCGCCCCCGGGCCGGACCGCCCGCTGGTCTCCTTCGACGTCAACCACCGTCCCGCCCTGTGGCGCTCGGCCGACCCCGGACGGCTCGCCGTCCTCGCCGCCCGCTGCGACCTCGTCCTGGTCGGCGAGGACGAGGCCGCGGCCGCGTGGGGCCTGCCGGACGCCGACGCCGTGCGCGAGGCCCTGCCGGATCCGGCCGTCCTCGTCGTCAAGCAGGGCGCGCGCGGTGCCACCGCGTACGAGGGCGGCGCGGACGGGGTGTTCGTGCCCGCGCCGGACACGCCCGTCGTCGACCTCGTCGGGGCCGGTGACGCCTTCGCCGCGGGCTTCCTGTCGGCGACGCTGCGCGCGCTCCCGCTGCGGGACCGGCTCGCCCGGGGCCACGCCCTGGCCGCCGCGGTGATCGGGGTGCGGGGCGACTCGCTCGCCGCCCTCGGCGAGGAGGCATGGGGGAGACTGCGCGCATGAGCCAGACCGTGGACCGCGCACTGCGCATCCTGCCCCTGCTCGCGGAGGGGCCCGCCAACCTCGAACAGGTCGCCACCCGCCTGGACGTGCACAAGTCCACCGCGCTGCGCCTGCTGCGCACCCTGCACGAGCACGGCATGGTCTACCGCCAGGACGACCAGCGCTACCGCCTCGGCGCCCGGCTGTTCGCCCTCGCCCAGGAGGCGATGGAGAACCTGGACGTCCGCGGTATCGCCCACCCCCACCTCGTGGCCCTCAACGAGCTGACCGGGCACACCGTCCACCTCGCGGTGTACGAGGAGGGCGAGGTGGTCTACATCGACAAGGTGGAGAGCCGCTACCCGGTGCGCATGTACTCGCGGATCGGCAAGCCCGTCGCCATCACCGTGGCCGCCGTGGCGAAACTGCTCCTGGCCGACCTGCCCGAGGCGGAGCGGCGCGCGGTCGCGCGGAGCCTGGAGTACCCGCGCTACACCGCGCGTTCGATCACCGACCCCGCCGCCCACCTCGCCGAACTCGCCCGGGTCCGCGAGCAGGGCTGGGCGAGCGACCTCGGCGGTCACGAGGAGTCCATCAACTGCGTCGCCGCGCCGATCCGCGGAGCCGACGGGCGCGTCGCCGCCGCCTGCTCCATCTCCGCCCCCAATGTGGTGGTCAGCGCCGAGGAGTTGCTGAAGCTGTGTCCGCAGGTCCAGCGCACCGCGGAGGCCATCAGCCGCGAGTACTCCGGAAGACCGAGCGAAGGAACCAGATGAGCGAGAAGACCGCGATCACCCCGGCCGGCCACAGCACCCCGCCGGCCAGGTTCTCCCACGGCGTCCGCAAGGGCGGCATCCTGCAGGTGGCCGGCCAGGTCGGCTTCGGCCCCGCCGTGCCGGGGCAGGCACCCGCGCCGGTGGGGCCGGGTCTGCGGGAGCAGACCCTGCAGACCCTCGCCAACGTGCAGGCGGTGCTGGAGGAGGGCGGCTCCTCGTGGGAGGACGTCGTCATGGTCCGCGTCTACCTCACCGACACCGCGCACTTCCCCGAGTTCAACGCCCTCTTCGACGAGTTCTTCGCCGGCCTGAAGGGCGCCCCCGCCGCCCGTACGACGGTCTACGTCGGTCTGCCCGCCGGGCTGCTCGTCGAGATCGACGCGCTCGCCGTCCTGGACTGACCTCCCGCCGTTCCTCGTCATCAAGGCGCGGCCGCAGCCGTTCGCCGCCGGCCTGGCGGCGGCCGGCGGGACACCGCACCCCCGGGGGACGGGACCTCTCCCGGGGGTGCGGTGCGTCGGTGACGGTCCCGCCGGTTACGGCAGCCCGTGCACGTGGGGGCCGACGGTGTTCGAGAAGGCGTTGCCGTTCGTCGCGTCCCAGTTGGTGGACCAGGTCATCGCGCCGCGCAGCCCCGGCCAGGTCGTGGGGGGCTTGAAGGAACCGCAGTTGGTGCCCTTGGTGAGGCAGTCCAGGGCGTTGTCGACCACGGCAGGCGCCACGTAGCCGCTGCCGGCCGCCCGGGTCGAGGCGGGCAGGCCGATGCCCACCTGGGAGGGCGAGAGACCGCTCTGCAACTGGATGCAGGCCAGCGCCGTGATGAAGTCGACCGTGCCCTGCGCGTACACCTTGCCGTCGCAGCCGTTCATGGTGCCGCTGTTGTAGTACTGGGTGTTGACGACGGTCAGGATGTCCTTGATGTTCAGCGCGGTCTGGAAGTAGCCGAAGGAGGTCGACTGCATGTCGATGGTCTGCGGGGCCATCGTGATGACCAGCCCGGAGCCGGCCTTGGCCGAAAGGGAGCGCAGCGCCTGCGTCATGTAGGTCGCGTTGATCCCGTTCTCCAGGTCGATGTCGACGCCGTCGAAGCCGTACGTCTGCATCAGCGAGAAGACGCTGTTGGCGAAGTTGTTCGCCGAGGCGGAGTCGCTGACGCTGATCGTGCCGTTCTGGCCGCCGACCGAGACGACGACCTTCTTGCCGGCCGCCTTCTTCGCCGCGACGTCCGCCTTGAACTGGCTGACCGAGTAGTCCAGCGCCGGGTCGAGGGTGAAGGAGACCGCGCCCGGCGTGGTCGTGGCGTCGGCGAACGACACCGCGATGATGTCGTACTGGCCCGGCACCTGGGCGATGGTCTGGACGGCCGCGCCGTTGGCGAAGTTCTGCCAGTAGCCGGTCAGTACGTGCTTGGGCAGCGAGCCGCCGCCGGTGGGCGTGGGCGTGGGCGTCGGTGTGGGTGTGGGTGTCGGAGTCGGCGTCGGGGTGGGGTCCGTCGGCGTCGGGGTCGGGGTGGGTGTCGCGGTGCCGGGCGCGCCCAGCAGGCTCACGTCGTCGGCGAGGAAGGCGGGCTGGGCGTACCAGCCGTGCACGTAGACCGTGACCGAGGTGGTGGTCGCTCCGGTGGTGAAGCCGGTGGACAGCTGCTGGTACGAGGACGCCGACGGAGTCCAGGTGGAGACCTCGGTCATCCCGCTGCCGGTCGCGCCGAGGTAGACGTAACTGCCCTGGACGAAGGCGCTCAGCCGGTACGTGGAGCCCGGCCGGACGCTGATCGTCTGCGAGCAGCGGGCGTTGTCCGAGGAGGACGGGGTGGCCTGCAGGGCCTTTCCGCCGCCGTGCACCGGGCCGCTCACGGCCGCGCCGCTGGAGGCGGTGCAGGTCCAGCCGGACAGGCCGCTCTCGAAACCGCCGTTGGTCACGAGGTCGGGGTCCGCGGCACTGGCGCTGCCGGACGTGGCGACGAGCCCCGCCACCGCGAGGGCGGCGGCGCCGACGGCCGCCGCGGCTCTGAGGGCGGTGCTCCGTGGGCGTGCGTGTTCCACTACTGCCTCCTGGGGGCGAGGAGTTGGGCGGGTACGCGAGTGGCCACTCTTGTGTGGACGCAGTTTGGTCCAGACCAATCCTGTGGTCAATACCTCTGCCGGCGTGCGTAGTCCCGCGTCCCGCGGGTACCACCGACTTCATCAACTGTTCGGCGACTTTCCGCACTGCTCCGGCTACGCAGGGATAAGCTCTCCGGGCAGGGACTGGGCGGGAGTTCCGGGAGGTCGCGGGTGTCGAGCGTCATAGCGGTCACGGCGGACGATCTCGCGCTCCCGCTGGAGCAGCACGTGATGCGCACCGCCGCGGCCCTGGAGGCCCACGGCCACCTCGTCGTACTCGTCCCGCCGGAGCCCACCGATCCCTTGCGCCGCCGCGTCCACACCGTGCGCGCGGCCCTGGAGGCGGACCGGGTGGCGATCGTCCCGGTCGACCTGCCGCCGCTGGCCGCCCTGCTTCTGGCCGAGCAGTTGCGCCAGCTCGCCGCCACCGACCTCGGGCCCGGTGTGCTTGCCGGTGCCGCCCGGCTGCTGTCGCACTACCTCCACTCCGGCGCCCTGCTCGGCTCGGTCTCCCGGCTCGACCGGGTGGACGTGCCCGTCGGCGCGCACCTGAAGTCCCTGGTGCCCGGGCGCCACTTCGCCGTCCTCGCGCACCCCGACCCGCACCTGTCCGAGGCCCGGGCCGACGCCGTGCCGGCCGGGCCGGCGTTCCTGACCCAGCTCGCCGTCGCCCACGGCCACGGCGTCGACGCCGGCTGGGTCACCGGGCCGCTGGCCCGCGCCTGGCGGAGCCTGCACGTGCGGGAGGTGCCGCTGCCGGCGGACTCCGCGCGCTGGTGGGGCACCGGCAGGCTCGTCGAGTTCACCGCCTACATCGCCGACGTGGGCGTGCTGTACCAACTGGTCACCTCGGTCCGCCGGGACACCTGCGGCTGGTGCGGGCTGGCCGTCATCGGCGACCGCTGCCTGTTCTGCTCGGCCACGGTGGACGGGCAGCAGCGCGTCCGGCCCCCCGAGCGGCCGCGTCAGGTCGTGCACCCCGGCCCCCGCGCGCCCTCCCTGGCGCCCAGGGCGTCCCCGGCCCCGCAGGTATCCCCCCACCACCACTCGGCACTTGAGCGATAGGGCCCCACCTCTATGAACTCACGTCAGCGTCGCGGCGTCGTCCTCCTCGTGGTCTCCGCGCTGTGCGCGCTCGCCGCGTTCGCCGGGGTCGTCAGCGTCATCGGGGACGCCCGCTCCCAGGTCGGGCCGAAGGTGACCGCGTACCGGCTGGCCGCGGACGTGCCCGCGTACGAGGCCGTCGGCCGCGGCCAACTGCAGGCGGTCCGGATACCCGAGCGGTGGCTGCCCGCCACCGCCGTCCGCGACCTCGGCCGGCTGGACGGCAAGATGGCCGCCGTCCCGCTGCACCGCGGCTCCCTGCTGCAGACGGACATGGTCGCCGAACGGCCCGCGCTGCGGGCCGGGCAGATGGAGATCGCGATCATGATCGACGCGGAGACCGGCGTCGCCGGGAAGATCACCCCGGGGGCGAGGGTCAACATCTTCGCCACCTTCGCACCGCGCAGGGACACCGACCCCGAGGTCTCGAAGATCATCGTCGCGGGCGCCCGGGTCATCGACGTCGGCGAGATCAAGGCCTTCGACACCGGGGCCGACAACCGCCGCGTCAGCAGCCAGGGAGTCCCCATCACCTTCGCCCTCGACGCCGCGGACGCCCAGCGGGTCGCCTTCGCCGAGTCCTTCGCCCGGCACGTACGCCTTGCCCTCGTCGCCCCGGGGGACGCGACCGCCCCCGCCGAACGGGACCGCACCTACACCCTCGCCCGCGACGGAGCCGCCTCGTGACCGGCGTACGCATCCTGTCGGGCACCCCCGACCCCGACACCGCCCGGGCCCTGACCGGCGTGCTCCACCAGTTGCCGGGAGCCGAACCAGGGCCGGCCCTGCCGGACTCCACCACGCTGCTGGACGTCCTCGCGCGCGCCGCCGAGACCGGGATCGACGAACTGCCCGAGGTCGTCGTCGTCCACGACCGCATCACACCGGTGCCCGCGCTCGAGGTCATCCGCGAGATCGCGCTCCGCTTCCCCGCGGTCGGCGTCATCCTGCTCACCGCCGACCCGAGCCCGGCCGTCCTGTCCGGCGCCATGGACGCCGGGGCGCGCGGCGTCGCCGGGGTGCCGCTGTCCTACGACGAACTCGGCACCCGCGTCGAGGCGGCCGCCGCCTGGGCGGCCGGCGTACGCCGCCACCTCAGCCCCCAGCAGCCCGCACTGGCCGCCGTGCCCGGGGGCAGGCTGGTCGCCGTGGCCGGAGCGAAGGGCGGGGTCGGCACCACCGTCGTCGCCGTCCAGCTCGCCCTCGCCGCGCAGGCCGCAGGCAAGTCCACCGCCCTGGTCGACCTCGACCTGCAGGGCGGCGACGTCGCCTCCTACCTCGACGTCCAGTTCCGCCGCTCCGTCGCCGACCTCGCGGACATCGCCGACGTGACCACCCGCGTGCTGCAGGACGCGATGTACGCCCACGAGTCCGGGCCCGCGCTGCTGCTCGCGCCCGGGGAGGGCGAACGCGGCGAGGAGGTCACCGACCGCGCCGCCCGGCACGTACTGCACGCGCTGCGGCAGCGGTACGAGGTCGTGGTCGTCGACTGCGGCACCCAGATGACCGGCGCCAACGCGGTCGCCGTCGAGACCGCGGACACCGCGCTGCTGGTCACCACGCCCGACGTGGTCGCCGTGCGGGCCGCCAAGCGCATGGTGCGGATGTGGGACCGGCTGCAGATCCGCAAGCCCCAGGACGTCGTCGCCGCCGTCAACCGGCACACCCGCGGCAGCGAGATACAGCCCTCGCTGATCGCCCGGATCACCGGCACCCGGATCGCCTCCGCCGTGGTCCCCGCCGCCTTCCGGGAACTGCAGTCGGTGGTGGACGCCGGACGGCTCCAGGACCTCGACAACCGCTCCACCGTCAAACAGGGCGTGTGGACGCTCGCCGCGGAGATCGGCCTCACGGGACCCGGGCAGGCCGTGCCGGCCCGCCGGGGCCGCCGCGGCCGCGGCGAACAGGGCCAGGTCACCCTGGAGACGCTCGGCATGACACCGCTGATCCTGCTGGTGCTCGTCCTGGTCTGGCAGGCGGTGCTGACCGGGTACACCTTCACCCTGGCCGGCCACGCCGCCGACCGGGCCGCCCGCGCGGCGGCGGTCGGCGAGGACGCCCGGGCGGCGGCCGCCGAGGACCTGCCGGGCGCCTGGCGGATCGAGGACTTCGGCACCACCGGGGCCGACGGCATGGTCGGGGTCACCGTGGGCCTGAAGGTCCCCGTCCTCTTCCCCGGCGCGATCGACTTCCCGCTGACCGTCCACGGCCACGCCTCGGCCGTCGACGAAGAGGCGGTCACACCGTGACGGCCCGCGCCCGCCCCCGCCCCCGCTCCCGCGACCGCGGCAGCGCCTCCCTGGAGTTCCTGGGGATGCTGCCGATCCTGCTGCTGATCGCCCTCGCGGGCGTGCAGTTGGGCCTCGCCGCCTACACCGCGGCCCAGGCCGGCACGGCCGCCCGCGCCGCCGCGCGCATGGCGGCGCTGCACGACCCCCCGGTGAGCGGCTCCGTCGCGGGCACGCAGGCGGTCAGCTCCTGGCTGCAGGACGGTACGCGGATCGGCACCACCGGCGGCGGGGACTCGGTGCGGGCGACGGCGACCGTGGAGATCCCGTCGGTGCTCCCGGGCCTGCGCCCCGGCTCCGTCACCCGGACCGCCACGATGCCCAGGGAGGACGACGAAGGGGCCGACGAATGAGCCTGCGCGACCGTATCGCCGCGAACGAGGACACCGCCCCGCAGACGCAGGAGGGCCACCTCGTCGCCGTCTACCGGGCCAAGCTGCTCCAGGAGATCGACCTCGCCGAGATGTCCTCCCTCGCCGCCGCCGAGCGCCGGGTGCGCCTGGAACGCGTCCTCGGCCACATCATCAGCCGCGAGGGCCCGGTGCTCTCCACCAAGGAGCGCGCCGGCGTCATCCGCCGCGTCGTGGACGAGGCCCTGGGCCTGGGCATCCTCGAACCGTTGCTGGAGGACGCCTCCATCACCGAGATCATGGTCAACGGCCCGGACCGCATCTACATCGAGCGGGCCGGCCGGGTGGAGCCCGTCGCCGCCCGGTTCAGCAGCCCCGAGCAGCTGCTGCAGACCATCGAACGGATCGTGTCGACCGTCAACCGCCGGGTGGACGAGTCGAACCCGATGGTGGACGCCCGGCTGCCCTCCGGCGAGCGCGTCAACGTCATCATCCCGCCGCTGTCGCTGACCGGCCCCGTCCTCACCATCCGCCGCTTCCCGCGCGCGTACGCCCTGCACGAGCTGATCGGCCTCGGCACCCTCGACGAGCACATGCTGATGCTGCTCTCCGCGTTCGTGCGGGCCAAGTTCAACATCATCGTCAGCGGCGGCACCGGCTCGGGCAAGACCACGCTGCTCAACTCGCTGTCCGGGCTCATCCCGGACGGCGAGCGCATCATCACCGTCGAGGACGCCGCCGAACTCCAGCTCCAGCAGGAGCACGTCGTACGTCTGGAGAGCCGGCCGCCCAACGTCGAGGGGCAGGGCCGGATCACTATCCGCGACCTCGTGCGGAACTCGCTGCGCATGCGCCCTGACCGGATCATCGTCGGCGAGGTCCGCGGCGGCGAGACCCTCGACATGCTGCAGGCCATGTCGACCGGCCACGACGGCTCGCTGGCGACGGTGCACGCCAACTCCGCCGAGGACGCGGTGCTCAGGCTGCAGACGCTGGCCTCCATGTCGGAGGTGAAGATCCCCTTCGAGGCGCTGCGCGACCAGATCAACAGCGCCGTCGACGTCATCGTCCAGCTGCGCCGCGACGTCGACGGCACCCGCCGGATCGCCGAGATCGCCGTGCTGTCCTCACGCGGCCGCGACACCTTCCGGCTGACCACCGCGAGCCGCTTCCGCGCCGAGCCGATGGGGCCCGACCGGATCGTACGGGGGTGGTTCCACCACCAGCCCGTACCGCGGGAACTTGCCGAGCGCTTCCACCTGGCGGGCGAGTCCGTCCCGGCGGCGTTCGGGATCGGCGAGACGGAACTGGAGCTGTCGAGCAGGGAGGCGAAGTGAACACGCCAACGATGGCCCTGGCCGTGCTCGGCGTGACCGGCCTCGCGCTGGTACTGGGCGTCTGGGGCCTGCACGCCTGGAGAGGCGGACGTGCCGACCGCGCCGCGCTCGTCGACCGGCTGGCCGACGTCCCGGCCGCGGAGCGGCATGCGGTGCCCTTCGCCGGCCTCGACCGGCGGGTCCGGCGCACCGACTGGGGCCGGCGGCTGGCCGCGCGGCTCGCCGCCACCGGCACCGGCCTGACGCCGGGACAGTTCACCGCGGCCGCCGTCGGCGTCGTCGGCGGCGCCTGGCTGGTCGCCGACATCGTGCTGGCGCCCTTCTTCGGGCCGATCGCCGCGCTCCTGGCGGCCTGGGCGGTCAGCTCCTTCCTCGGGTGGCGGCGACGGGTGCGTACCGAGCGCTTCATCGCCCAGCTGCCCGAACTCGCCCGCGTCCTGGCCAACGCCACCCAGGCCGGGCTCGCGCTGCGCACCGCCGTCGGCATGGCCGCCGAGGAACTGGAGGCCCCGGCCGGCGAGGAACTGCGGAAGGTCGCCGACGCCATGACGCTCGGGCACTCCATCGAGGACGCCATGGCAGAACTGCAGGAGCGGCTGCCCAGCCGGGAACTGGTGGTGCTGGTCACCACGCTCGTCCTGTCCTCCCGGGCCGGCGGCTCGGTGGTGGAGTCGCTGCGCAACCTCACGGTGACGCTGGAGGAGCGCAAGGAGACCCGGCGCGAGGTCCGCACCCAGATGTCCCAGGTCACGGTCACCGCGTACGCCGTCCCCGTCATCGGCATCGGGTCGCTGCTGCTGCTCGACCGGATCATGCCCGGCTCCCTGGGCGCGATGACCGGCTCCGGGGCCGGGCGGATCGCCGTCCTCGTCGCCCTGGGCCTCTACGTCGTCGGCTTCGCGCTCATCCGCCGCATGTCGCGGATCGACGTGTGAGGGGGGTGGAGGAACGTTGATCGCCGTCGCGCTGGCCGCCGTCGCCGCCCTCGGAGCCGTGGGCGTCTGCTACGGCATCGGCCTCTACCGCTCCGAGGTCAAACTGCCCGGCGACCTCCAACTGGCCCTGGAGGTCGGACGGACCCGCACCACCAAGGTCGGCAACGCCGTCGACCGCCTCGGGATGCGCTGGGCGCCTCTGGTGCTGCGTCTCATGGGCCCCGCCCGGGTCAACCGGATCCGCACCCGCATCGACCACGCCGGGCACCCCTACGGCCTCACCGTCGACCGCTACGCCGCCCGGCGCGCCGTCTACGGCGCCCTCGGAGCCCTGGCGGCCCTGGTGCTCCTCCAGGCCGGCCACTGGTTCGCCGCCCTGCTGATGGTCGCCTACGGCCTCGGCTGGACGGACCTCGGCATCCGGCTCGCGGTCCGCAGACGACGCGACGAGATCGAGCGCACGCTCCCGGACTTCCTCGACGTCCTCGCGGTGGTGGTGAGCGCCGGCCTCGGCTTCCGCCAGGCCCTCGAACGCGTCGCCTCCGTCTACAAGGGGCCCTGGAGCGACGAGATCCGCATCGCCCTGCGTCAGATGGACGTCGGCGTCAGCCGCCGAGACGCCTTCGACCAGCTGCGCAGGCGCAACGGCAGCGAACAGGTCGGGCAGTTCGTCACCGCCCTGCAGCAGGGCGAGGAGCTGGGAGCGCCCATCGCCCGCACGCTGCTCCAGATCGCCACGGACATGCGCCGCACCGAGGCCCAGAACGCCCGCCGTCGCGCGGCCCGCACCGTGCCGCGCGCGACCGGTGTGGTCACCACGCTCCTCGTCCCCGCGACGATGATCCTGCTGATGACGGGCACGATCCTCGGGTCGCGCATCAACTTCGGCGACCTGCTGGGGTGATGGGGGTGACGGGGTGGTGAACGCATTCGCGGTGCGGGTGATGGGTAGTGACGGGAGCCGTCATATTGGGTGCGGAGCCCAGGGTTGCGGTGTACATTTGCAGTCGCAACCATATTTGCACCTGCAATCAGGCGCGAATCGCAGCGGGTTGAGCCGATGGGAGGCGGTGCGCCGTGGACCTCACCGGCACCGCGACCGCCCGCGGCGATAGCCAGACCCCGGCCGACGCAAGGGGCGCGGCCGGCGCACGTCTCGTGACTACGGTTTGGGGCACGGAAGATGAGCAGGTGGGTTGTGAAGCGACTGACCGCGCTGCGCACGCGTGTGCGCCTCCGCGGCGACTCGGGGCAGACGTCGTTCGAGTACCTGGGCATCGCGGTGGTGATCGCGGTCATCATCGGTGTGCTGGCGACGACGGACATCGGACAAGCCGTGAAGACGGGCATCCTGAGCGCGATCACCAGGATTGTCGGAGGGGGCTGAACGGGCGAGCCCACGGGGACGGTGGCCAGACCCTGGGTCTGTACATCGTTGCCGTGGGAGCGCTCTTCTTCCTGGCCTTTGCGTTCTTCGCAGTCGGGCAGGCCTCCGTAGTGCGCAACAGCGCACAGACGGCCGCGGACGCCGCGGCGCTGGCAGCGGCCCGGGAAACTCGCGACAGCGTCCGGGACGACTTCCTCGATGCGTTGGAGGACGGCGATCTCGACGAGTTGGATGATCTCCTGGCGGGCAGCGGAATGAGCGGAGCGAGTGCCTGCGGTGCGGCAGGTTCCTATGCTGCGCAAAATGACGCGGACCTTGAGGGATGCACTCTCACGAGCGGTCCCAACGGTGCCACCGTGGCGCTGAGGACGCGGGGTACCGTCGGCGACTCCGTCATCGACGGGACGCAGGACATGCACGCGCGGGCGACCGCCACCGGTGTCGTGGAAGCCCGTTGTTCCGTCAAGGACAAGGCTGGTGACTCGATCTCGTTCACCTGCAGCCAGGGTGACCTGACGGTGGACGCCACCGCCGACGACTTCGATCTGAACCTGGCGGAGTTCTACTCCGTCCATCTCAGCGAGTGAGGAACGGGGGACTGATGCGTATCCAGAAGCTGGGCCCGGCGGCGGTCGTCGTCGCTGTGGTCCTCGCCGCGGCGCTGTCCGGGTGCGGCGGTGGTGGCGACGACGGCAAGGCCAGCCCCACATCGTCCGCGAACAAGACAGCTCCGAGTAGTGCGGACAAGCCGAGAGGGACTCCTTCGGACGATCCGACCGAGGTCTTGGCCCAGATGAAGGGTGAGGGGGGCATCACGGTCACCCTCAACGAGGTCACGCGGGACTCCGGCGGCTTCGTCACGGTCAAGGGCTCGCTCACCAACGACGGCACCGAGATCTTCAATGCGATCTCCTGGGTGGGGCCTGAGGTCGCCGTGCAGAAATCCGGCGCCTCCGTCGCCGGTGCCGTGCTGGTCGACGCGGCCGGCAAGAAGCGCTACTACGTGCTCCGGGACACCGAGGGCAAGTGCCTGTGCACGATGGGCCTCACCCTGATCAAGCCCGGCGAGACGCGGCCCCTGTTCGCCCAGTTCCCGGCACCGCCGGAAGGCACCACCGAGATGGAGTTCCAGCTGCCGACGATGCCCCCGGCCAAGATCACGATCGCGGAGGGGTGAACCGTGCACCGTCCCCGTCCGCACACCCGCCCCGGCGTCGCGGTCGTGCTCGGCCTCGCGCTCGTGCTCACGCCGCTCACCGCCGCGAGCGCGCGGGCGGACGACGACCCGACGGCGCAGCCCACCCCGTCCGCGCCCGTGAAGGTGGACGCGGACGACGAGGACCTGCAACTGCCCGAGGGGGCGACGCTGGCACCGCCGAAGGTGCTGGACATCGTCTCCGTGACCGACGCGTCGTCCTCCGAGAACGCCTCCGCCGACGACGGCGAGGAGCGGCACGAGGAGTCGAATTCGTCCGTCACCTACGCCCTCCAGTCGGACGTCCTGTTCGGCAAGGACAGCGCCAAGCTGAACGCTGCGGCGACCGCCCGGCTCAAGGCCATCGCGGCCGACATCGACGCCAAGGGCGTCACGCAGCCGATCCGTGTCTTCGGCTTCACGGACGACCTGGGTTCGTACGAGCACGGCAAGGTGCTGTCCAAGAAGCGGGCCGACGCCGTCTACAAGATCCTCGCGGAGGAGTTGGGCTCGCTCGGCAGCTCCGGCCACGCCTTCCAGGTGCGCGGGTACAGCGAGGACTACCCGATCGCGGACAACTCCACCGAGGCGGGTCGCAAGCAGAACCGCCGCGTGGAGATCACGTTCCGTCCCTCGTAGCGCGCCGGGCCGCGGTCAACAGAACGGCTCACCTGCACGGGTACGGCCCGGTGACGGAGTCCTTGAATTCCGTGCCGAGGACCCGGTGCGTTCCGTGACGGAGCGTGTGCGGTGCGGATGTGGCGCGAGGGGGCGAGTCGTGTCATTCGCGGCCATTCGGACTAATCGCCCACCGTTCGCGCAACTTCTTCGGGGGAACCTTCACATCTCCCTCATGACCTTGGACCGGGAGAGCGGTTCCGGCGCGGTACCTTGGAAACCCCCCCCTCGGGCCGGTCCGCTCTCCCCCCCTGCGGACCGGCCCGTCTTCTTTGCCCCCCGCGCCCCGCTCCGGCGGGAACCGCCCGGGCGTGCCGGGTGTCTCCGTACGACGACGGGGGCGTGCGCCCCCTCGCAGTGACGGGGGATGCCGATGGACGCTGCGATACCGGTGGTCTTCACCTTGGTGGCCGTGCTGATCACGCTCGTACCGCTGGCGATCGCGGTACGCGCCGGCCACCGCCTGCTGTGGATCCGGCGGGCCGTGCACGGCGGGTCGCGCGCCGAAGGGCGTTGCGTGCGGGTGTACACGACTGTGGGCTCGACGAGTGAGGGCCCGACCCGCTCACGGCAGCACTTCGTCTTCGAGTTCCGCACCGCCGACGGCCGCGACGTGCGCTTCGAGGACCCGGGCGCGCCGGGCACGACGATCGAGGGCGACCGCCTGACGGTCGCCTATGTCCCCGGGGCGCCGGAGCGGGCGCTGGTCGTCCCGGCCGGCTACCGGGTGCCGTACGGCCAACTCGCGCTGACGCTCGCGTTCCTGGGGCTCTTCGTCGCCGTGGGCATCGTGCTGGTCGTGGGTGGTGTGCAGTTCGCCGACGCCTTCGGCGGCGTCTCCGACCCCGCCGGCTTCGGGGGCGAGGGCTTCTAGGCCCCGGACCGGTGTCCGGCCGCCCCGTCCCGCCCCGCCTGCTTCTCCACGGTCACCTCCGTACCCGGCACCAGGCCCCAGGCCGCCATCGCGCCGGCCTCCGCCTCCAGCACGTGACGGGCCCGCAGCCGCGGGCGGCCGAGCCGGCCCGGCGGCATGGTGCGGACGGCGAGCACCCGCAGCCGGCGGTCGAGGTAGGCGACGTCGATGGCGAAGCGCATGCCCAGGGTGTGCACGCTCGCGGCGGGAGTGAGCAGCAGCGCCCCGGCGATGCCCGTACGGCCCAGCAGCCCCCGGGTGCGGGCCCGGTAGGAGGCCGCGATCTCCAGCGGTATCCCCGCGCCGTCCGCCCGTCCCGCGCCGTCCGTGGCCCCGTCCGTGGCCCCGGCGAGGCGCAGCAGCCCGGTCCCGTCGCGGCGGAGGTCACCCATGCGGCTCACGTCCCTTCGCGTGGTGCGCCCGTGTACGGTCGGGCGCGATGCATGTCTATCCGATCGCCGCGGCCGTCGTGTGGGGAACCGTCACGGGGCTCGCCCTGCCGCGCGCGGCGTACCGCCTGTCCGTCGCGCCGGAGCGGCCCCGGCTGGACCGGTGCCCGGCGGACCTGCCCTATCCGGGCGGATGGCGCGGCTGGGCGGGGCCGGTGCGCAACGCCGGGCACCCGGCGTCCGGTTGGCGCTCCGCGCTGCTCACCGCCGTGGTCTGCGCGGCGGTGGCGACGGCGACCGGGCCGCGGCCCGAGCTGACGGTGTGGCTGCTGCTCGTCCCGCTCGGAGTGCTGCTCGCCCGCGTCGACCTGACGGTGCTGCGGCTCCCGGACGTGCTGACACTGCCCGCCGCCGCTGGGACGGCCGCGCTGCTCGGGGCGGCCGCACTGCTCCCGGGCCACGAGGGCTCCTGGCCCCGGGCGCTGCTGGGGGCGGCCGCGCTGGGCCTGTTCTACCTCGCCCTGCACCTGGTCAACCCGGACGGCATGGGCTTCGGCGACGTCAAACTCGCCCCCACCGCGGGCCTGGTCCTCGCCTGGTACGGCTGGGGGACGCTCGCCGCCGGCACCTTCGCTGCCTTCGGGCTGGGCGCGGTCACGGGCCTGGTGCTGCTGGCGGCTCGCCGCGCCGGGCGCCGGACGCCGCTGCCCTTCGGGCCGTTCATCCTGGCCGGCGCCCTGGCCGGACCGCTGCTGCCGTCCTGACCAGGGCGCCCGCCGACGTCACGCGTCGCTTGTCACGCGTCGCTGCTGCGGGACCAGAGGTTGACGCCCGACTCGAGGGCGAACTCGTCGATCTGGGCGAGCTCCTCGGCCGTCAGCGGGGCGGCGCCCACCGCGGCGACGTTGGCCTCCAGTTGGGCGACGCTCGACGCCCCGATGAGCGCGGAGGTGATCCGCCTGTCGCGCAGCACCCAGCTCAGCGCGAGCTGCGCCAGCGACTGGCCGCGCCGGGAGGCGATGTCGTTGAGGCCGCGCAGCCGCCGCACGACCTCGTCGGTGATCAGGGTGGGGTCGAGGGACTTGCCCTGGGCGGCCCGCGATCCCTCGGGGATGCCGTTCAGGTACTTGTCCGTCAGGAGGCCCTGGGCCAGGGGGACGAAGGGGATGCAGCCCATGCCCTCCTCGTCCAGGACGTCCAGCAGCCCGTCGTCCTCGACCCAGCGGTTGATCATCGAGTACGAGGGCTGGTGGATCAGCGCCGGCACACCCATCTGGCGCAGCAGTCCGGCGGCCTCGCGGGTGCGCTGCGCGCTGTACGAGGAGATGCCGACGTAGAGCGCCTTGCCCTGGTGGACGGCGGACGCGAGGGCGCCCATCGTCTCCTCCAGCGGGGTGTCGGGGTCGAACCGGTGCGAGTAGAAGATGTCGACGTAGTCCAGGCCCATCCGGCCCAGGGACTGGTCGAGCGAGGAGAGCAGGTACTTGCGGCTGCCCCACTCGCCGTACGGGCCGGGCCACATGTCGTACCCCGCCTTGGTCGAGATGACCAGTTCGTCGCGGTACGGCCGGAAGTCCTGGGCGAGGATGGTCCCGAAGTTGCTCTCGGCCGAACCGTAGGGCGGGCCGTAGTTGTTGGCCAGGTCGAAGTGGGTGACGCCGAGGTCGAAGGCGCGGCGCAGGATGGCGCGCTGCGAGTCGAGGGTGCGGTCGTCACCGAAGTTGTGCCAGAGCCCGAGCGAGATCTCGGGGAGCTTCAGGCCGCTGCGGCCGGTACGGCGGTACGCCATGGCGTCGTAGCGCTCGTCGGCGGCGCGGTAGAGAGAACGAATATCCACAGAAACGGTCCTATCACGACGGTGGTCCACAGCCTCGCACCCGGTTCGGCGGCCCGCAGACGCGCGCAGTAGGGTGGCGAAGGGGTGACGACCGCAGGAGGGGCCCGCCAATGAATCTGCGCGACCTGGTACGTCTGAGGTTGACCGACCTGTACGCCCATCGTGTGGAGCGTCGTCTCGACCTGGCCCAGGCCCCGAAGCACATCGGCGTCATCCTCGACGGCAACCGCCGCTGGGCCAAGGCCGCGGCGCGCACGACCGAGCAGGGCCACCGGGCCGGCGCGGACAAGATCACCGAGGTCCTCGGCTGGTGCGAGGAGACCGGCGTCGGGGTCGTGACGCTCTGGCTGCTCTCCACGGACAACCTCGACCGCCCGGCGGAGGAGCTCGTCCCGCTGCTCGGCATCATCGAGGACGCGGTCAGCGGCCTCGCCGCGACCGGCCGCTGGCGTGTCCACCACGTCGGCGCGAAGGACCTGCTGCCCGCCCGCACCCAGTCCGTCCTCAAGGAGGCCGAACAGGCCACGGAGGGCGTCGAGGGCATACTCGTCAACGTCGCCGTGGGCTACGGCGGCCGCCAGGAGATCGCCGACGCGGTCCGCTCCCTCCTCCACGAGCACGCCGGCCGCGGCACCTCCATCGAGGACCTCGCGGAGATCCTCGACATCGACCACATCGCGGAGCACCTCTACACCCGCGGCCAGCCCGACCCCGACCTCGTCATCCGCACCTCCGGCGAGCAGCGCCTGTCGGGCTTCATGCTCTGGCAGAGCGCGCATTCGGAGTACTACTTCTGCGAGGTGTTCTGGCCGGCGTTCCGCCGGGTGGACTTCCTGCGGGCGCTGCGCGACTACGCGGCGCGGCACCGGCGCTACGGGTCCTGAGCGCGGGACCCCGGCTTCGGGTGTCACCCGAACGGCGGTACCGGGGAGAGATGCGCCACACCGTGGTCGCGGTGAACGGCGGAAGGCGCGGTGGCCTGATTACGTCCCGGCGAAGGGCGCGGGAACGCGCGGCGACGGGACGGCAAGGGTAGGGCCCGGGCCAACACCTGTCATATGCAGTCGCATAGGCCTTCACTTTCGAGGGAATAGACCCGTCAGACCGACATCCGGCCCATGGATGTCGGACAGAAGCGGACGGCACCTGGCCCGTCCGCCCGGGAGGCCCATTGCTCACGGACGTGCCGTTGTCAACCCTTGACTCGGACGGCATTGACCGCGTCGACTCGAAGGGCCGCGGTCCGGCCCTTCTGGTCGGTCCCGGCCCTGTCCCGCGCGACGCCGTCGCACCCGCACCTCTTCCGAGGGGGTTCGTCCACACGTGGTGACCAGCAAGAATCGCCGTGAGCACGACCGGCGCACTTACGTACTCGACACCAGCGTGCTGCTTGCCGACCCGCATGCCCTCCTCCGCTTCGACGAGCACGAGGTGGTCCTGCCGGTCGTGGTGGTGACCGAGTTGGAAGCCAAACGCCACCACCCCGAGCTCGGCTACTTCGCCCGCCAGGCGTTGCGGCTGCTCGACGAGTACCGGATCCGGTACGGGCGGCTGGACGCACCCATCCCGATCGGCGAGCTGGGCGGCACCCTGCGCGTCGAACTGAACCACTCGGACCCGGGCGTGCTGCCCGCGGGGTTCCGGCTGGGCGACAACGACTCGCGGATCCTCGCGGTCGCCCGGAACCTCCAGGCCGAGGGGTACGACGTCACCGTCGTCTCCAAGGACCTGCCGCTGCGCGTCAAGGCCTCCTCCGTCGGCCTGCTGGCCGAGGAGTACCGGGCCGAGCTGGCGATCACCTCCGGGTGGACGGGCATGCACGAGCTGCAGATCGCGGCCGAGGAGGTGGACGAGCTCTTCCAGTCGGAGACCGTCGACCTGCCCGACGTGGAGGGGCTGCCGGTGCACACCGGTCTGGTCCTGCAGTCCGAACGCGGCAAGGCGCTCGGCCGGGTGACGGCCGACGGCCGGGTCCGGCTGGTGCGCGGCGACCGGGAGGCCTTCGGCATCCACGGCCGCAGCGCCGAGCAGCGGATCGCGCTGGACCTGCTGCTCGATCCGGACGTCGGCATCGTGTCGATGGGCGGCCGGGCCGGCACCGGCAAGTCGGCGCTGGCGCTGTGCGCGGGGCTGGAGGCGGTGCTGGAGCGTCAGCAGCACCAGAAGGTCATGGTCTTCCGGCCGCTGTACGCCGTGGGCGGCCAGGAGCTCGGCTACCTGCCGGGCTCGGAGGCCGAGAAGATGAGCCCGTGGGCCCAGGCGGTCTTCGACACCCTGGGCGCGGTGACGTCTAAGGAGGTCATCGAGGAGGTCGTGGCGCGCGGCATGCTGGAGGTCCTGCCCCTCACGCACATCCGGGGCCGCTCCCTGCACGACGCCTTCGTGATCGTCGACGAGGCGCAGTCCCTGGAGCGCAACGTCCTGCTGACCGTGTTGTCCCGAATCGGGCAGAATTCCCGGGTCGTCCTGACCCATGACGTCGCCCAGCGCGACAACCTGAGGGTGGGTCGGTACGACGGCGTGGTCGCCGTCGTCGAGAAGCTCAAGGGCCACCCGCTCTTCGCGCACATCACCCTGACCCGCTCCGAGCGCTCGCCGATCGCCGCGCTCGTGACGGAGATGCTGGAGGACGGCCGGGCGTAACAGGCGAGTTGGACGGTCCGCTAGGCTGCTGCGCCGCAAGGGCGCAGCAGCCTAGCGCCGTCCGCGGAGGCTACGGATGCGTAACGGAAATTTCTGTGGCCCACGTGGCGTGTGAGCTTTGACACGCAACGGGGAATTGCGTTGACGCGTCCGGCTACGGCAGGCTGTCGGTTCTGTCAGGCCCCCGCCCTCGGCACACCCGTACCCGCAAACGTACGGAACCTCAGAACTGAACAGCGTTCGCCGTGGGCCGCCCGAGTTGAATCAGCGGACTCCCGCCCCGTCGGGGGGAGCCCCACCGGGCCAGTGCTTCTGTGACCGGTGCAGTAGGAGCCAGTGCGAAGGGGCACGATCGCGTCCGCGAGGTCACCAAGCGGGCGACGCTGGAAGGAAACCGTGTGAGCCGGATCTCGGTCCGGGGATTCGCGGTGGCTTCGGCCACTGCGGTCACCACTGTGGGCGCCGTCGTCGGTGTCGCCTCCGGCAGCGAGGGCGTCGTACAGCCCGTCGCCGCCGCCGATGCGCCGACCGTCCTCGCGGACATACCCGCGGGACAGCAGGTTCAGCAGGCTTCCCTGACCCAGCAGGTGCAGGCGCAGTCCGACGCCGCCGACGCCGGGGCCAAGAAGGCCGCCGAGGAGTCGGCCCGCAAGCAGGCCGCCAAGGACGCCTCTGCCCGCAAGAAGGCGGAGGAGAAGGCCGAGGCCGAGCGCAAGGCCAAGGAGGCCTCCCGCGCCGCCGAGCGCGCCGCGCTGGTCGTCAAGGCCTCGTACACCGTCGCCGAAGTCCAGGCCATGGCGCAGGGGATCATCGGCGACGCCTCCCAGTACCAGTGCTTCTCCAACATCGTGACCCGTGAGAGCGGCTGGAACTACACCGCGACGAACGCCTCTTCCGGCGCCTACGGCCTCGTCCAGGCCCTGCCCGGCTCCAAGATGGCCTCCGCGGGCGCCGACTGGCGCACCAACCCCGGCACCCAGATCAAGTGGGGCCTCAACTACATGAACGTCCGTTACGGCAGCCCCTGCGGTGCCTGGTCGTTCTGGCAGGCCAACCACTGGTACTAGGCCGCCTGTCCACAAAACGCCGACGAGCCCCCGACCCCTTGAGGGATCGGGGGCTTGTTGCGCGTACGGTGGTGCGGTCGGACAGGCCGGGGGGCGGGGGACAGGGGAAGTGATGTCGGAGAAGCGCCAATGGGGCTCCGGGCTGGCGTCGGAGCTGGCCAAGCTCGCCGGGAGGCTGGAGGAGCAGCGCCGTGCCGCGGCCGCGGGCGCCCGCGAGGAGGCCCGCCGCCAGGAGGAGCAGATCGCGCGCCGGCACGTGCCGCGGGCCTCCGGCCCCGGCGACCCGGTCGCCCAGGTGCCGTGGAGCATGCGGGTCGCCGCCGAACTCGCCTGGCGGTTGCTGGTGCTGGCCGGCACCGTCTGGGTGCTGATGCGGGTGATCGGCACGATACAGCTCGTCGTCCTCGCCTTCGTCGCCGCGCTCCTGATCACCGCGCTGCTGCAGCCCTTCGTGGGCCGGCTGAAGCGGATGGGGGTGCCGCGCGGGTTCGCCACGGCCATCGTCTTCATCGGCGGCTTCGTGATGATGGGCCTGGTCGGCTGGTTCGTGGTCTGGCAGGTCATGGAGAACGTCGACAACCTCTCCAACAGCCTCCAGGACGGCGTCACCGAGCTGAAGCGCTGGCTGCTCAACAGCCCGTTCCACGTGACCGAGGACCAGATCAACCAGATCGCCAAGAACCTCCAGGAGGCGATCGGCACCAACTCCAAGGCGCTGACCGACGCCGGGCTGCAGGGCGTCACCGTCGTGGTGGAGATGCTGACCGGCATCCTGCTGGCGATGTTCAGCACGCTGTTCCTGCTCTACGACGGCCGGAACATCTGGAACTGGTTCCTCAAGCTCTTCCCCGTGGCCGCCCGCGACGGGCTCGGCGGCGCCGGGCCGCGCGCCTGGCGCACGCTCACCCTCTATGTGCGCGGCACGGTGATAGTGGCCCTCATCGACGCCATCTTCATCGGCATCGGCATCTTCTTCCTCGGGGTGCCGATGGCGGTGCCGCTGGCCGTGATCATCTTCCTGGCCGCGTTCGTGCCGCTGGTCGGCGCGGTCGCCTCGGGCGCCATCGCGATGGTGGTGGCGCTGGTGACGGAGGGTCCGTTCACGGCGCTGATGGTGCTCTTCGTCGTCCTGCTGGTGCAGCAGATCGAGGGCCACATCCTGCAGCCGTTCATCCTGGGCCGGGCGGTGCGGGTGCACCCGCTCGGTGTGATCCTCTCGGTGGCGGCGGGTTCGCTCATCGCCGGGATCGGCGGGGCGGTCGTCGCCGTGCCGCTGGTCGCGGTCGCCAACACCGTCGTCGGCTACCTGCGCGCCCACGCCCGGGAGTCGGCGATGGCCGACGAGCCCCCGCCGCACGGCGCGACGGCCGCCGAGGTGGCGCCGGTCGGCGCGCCCGGGCTGCCCGACGGCACGCCGGAGGGGACCGCCTGACGGCGTGACACCCGGTGCCGCGGCCGCCCCTCGGGGCGGCCGCGCGCGTGCGCGCTCCCCGGGAATCGCACCGTGACCGGCGCATGGGACGAGATGTTCGAGCGGCCGGGTGCGGCCAGGACCGCCCCGGCGGGTCAGGGCACTGGAGGCCTGCCTCGCCGACGCCTACGGCCCGGCCCGCGCCTTCGAGGACGGCGTGGTCCCCGGCGGCTGCCGCAGTCCCCGCACTTCCACCGGGTTGTCAGGCGTCGAGCGCGGTCGCCCGGCGCCTGACAACCCGAGGGCCCGGCCACCGCAAGGGTGGCCGGGCCCCGGGGAGCACGCGTCACGCGTCGGCGAGGACCGCCTCGGCGTCCAGGGTCGCCGCGACCGCCTGCACGACGGCGGCGATCTTGAAGGCCTCCTGGACCGTCTCGCGCTCGACACCCGCCGTGCGCAGCACCTGCTCGTGCGAGTCGAGGCACATCCCGCAGCCGTTGATCGCCGAGACCGCCAGCGACCAGAGCTCGAAGTCGGTCTTGTCGACGCCCGGGTTGCCGATGACGTTCATCCGCAGACCGGCCCGCAGGTTGCCGTACTCCGGGTCCGACAGCAGGTGCCGGGTCCGGTAGTAGACGTTGTTCATCGCCATGATGGCGGCGGCGGCCTTGGCGGCCTGGTACGCCTCCGGCGAGAGGTTCTGCCGGGCCTCGGGCTCCAGCGCGCGCAGCACGATCGCGGAGCGGGAGGCGATGGCGGTCGCCAGCACCGTGCCCCACAGCTGCTGCTGCGGGAGCTCGGAGTTGCCGATCACGGAGCCCAGGTTGAGCTTGAGGTCCTTGGCGTAGTCCGGCAGCGCGGACTTCAGCTCATCGAGCGCCACGGTCACTCACCGGCCAGCAGCTTGACGACGTCGAGGGTCTCGTCGCCCTTCTTCCAGTTGCAGGGGCACAGCTCGTCCGTCTGCAGCGCGTCGAGGACCCGCAGGACCTCCTTGGGGTTACGGCCGACGGAGCCGGCGGTCACCATGACGAACTGGATCTCGTTGTTCGGGTCCACGATGAAGGTGGCGCGCTGGGCGACGCCGTCCTCGCCGAGGATGCCGAGGTCGGTGCACAGCTCGCGCTTGATGTCCGACAGCATCGGGAAGGGCAGGTCGCGCAGGTCCTCGTGGTCCTTGCGCCAGGCGTGGTGCACGAACTCGGAGTCCACGGAGAAGCCGAGGATCTGCGCGTCACGGTCGGCGAACTCGTCGTTCAGCTTGCCGAACGCCGCGATCTCCGTCGGGCAGACGAAGGTGAAGTCCTTCGGCCACGCGAAGTAGACCTTCCACTTGCCCTCGTACGACTTGTGGTCGATCTGGGCGAAGGCCTTCTCCGGGTCGAGGTCCACACAGGCGGTCAGTTCGAACGTGGGGAACTTGTCACCGACGGTGAGCACGCGCACTCCTTGTGAGGGTGGGGAGCCGGTTGCGGGGTGGCGCACCGGTCCCTTGTCTGGTCCCGATCACCCTGCCATGCGCCCTTTGATCAGTGAAATCGCCGCAGCGGGTGGCATTGATCGGCCGCACTTATCGATCCATGAGGTCGCTGCGGAGAGTGACGGCTTCGGCTAGGGTCCGCGGCCGCCTGGGCCCCAGGCCATTGATCGGCTGCGCGACTAGACTGGAGCTTCTTGATCGGAGGCGGTTATCGCCAGTCAGCGCGCGACCCAGCGCCAGCCCAGTCTGTCCCAGTTGCGGGCCTTCGCGGCGGTCGCCGAGCACCTGCACTTCAGGGACGCGGCCTCGGCGATCGGGACGAGCCAGCCGGCGCTGTCCGGGGCGGTCGCCGCGCTGGAGGAGACGCTCGGAGTGGTCCTCGTGGAGCGCACGACCCGCAAGGTTCTGCTGACCTCGGCGGGGGAGCGCGTCGCGGTCCGGGCGCGGGCGGTGCTGGAGGCGCTCGGCGACCTGCTGGACGAGGCGGAGGCGGCGCGCGCGCCCTTCACCGGGGTGCTGCGCCTCGGGGTGATCCCCACGGTCGCGCCCTATCTGCTGCCGACCGTGCTGCGGCTGGTCCACGACGCGTACCCGGAACTCGACCTCCAGGTGCACGAGGAGCAGACGTCCTCGCTGCTGGACGGCCTCGCGGCGGGCCGCCTCGACCTGCTGCTGCTCGCCGTCCCGCTCGGTGTTCCCTCCGTCGCCGAACTACCGCTCTTCGACGAGGACTTCGTCCTGGTCACCCCGCGGGACCACTGGCTGGCCGGACGGACGGACATCCCGCGGGAGGCCCTGCGGCAGCTGGACCTGCTGTTGCTGGAGGAGGGCCACTGCCTGCGCGACCAGGCGCTGGACGTCTGCCGGGAGGCGGGCCGCACGGAGGGGGCCACCGCCACCACGACCGCGGCGGGACTGTCCACACTGGTACAACTGGTGGCCGGCGGGCTCGGGGTGACGCTGCTTCCGCGCACGGCGGTCCCGGTGGAGACCGGACGCAGCGCGGACCTCGCCACGGGGTACTTCGCGGACCCGGCGCCGTCGCGGAGCATCGCGCTGGCGATGCGCGCGGGCACCGCGCGCGCGGAGGAGTTCGAGGCCTTCGCCTCCGCGCTGCGCGGTGCCCTGAAACCGCTTCCGGTGCGGTTCGCCCGCTGACGGGCGAACCGCCCGGGGTCACTCGGTGCGCAGCCCGTCCGGCCGCATCATGCGCCACAGCGGCGGCATGGCCAACAGGGTCACCAGCAGGACGACCCCCGCGGCGATGCCGCTCATCGCGGCGACGCTGCCCCAGGCGAGGTCCAGTGGCGCGCCGACCATTTTCAGCAGGGCGGCGCCCAGCCCGGCACCGCCGACGACGGCCAGGGCCATACCGAGCGCGACCGGGAGCGCGGTCTGCCACAGCACGGAGAGCCCGAGCACCGAGCGCCGGGTGCCGAACGCGACCAGGACCGCCAGCAGCTTCCTGCGCTCGCGCAGCTGCTCCAGCATCGAGACGAGCAGGCTCGCGCCGATCAGGCCCAGGGTGGCGGCAGCGCCGACGAGCAGGCCGCGCCGGATGTTGGCGAACTTCGAGTCCTCACTCTTCGCCTGGAGCTGGAACACGTCGGCCCAGAGGTCGAGGCGATCCGTGGTGTTGCGGATCTGCTCGACCGCGTCCGGCACGTGCGGGTCCGTCCGGAGCATGACCTTCGCCTCCGGGCTGCGCAGCGATGCCACGTCCAGAGCCCGGGGGGTGGCCAGCACACCCGACTCGTAGTCGCCGTCCGGCGCGGTGATCGAGGTCACCTTGCGGGCGCCGGCCGGCACGGTCCACAGACGAGGCGTGCCGGTGTAGTGCTCGCCCGGCGGCGCGTTGAGGTCGATCGCCTGACCCGGCCGCACGAACGAGTCGGCGTCGCCGACGACGTGCGGGTCGTCGGCGAGGAACACGTCGCCGTCCGCGCAACCGCGACTGAGGTCCACCAGCTGGCGCAGGGTGGCGCAGTCGGCCACCAGGACCGGCGCGAAGTGCAGGTCGGCCGTGGACTTCTTGGTGGAGGTGTCCGCCGGCACGGCGTACGAGGAGAGGACGGTGAGCGTGCCCCGCACGCCCGGGGTGGCGGCGAAGGCCTGCTCGACCCGGTGGCCGTCGGCTCCGCTCGCGACGCTCAGATTGGCGACCACCTGCGCCCGGTGCGGATCCATGCCGGAGTCGCGGACGAAGTCGCTCTGCACCCCGCTGAAGAGGGTCTGCAGGGCGATCGCCCCGGCCACCGCGGCCGTCACGCCGCTGACCATGCGGGCCGAGGCGCTGCTGTGGAGCTGGATCCGGCGGGTGGCCAGCTGCCACGCCACCGGGCCGCCGCGGAGCCGGCCGACGACCGACTCGACCACCCAGGGGAGCAGGGCGGTGAGCCCCACGAGCAGCAGGACCACACCGGCGGTCACCTGGTACGCGTTGACGTTGCTCTCGTTGCGGATCGCGCCGAACAGCGGGGCCAGCAGCCCGACGCCGGCCAGCGGGATCAGCAGGCGCCACCAAAGGCGCCGCGGTCGCGCCGTCGCGTTGCGCACGACGCCGAGCGGCTCGATGGCGATGCCGCGCATGGCCAGCAGGGTGACCGCGACCGCCGCCGCCGGCACCGCCAGGCCCACGAGCAGGGCGAGGCCGATGCTCGGGGTGATGTCGGAGGGGTACACGCTGACGTCGTACAGCGTGACGTCGGCCGCGAACTGCCGGGTGCCGAGGAACAGCGCGGTGCCGACGGCCAGTCCGAGCAGGGAGCCGAACAGCGCCTCCCCGGCCGCGACCCGCCGGGTCATCCGGCTGTCCGCGCCGACCAGCCGCAGTGCGGCCAGCCTCCGGTCCCGGCGTTCGCCGCCGAAGCGGACGGCGCTGCCGATGAAGACCGCGACCGGGAGCAACAGCACCACGAAGATGATGATCACCAGCAGGGACAGCACGCCCCCGAGCGGCTCCGGCTTGACGGAGCCGCGTCCGAAGTACGGGATGCGGGTGGCGTTGCCCGTCGAGCCGTCGGCCGACCGCGCGACGAGCTTGTCGCTGCCCGCGTAGTAGGCCATCTCGGCGGGGCCGACCAGGCCCTGGTCGCCGATGACGCCGGTGATCCGGTAGTGCAGGCGTTCGCGCAGCAGCTTGCTGCCGGGCTGCTCGAGCAGCTTCTGCAGCGCGGGGGAGACGACCATCTCGCCGGCGGCGGGCATCTTCGTGAGGCCGGGCGGCAGTGCGGGCCGGTCGCCTTCGGCCTTGAGGAGCAGGCCCCGGATCTCGTCCTCACGGAAGGTGGTGTTCGCCACGGCGAACAGCACGGTGCTCGCGCTGACCTTGGGCGGCTCCTTGAACCAGGAGTAGTCCCGCTCGTAGCCGCGGTCGCTGCGGGCGCCCAGCATGGCCGGGACGGAGGCGGACACCAGCAGCAGTGCCACGCCGAGGCCGACGCCGACGGCGGTGAGCGCGGTACGGGTCCAGCCCTCGCGTCCGCCGGTGGTGGCGAAACGCAAGCCCAGGCCCACATCGCGGACCCAGCCGGACAGGGTGCCGCCCCGCGTCGTGGTTCCGGAACTCATGCCACCTTCTCCAGGTCGCGGGACTTGCCGTCGCGCACGACGACCTCGCGGTCGGAGTAGGCGGCCACCCGCGTCTCGTGCGTGACGAGGACGACGGCGGCGTCGGTGTCGCGGGCGGCGTCGGTGAGCATGCGCATCACGCGCTCGCCGTTGAGGGAGTCCAGGGCGCCGGTCGGCTCGTCGGCGAAGATCACCCGCGGGCCGGTGACCAGGGCCCGGGCGACCGCGACGCGCTGGCCCTGGCCGCCGGAGATCTCGCCGGGCCGCTTGCCCGCCAGTTCGTCGACCTCCAGCCGGGCCAGCCACTCCGAGGCCCGGGCCTCGGCCTCCTTGCGCCGGGTCCCGTTCAGCCGCAGGGGCAGCGCGACGTTCTCCACGCAGGTCAGCTCCGGGACGAGCTGGCCGAACTGGAAGACGAAGCCGAACTCGCCGCGGCGCAGCGCGCTGCGCTCGGCGTCGCTCATCGCGGTCAGGTCGCGTCCCCGGTACAGCACGCTGCCGGAGTCCGGCCGGACGATGCCGGCCAGGCAGTGCAGCAGCGTCGACTTGCCCGAGCCGGACGGCCCCATGACGGCGACCACCTCACCGGCGCGGATCGCGAACTCCGCGCCGTCCAGGGCGGGGGTCGGGCCGTACGCCTTGTGCAGGTCGACGGCTTCCATCAGGTTGTCCGTGGTGCTCACTCGGCTACCTCCGCCGCGAGTAGGTCGAGGCGGGCGGCGGTGAGTTCCAGCCACCGCAGGTCCGCCTCCAGGTGGAACAGGGCGTGGTCGCAGACGAGCTGGTCCGCGAGGTCGCCGTGCCGTTTGCGTTCGGTCAGTTCCCGCATCAGCCGCAGATGCTCGGACCGCTGGGTGTCGAGCAGACCGGCGGCGCTGCGCCCGGTGAGCAGCGCGAGGACGACCTTGGTGTAGAGGGTGTTCTGCAGATAGGGCTCGGGCTTCTCCGGCTGTGCGAGCCACTTGTCGACGTCGGTGATCCCGGCGTCGGTGATCGCGTACCGCTTGCGCTCCGGGCCGCCGCCGGGCTCGATGCCCTCGACCTCGACCAGCCCGTGCTTCAGCAGCCGTGCCATCGTCGAGTAGACCTGCCCGTAGTGCAGCGGGCGGTCGTGACCGAACTTGCCGTCGAATGCCCGCTTCAGGTCGTACCCGTGACGCGGGCCGGACTCCAGGAGTCCGAGCAGGGTGTGGCCGATGCTCATGACCGAGGACTCTACACGACGCGTATACCTACGGTGTATAGATCTTGTGCATAGTGACGCACCGGTGACCTGACCCCTCCTGAACAGGTCCTTTCTCATTCCGTGCCCGGGACGCGTCTGATACGCGGTGGGCTCGCAGCCCGGCCCGCCCGGTTTCGTCCCGGAGCGCGATGCAGCCCCGAGGCACGGACGGACATCACGTGCTCCGGGGCTGCGGCCGTGGGGAGGTGCGGCCTACAGGCCGTTGACGTTGGCGGCGATGCGGTCGCCGACCTCCTTGTCGATGTTGCGCCAGTATTCGACCGCGCGCGCCAGGACGGGGGCGCTGACCCCGTTCTTCAGGTGGCCCGACACGTTGGAGACCAGCCGGTCGCGGGCGGCGTCGTCCAGGACCTTCCGGACCATCGTGCCGGCCTGGCCGAAGTCGTCGTCCTCGCGGTGCAGCTTGTACGGCTCGTGCACCATGTTCCCCGCGACCTCCCAGCCGGCCGGGTCGCCGAAGCGGGCGATGTCGGCCTCGGGCCCGCCCACGGAGTTCGGGGCGTAGGGGGCGGCGGCGCGCGACGGCTCGTAGCGCATCGGGCCGTCCTTGGCGTACGAGCGCACCTCGGTGTGCGGCCGGTTCGGCGGCAACTGGGCGTAGTTGGGGCCGATCCGGTAGCGGTGGGTGTCGGCGTACGAGAAGAGCCGGCCGAGGAGCATCTTGTCCGGCGAGGGGCCGATGCCGGGCACCATGTTGCTGGGCTCGAAGGCGGCCTGCTCGATGTGGATGAAGTAGTCCTCGGGGTTCCTGTTCAGGGTCATCCGGCCGACCTCGATCAGCGGGTAGTCGCCGTGCGGCCACACCTTGGTGAGGTCGAAGGGGTTGAACCGGTAGTCCGCGGCGTCGTCGAACGGCATGACCTGCACGTACAGCGTCCACGAGGGGTGTTCGCCGCGCTCGATGGCCTGGAAGAGGTCCCGGCGGTGCAGATCGCCGTCGGCGCCCGCGAGGTGGTCGGCCTCCTCCTGGGTGAGGAAGTCGATGCCCTGGTCGGTCTTGAAGTGGTACTTGATCCAGTGCCGCTCGCCGCCGCCGTTGACCCACATGTAGGTGTGGGAGCCGTAGCCGTTCATGTGGCGGTACGTCTTGGGCACGCCGCGGTCGCCCATCAGCCAGGTGACCATGTGTGCCGACTCGGGGGACAGTGTCCAGAAGTCCCACTGCATGTTGTTGTCACGCAGGCCGGAGTCGGGACGGCGCTTCTGGCTGCGGATGAAGTCCTGGAACTTCATCGCGTCGCGTACGAAGAAGACCGGGGTGTTGTTGCCGACCAGGTCGTAGTTGCCGTACTCGGTGTAGAACTTCAGGGCGAAGCCGCGCGGGTCGCGCCAGGTGTCGGGACTGCCCAGCTCGCCGGCGACGGTGGAGAAGCGGGCCAGCATCTCCGTGCGGCGTCCGGGCTGGAAGAGGTCGGCCTTGGTGAACTGGCTGACGTCGTTCGTCACCTCGAAGACGCCGTACGCGCCCGAGCCCTTGGCGTGCACCACACGCTCCGGGACCCGTTCGCGGTTGAACTGCGCCATCTTCTCGATCAGGTAGTGGTCCTGGAGAAGGACCGGGCCGTCCGAGCCCACCGTGAGCGAGTGCGCGTCGCTCTCCACCGGGATCCCGGCGTTGTTGGTGGTGTAGGGGGTGCTCATGTGAGTGTGTCCTCCCGTCGATCTTCGGAAGAGTCCGTCGGGGGCTCCTGGTCGCTAACGACCACACAAACACTGAATCACCGGCTCGGCACGCCGGACAATGGCTTCACGCCATGGATCTGGACAATGTCCAAAAATAAAACGTGTACGGACACGGAGTGTCTACCGGTCGACACCGCCCGGAATGCCCATCTCGAACCAGACCACCTTCCCGGCGCTCAGCCGGGTCGCTCCCCAGCGCTGCGCCATCCGGTTGACCAGGTAGAGCCCCCGCCCGCCCTCGTCCTGCGGCTGGGCGTGGCGCATCCGCGGCAGCGTCGGGGCGTCGTCGCCGACCTCGCAGCGCAGCACGTCGGTGCGGAGCAGCCGCAGGGTGATGGGGCGCTCGGCGTACCGCACCGCATTGGTCACCACCTCGCTGACCAGCAACTCCGTCGCCTCGGCCAGCGGCTCCAGGTTCCAGCGGCTGAGCGCCTGGCGCACCAGCCTCCGGGCCCGGCCGGCCGTCTGCGCCCGCGGCTCCAGGAACCAGTAGGCGACGTCGCGCGGCGCGATGCCGTCGAAGCGGGCGGCCAGCAGCGCGATGTCGTCGTCCCGGTCGCCCGGGCCGACGATCTCCAGCACCTCGTCGCACAGCGGCTCCAGAGGCGGCGGGCACACCACCGCCGACGCCGTGTGCAGCCGCTCGCGCAGCATCTCGATGCCGCCCCACACGTCACGGGCCCGTGACTCCACCAGGCCGTCGGTGTACAGCAGCAGCGTCGCCCCGGCCGGGGCGGGCAGCTCCACCGCCTCGAAGGGCACGCCGCCCACGCCGATCGGCGCGCCCGGCGGCACGCGCAGCACCTCGGCGAGGCCGCTGGCGTGCAGCAGCACCGGTGGCGGGTGGCCCGCGTTGGCGATGGTCACCCGGTGCGCTATCGGGTCGTAGACCGCGTAGATGCAGGTGGCCATGCGGTCCTGGCCGAGCCGCTGGGCCTGCTCGTCCAGGTGGTAGAGCACCTCCTGCGGCGACAGGTCCAGGCCCGCCAGGGTCTGCACGGTCGTCCGCAGCTGGCCCATGATCGCCGCCGAGGTCATGGAGTGGCCCATGACGTCGCCGACCACCAGCGCCACCCGGCTGCCGGGCAGCGGGATCGCGTCGTACCAGTCGCCGCCGACCCGGGCCGACTCGGCGGCGGGCAGGTAGCGGCTCGCCAGCCGGACCCCGGTGGGCTCCGGCAGGGAGTCCGGCAGCATCTCGCGCTGCAGGGAGTCGGCGATGGACGCCTCGCGGTCGTAGAGCACCGCCTTGTCCACGCCGAGCGCGGTGTGGGTGGCCAGCTGGGCCGCGATCAGCAGGTCGTCCGGGTCGAACGGGGCGCGCTCGGGACGGCGCAGCAGCACGGTCGCGCCGATCACCCGGCGGCGGCCGCGCAGCGGTGCCAGGATCGCCCGGCGTCCGGCCGGAAGGTCTAACGTCCCGCCGAACTCGGCCTCCCGGCAGCCTCCGACCAGCTCGTGGAGGGCCGCCGTGGACTGCGCGTTCTCGGAGAACACCGGCCGCACCCCGCGCAGGACCTCGGCCAGCGGGCCGTCCGTGGGGACGTTCACGACCTCGGCGGCCGAGCCGTAGGCGCCCTCCGTGGAGGGGACGACCGGCATGAGCAGGCCCTCGACCGGCTCCGGGGCGTCCTCGTCCGGCACCCGGTCGGTGCGCCGCAGCCGCAGCACCAGCGGACCGGAGGGGCGCTCGTCGCCCACGGGCAGCGGGTCGCGCAGGTAGACCAGGATCGCGTCGGCGAAGGCGGGCACCGCGGAGCGGCACAGGCCCAGCACGATCTCGTCCAGGTCCAGGCCGCGGGCGATGCGGCGGGTGGCCGCGCCGATGTAGCGCAGCCGATCGGTCTCGGCCTGTCCCGCCCGGCCGCGGTTCTGCGGGCCGATCTTCTTCAGCGGCTGGCCGCCGGTGGAGTCCTCGTCGACGGGGTGCCCGCCCGCGGGGCCTCCGCGGCCGCCCTGCCGGCCGGTCGCCCGGGAGGTCGGCAGCGTCGTGTCCGGGGTGCGCTGACGGGCGCGCGACTCGCCGCCCTCCGGCTGCGCGGGGCCCGGGACGCCCGGGGTCCCGCCGCCCGCGGTGGCCCGGCGGCCGGGCTCCACGGGGGCGGCCATCGCGGTGGCGGCCCGCCGGTTCCGGCCCGCGGAGCGGTTCCAGGACTCGCCGGTCGCCGGGGCACCGTCGGGGGCCTCGGGGGTGCGCAGCCGTACCGTCTGCCGTCCGCGGGAGCCGTCGGCGGGGACGGCGGTCATGTGCTGGACGGCGGCCACGCCCTCCCCGGCCACCACCCGGGCGGCCTGACGGTCCCGCACCTCGGAGGACCGCCGCGCGGAACGTCCGCCGCGCGCACGCCCGCCGCCGCGGCCGGGCTTGACGGGGGCGGGAGCCGACGTGGGGGCGTCCGAGGGGGTCTGACGCTGCGCCGGCGGCGTGGCCGCGCCGCCGGGATCGCCCGTGCCGCCGGCGGCCGCGCCACGCTTGGTGCCGCCGCCCCGGCGGCCCCGGCGCGGGCGGCCGCCTGCCCCGGCCGGGTCCGGGGACCGGCCGGGGGCCTGCGCCGCGGACGGGGGCGCGACCGCCTCGTCGCCCGGGGCGGGGTCCGCGGGCAGCCGGAAGCCGGCCCGTGGATCCGGTACCGGTTCGGTGTCGCCCGGACGTGCCGGGCCTGCCGTCGTCTCCTGGACGGCGGCCTGCTCAGAAATGCGCTCCGTGCTCACGCTGGTCGTTCCATCCGGTCGGGTGCGTCACATGCCGGGCACGTGGCGGGGCAGCCGCGTCAGGCGGGTCGTCGGCAGTGCAGGAAGAGCTGCTCCTCCGGCGGCACTTCGGTGCTGTGCGGCGCGTACGCGTACGAATCCTCCTCAAGGACCGTGAATCCCGCTTCGGCGACCACCTGGCGCAATTCATCCCGTAGATAACCCGATACCCGGATGGTGTTACCAAGGAACGGAATCGCGAAGTCGTCCACGTCGGCTTCCACCATCGAAAGGGTGAACATACCGCCCGGGAGGAGGAGGTCGTGGACGCTGCGCAGGGCCAGCGGGATCTCCACCCGAGGCAGCATCAGCAGCGAGAAGAAGGCCACGACGGCGTCGAAGCGGCCCAGGTCCTCGGGGCCGCCCGGCCCGTAGCGGCCGCCGGTCCGCAGGTCCGCGATGTCGGCCCGGTGGAAGTCCGCCCTCGGCACGTGCCGGCGGGCGAGCGCGAGCATCCCCGCGGAGAGGTCCACACCCGTCACCTTGTGCCCGGCCTCGACCAGCTGACGGCTGGTCGGCAGCCCCGTTCCGCAGCCCAGGTCCAGGACCCGGGAGCCCGCGGGGAGTCGCGTCAGGAGCCGTTCGCCCGCGGTGACCTGGCCCTCCTTGTGCGGGAAGGCCTCGTCGTAGCGGTCACCTATGGCGTCGAACCCCTCGGCCTGGCCGGTGCGGTCCAGCCGTATGTCCTCGTAGCCGCCGACTCCCACAGCCCGGGCCTCCCGTATGACCTTGGTGACATAGCGTCAAACTCTAGTGTGAGCCTGTGTTTTGTGCAGCACTATGGGCCACGATCTTACGATTGGGGCAGGGGTCCCCGGCAAGCCGCTCACGCGGTCACCTTGCCGGACGATCCCAGTCAACCGGAAGGGCCGGTACCGGCCACGCCGGATTCGGACGCCAGTGCTCCCATCCGTCCCGGAAGGGCCGCCCCCAGGCTCCGATCACGTCGACCGCCCGGCGGCCGGCCTCCCGCACCCGCTCGGCCGTCGCAGCCGTCATCAGGCCGGCGGCCTGCGCCTGGGCGAACTCGTCCTCGTCCCGCCACTGCCAGTCCCGGTCGGGGGTGACGTGGATGTCCAGGAAGTGGTCCTCCGAGTCGACCCCGCCCGACCAGCGGCGCAGGGGCTCCTCCAGGTTCACGTACCAGTTCTTGAAGCGCCAGCCCTGCTCCCAGAACAGCCACACCGACCAGGGCTCGTCCGGCCGGGCCAGCTTGAGCACGCCCGCGCCCCACCAGCGGTCGACGCACGTCGTGCGCGGCCTGAGGTAGCGGGTCTCCAGCGGCTCGTGGTGGATCGGCGAGCCGTCCGCGAGGACCGGCTTGACGCACTCGGTGCCCGGCGCCATCCACACCGCGAGCAGTTCCGGGTCGTCGCGGACCACGGTCACCGGACGGCAGATGTGCACCGCGTCGCTGCCGTTGCCGCGGTAACGCCACAGCACCTGCTCGCCGGGGGCCCAGTGGCCCGTGCCACCGTCCCGGCCCGCTCCCTGGGAAAGAAGGATGTCCGCTGTCATGAACGGATCTTACGGACCCCGTGTTACGGAGGCGTCACCCTTGAGCCGGACGTTCGTCACGCCGGACGTTCGTCACGCCGGGCGCGGGACGGCCGGGGCGGCGGCGTGCCGCGCCGTCAGGGCCGGGTCATCCGCAGCACGTCCAGCGCCTCGTCCAGCTGCTCCAGGGTGAGCAGCCCGCGCTCCACGTAGCCGGTCTCCAGCACCACCTCGCGGATGGTCTTCCGCTCGGCCAGCGATCGCTTGGCGACCTTGGCCGCCTCCTCGTAGCCGATGTACTTGTTGAGGGGGGTGACGACCGACGGCGAGGACTCCGCGTACTCGCGGGCCCGCTCCACGTTCGCCGTGATCCCGTCGACCGTGCGGTCCGCCAGCAGCCGGGAGACGTTCGCGAGCAGCCGGACCGACTCCAGGACGTTCCGGGCGATCACCGGGAGCATGACGTTCAGCTCGAAGTTGCCCGCGGCGCCGGCCGTCGTGATCGTCACGTCGTTGCCGATGACCTGCGCGGACACCATCAGCACCGCCTCGGGGATCACCGGGTTCACCTTGCCCGGCATGATCGACGAACCGGGCTGCAGGTCCGGCAGGGCGATCTCGGCGAGACCGGTGCGCGGCCCGGAGCCCATCCAGCGCAGATCGTTGGCGATCTTGGTCAGGCCCACGGCGATCGTGCGCAGCTGCCCGGAGGTCTCCACGACGCCGTCGCGGGCGCCCTGCGCCTCGAAGTGGTCCCGCGCCTCGGTCAGCGGCAGCCCGGTCGTCCGCGCCACCTCGGCGATCACCGCCGCCGAGAAGCCGGGCGGGGTGTTGATCCCCGTGCCGACCGCGGTGCCGCCCAGCGGCAGCTCCGCCAGCCGGGGCAGCGAGGCCCGCAGCCGCTCCACCCCGTACCGGACCTGGGCCGCGTAGCCGCCGAACTCCTGGCCCAGCGTCACCGGCGTGGCGTCCATCAGATGCGTACGGCCGGACTTCACCACGTCACCGAACTCCGCGGCCTTGCGCTCCAGCGAGGCCGCCAGGTGCTCCAGCGCCGGGATCAGGTCGCCGGTCACCGCGGCGGTCGCGGCGATGTGCAGGGAGGAGGGGAAGACGTCGTTGGAGGACTGGCTCGCGTTGACGTGGTCGTTGGGGTGCACCGCGCGGCCGAGCCGCTCGCTCGCCAGGGTCGCGATGACCTCGTTGGTGTTCATGTTGGAGGAGGTGCCGGACCCGGTCTGGAACACGTCGATCGGGAAGTGCCCGTCCCAGCGCCCCTCGGCCACCTCGGCGGCGGCCTCCTGGATCGCCTCCGACACGTCCTTGTCCAGGACGCCCAGCTCCGCGTTGACCTTGGCCGCCGCCGCCTTGATGCGGGCGAGCGCCTCGATGTGGGCGCGCTCCAGCCCCCGTCCGCTGATGGGGAAGTTCTCCACCGCCCGCTGCGTCTGCGCCCGCCACTTGGCGTGTGCCGGGACGCGCACCTCGCCCATCGAGTCGTGCTCGGTGCGGTACTCGTGCTGGTCCCCTGCGTCCTGCTCGGGCATGGCCGGAATTCCTTCCATCGCGGACATCGCCGGGTGTACCGGGCACTTCCCAGTAGAACCCGAATCCCTCGGTAGGACAGCGGCGCGGGAGGTTTCATTCCCCCGGAGCGGGCCCGCGGACACAGGACGGCCCGGCACCGCGCACGCGGTGCCGGGCCGTCCCGGAAGGGTCACGCCCCCGGGCGCACCGGGATGCTGGTGAACGTCGGCGCGGGGGCCGGATCGGTGAAGAAGTCGTTGCCCTTGTCGTCGACGACGATGAAGGCCGGGAAGTCCTCGACCTCGATCCTCCAGACCGCCTCCATGCCGAGCTCGGCGTACTCGACGACCTCGACCTTCTTGATGCAGTCCTGCGCCAGGCGCGCCGCCGGGCCGCCGATCGAGCCGAGGTAGAAGCCGCCGTGCGCGGCGCACGCGTCGGTGACCTGCTTCGAGCGGTTGCCCTTGGCGAGCATGACCTTGGAGCCGCCCGCGGCCTGGAACTGCTCGACGTAGGAGTCCATGCGGCCGGCGGTGGTGGGGCCGAAGGAGCCGGAGGCGTAGCCCTCGGGGGTCTTGGCCGGGCCCGCGTAGTAGACCGGGTGGTCGCGCAGGTACTGCGGCATCTCCTCGCCCGCGTCCAGCCGCTCCTTGATCTTCGCGTGCGCGATGTCGCGGGCGACGACCAGCGGGCCGGTCAGCGACAGCCGGGTCTTGACCGGGTACTTGGAAAGCTCCGCCAGCACCTCGTCCATCGGGCGGTTGAGGTCGACGCGTACGACGGTGTCGTCCGACAGGTGCTCGTCGGTGGTCTCGGGCAGGTACCGGGCGGGGTCGGTCTCCAGCTGCTCCAGGAAGACGCCCTCGGCGGTGATCTTCGCGACGGCCTGGCGGTCGGCGGAGCAGGACACGGCGATGGCGACCGGCAGGGAGGCGCCGTGCCGGGGCAGCCGCACCACACGCACGTCGTGGCAGAAGTACTTGCCGCCGAACTGCGCGCCGATGCCGATCCGCTGCGTCAGCTCGAAGACCTTCTCCTCCAGCTCCTTGTCCCGGAAGCCGTGGCCGGTCGGGGAGCCCTCGCCGGGCAGCTCGTCCAGGTAGTGCGCGGAGGCGTACTTGGCGGTCTTCAGCGCGTACTCGGCGGAGGTGCCGCCGACCACGATCGCCAGGTGGTACGGCGGGCAGGCGGCCGTGCCGAGTGAACGGATCTTCTCCTCCAGGAACTTCATCATGGAGGCCTCGTTCAGGACCGCCTTGGTCTCCTGGTAGAGGAACGACTTGTTGGCGGAGCCGCCGCCCTTGGCCATGAAGAGGAACTTGTAGGCGCCGCCGTCGGTCGCGTACAGCTCGATCTGCGCGGGCAGGTTGGAGCCGGTGTTCTTCTCCTCCCACATGGTGATCGGGGCCATCTGGGAGTAGCGCAGGTTGAGCTTGGTGTACGCGTCGAAGATGCCGTGCGACAGGGCTGCCTCGTCGCCGCCCTGGGTGAGCACGTTCTGACCGCGCTTGCCCATCACGATCGCGGTGCCGGTGTCCTGGCACATCGGCAGGACGCCGGCCGCGGCGATGTTGGCGTTCTTCAGCAGGTCCAGGGCGACGAAGCGGTCGTTGGGGGACGCCTCGGGGTCGTCGAGGATCCGGCGCAGCTGGGCGAGGTGCGCGGGCCGCAGGTAGTGGGAGATGTCGTGCATCGCCTCGGCGGCGAGCTTGCGCAGCGCCTCCGGCTCCACCTTGAGGAACGTCCGGCCGTCGGCCTCGAAGGTGCTGACGCCCTCGGAGGTGATCAGACGGTACGGAGTGGTGTCCTCACCGAGGGGGAGCAGATCCGTATAGGCGAACTCGGGCATAAGGGACATCCTCACTGGCGCTGCGTCATAGAAGCCCAACAAGCGTAGAACGTTCGCGGGGTGCCGGATGTGTGAGGTGACCCTCACCGGGCCTAGTCGCGATCTATCGCGTTTGTGTACGGTAGTCGGGTGGATGAGTCGTCGCTCCAGAAGCGTGAACAGCACCCCGTGCGCCCCGTGGCCGAAGCCGATATCCGCGCGTCCGACGCGGACCGCGACCGGGTGGCCGACATCCTTCGCGATGCCCTGGCGGAGGGCCGCCTGACCACCGAGGAGCACTCCGAGCGGCTCGACGGGGTCTACGCGGCCAAGACCGTCGGCGAACTGGAGCCGTACGTCCGAGACCTCCCCGCGGGGCGCACCGCCGGCGCGCCCGCGCCGTCGCCGGGGGCGCACCACTGGGTGCCCGACGGCTCCGGGGAGAACCCCAACCTGATCGGCATCCTTGGCGGCGCCGAGCGCAAGGGCCGCTGGCGGGTCGGTTCGAGGATCAACGCCGTCGCCATCCTGGGCGGCGTCGTCATCGACCTGACCGAGGCCACCTTCACCAGCCCCGAGCTGGTCATCAACTGCACCGCCATCATGGGCGGCGTCGAGATCAAGGTCCCGGAGAACGTCACGCTGCACGGCGGCGGAGTCGTGGGGATCATGGGCGGTTCCGACGTGAAGGCGTACGAGGCGCCCGACCCGAACGCCCCGGTCATCAAGGTGCAGGGCTTCGCCTTCTGGGGCGGCGTCGAGGCCAAGCCGCGCCGCGGCAAGCGCGTGAAGAAGAAGGGGCTCGGCCCCGCCGAACTCGACGGCTGACCACGGCGCGGACCAACTCCCGTGCCGCGCAAGGGGATCGGCGGCACACGGCACCGGCCCGGTGGGCGTCGCGCCCGGCGCTGTGCGCATGAACGCGCGTACAGCGGGTAGGGCAAGGGGACACGTCGCTGGCCGCAGCCCTCCTCACGCCGACAGACCCGTGGAGACGCACCGGCACCGCAGCGACGGGCAAGGGTGACACCAAGCCGAGCCGTCGTCAGGAGTATCCCGTGCTTCAACCGATCGAGCCCCCGGCAGCCTCCAGGTCCTCCCTGAGTCACCCCCGGGACCTGGGCGGCCCATGGCACTCGGAGGCGGCGTGCCGCAGTGACGAGGCGGGTCTGTTCTTCGCGCCGTCCAAGGAGCCGACAGCGGCGCGGCTGTCCCGGGAGGAGGCCGCCAAGCGGGTGTGCGCGCGCTGCCCGGTGATGCTGGAGTGCCGCGAACACGCGCTGCTCCAGCCCGAGCCCTACGGCGTGTGGGGCGGGATGACCGCCGCGGAGCGCAGGGTCGTACTGGCCCGGCGTCGCCGCCGGGAGGCGGAACTGCAAAGGCCCGGGACGCGGATCGCCGCGGCGGGCTGAACGGACGCACGAGGACGGGGACCCCGCCGCGCGGCGGGGCCCCCGTCCTCGTGCGCCGGTGCGCGGCGCGGGCCGCGGCGGCTCAGCGCGCGCGGTCGAAGTCGATGGTGCTGTAGGCGCGCAGCTTCGACAGGCGGTGCGTGGAGTCGATCTGGCGGATCGTGCCGGACTTCGAGCGCATGACCAGCGACTGGGTGATGGCGGTCTCGGCGCGGTACCGCACTCCGCGCAGCAGTTCGCCGTCGGTGATGCCGGTGGCGACGAAGAACACGTTGTCGCCCCTGACCAGGTCGTCCGTGTGCAGGATCCGCTCCAGGTCGTGGCCCGCGTCCAGGGCGCGCCGCTTCTCCGCCTCGTCCTTCGGCCACAGCTTGCCCTGGATCGTGCCGCCGAGGCACTTGATGGCGCAGGCCGCGATGATGCCCTCGGGCGTTCCGCCGACGCCCATCAGCATGTCGACGCCGGTGCCCTCGCGGACGGCCATGATCGCGCCGGCCACGTCGCCGTCGGAGATGAACTTGATGCGCGCGCCGGTCTCCCGGACCTCCTTGACGATGCCCTCGTGACGGGGACGGTCGAGGATGACGACCGTGACGTCCTCGGGGGCGCTGCCCTTCGCCTTGGCGACCCGGCGGATGTTGACCGAGGGCGGGGCGGTGATGTCGACGTAGTCGGCGGCCTCGGGGCCGGTGACCAGCTTGTCCATGTAGAAGACGGCCGAGGGGTCGTACATCGTGCCGCGGTCGGCGGCGGCGAGCACCGCGATGGCGTTGGGCATGCCCTTGGCGGTCAGGGTGGTGCCGTCGATCGGGTCCACGGCGATGTCGCACTCCGCGCCGTTCCCGTCGCCGATGCGCTCACCGTTGAAGAGCATCGGGGCCTCGTCCTTCTCCCCCTCGCCGATGACGACGACGCCGTTCATCGACACGGTGGAGACGAGGGTGCGCATGGCCTTGACGGCCGCGCCGTCCGCGCCGTTCTTGTCACCGCGCCCGACCCAGCGGCCGGCCGCCATGGCGGCGGCCTCGGTCACCCGGACGAGTTCCAGGGCGAGGTTGCGGTCGGGGGCCTCGGGATTCACCTCGAGCTGCGGCGGCAGACTGTGGTGTTCGTGCTGCTCGGTCATCTCAGCGCACCTTTCTGTACGAGGACGGCCGGGATAAGAGGGTGTTACGACCTTATCCGGACCCCGCCAGGATGAGCAGGGCGCCCGTCACATGAGCGGACTTCCCGCCGGGCGCGACCCCGGGCGGCCGGACGGCCCGGGGCATGGGGGACCATAGGGGGCGTGGCAAAGAAGCGCGGCACGGAAACACTGCGGGACATGGTGCTCTCGATGGCGGCGATCGGGGTCGTCGCCGGGGTCATCTGGCTCTTCATCCCGCACGATGAGAACCACGACCCCGTCAAGGTCGTCGGCTACCGGGTCGAACTCGACCAGGCACGGCGCGACGCCCCCTACGGGGTGGCGGCTCCGGAGGGGCTCGGCAAGGACTGGCGGGCGACCTCGGTGACGTACGAGTCCACCGACCCGGAGGCCGTGCGGTGGCACCTGGGCTTCGTCGACCCGAAGAACGAGTACGCGGCCGTCGAGCAGAGCAACGAGGCCACGGAGAAGTTCGTCGCGATCAAGAGCCACCAGGCGAAGCGGGTCGGCACCCGCACCGTCGACGGTGAGACCTGGCAGCGCTACGAGGGCGACAAGTACGACGCGCTCGTGCGCGAGAAGGGCGGGGTCACCACGATGGTCACCGGCACGGCCCCGATGGCCCGGCTCGAGGAACTGGCGGCCGCGCTCGACGAGCGGGGCGGCCGGCAGGACTGAAGCGCGTCACCGCCGCCAGCCTCGGGCCGGCGGCGGTGACGGTTTCGGTGACGGGGGCGGTTCCCGTCAGACGGTGGTGACGACCTCGTCGTACGCCAGGCGCGGCCCGCGCTCGCGCCAGGCGTTCTCGCCCGGCTTGCCGATGTTGACCACGGCCAGCACGGAGTGGTCGCCGTCGGGGAAGAACTCCCTGTCGATGGCACCGGCGTCGTAACCGGTCATGGGGCCGGCGGCCAGGCCCGCGGCCCGCACGCCCAGGATGAAGTAGCCGACCTGCAGGGCGGCGTTGAAGCCCGCGGACGCCTCACGCGCCGGGCGCTCGCCGAAGAGCACCTCCTTGGCCTGCGGGAAGGCCGGGAACTGGGCCGGCAGCTCCTCGTGGAACTCGTTGTCGGCGGCCAGGACCGCGACCAGCGGCGCCGCGGCGGTCTTCGCGCGGTTGCCCTCGTTCATGTGGCGCACCAGGCGCTCGCGGGCCTCGGGGGAGCGCACCAGCACGATGCGCAGCGGCTGCTGGTTGTAGGCGGTGGGGGCGTACTTGACCAGGTCGTACACGTCCTGGACCTGCTCCTCGGTCACCGGCTCGTCGGTGAACGCGTTGGCGGTGCGCGCCTCGCGGAAGAGGAGGTTCTGGGCGGCGGGGTCCAGCTGGAGCGTCATGGGGTACCTCGGTGGGGGTGTGGAGCAGCGCCCTGGGGACAGGCGTGTCGGAACTCCCTCCCACCATAGATGAATTTTCAATCAAACTTTCAACTATCACTCCGTGAAGCGGGTCACGCCGCCCGCGCACCGCTCACCCGCTCACTCCTCAGCGGCGGCCTCCGGACCCTCCCCGGCCCCGCCTGACTCCTGCGCCAGGGCCGCGTCCAGCCGGGCGCGAGCGCCCTCCAGCCAGTCGCGGCACACCTTGGCGAGCTGCTCCCCCCGCTCCCACAGGGCGAGGGACTCCTCGAGCGTGGAGCCGCCGGCCTCCAGACGGCGAACGACGTCGACGAGCTCGTCGCGGGCCTGCTCGTACCCCAGCGTGTCCTGATCTGCCATGGCACCAGCCTAGGGCCGCCCTCCGACACGGCGGCCGGGCACGCGGCGCCCGGTCAGCGTGTGACGCGGACGGCGAACTCGCCCTCGGCCACCCGGGCGCGCAGCTTCTCCTCCTCGGCCACCTCGTCCGCGGCGCGCACCACCTGCCCGTCCTCGCGCTGCAGCACCGCGTACCCGCGCTGCAGCGTCGCGGCGGGGGAGAGCGCGAGGACCCGGGCGCGGGTGTGCGCCAGCTCGTCGTCCGCCCGCTCCAGCCGGTGCCGCAGATGGCGGCGGGACCGCTCCAGCAGGGCGGCGACCTGCTCCTCGCGCTCGTCCACCATCATGTGCGGCCGCGCCATGCACGGCCGGCTCACCGCGGCGGCCAGCCCCCGCTCCTCCCGGTCCAGCAGCCCGCGCATCACCCGCAGCGACCGCTGCCGCAACTGCCCGACCCGGGCCAGCTCCTCGCCCACGTCCGGCACGACACGCTTGGCGGCGTCGGTCGGCGTCGAGGCGCGCAGATCCGCCACCAGGTCCAGCAGCGGGGTGTCCGGCTCGTGCCCGATCGCCGACACCACGGGCGTACGGCACTCCGCCACCGCCCGCACCAGCCGCTCGTCCGAGAACGGCAGCAGATCCTCCACGCTGCCGCCGCCCCGCGCCACGATGATCACGTCGACCTCGGGGCGGGCGTCCAGGCCGCGCACCGCCTCGATCACCTGCGGCACCGCGTACGCCCCCTGGACGGGCACGTTGCGCACCTCGAAGCGGACCGCGGGCCAGCGCAGCCGGGCGTTCTCCAGCACGTCCCGCTCGGCGGCCGAGGCCCGGCCGCAGACCAGCCCGATCAGCTGCGGCAGGAACGGCAGCGGCCGCTTGCGCTCCAGCGCGAACAGGCCCTCGCCCGCCAGCCGCTTCTTGAGCTGCTCCAGCCGCAGCAGCAGGTCGCCGACGCCTATCGGGCGGATCTCCGCCGCGCGCAGCGACAGCTGGCCGCGCGGCGCGTACCACTCCGGCTTGGCGTTCACCACGACCCGGGCGCCCTCGCCGACCGCCCCGTCGAAGGCGTCGAAGACCGCCCGGCGGCACGTCACGCCGATCGAGATGTCGTGCGACGGATCGCGCAGCGTCAGGAACACCACGCCCGCCCCCGGGCGCCGTGACAACTGGGTGATCTGCCCCTCGACCCACACCGGGCCGAGCCGGTCGATCCAGCCGCCGATCAGCCGGGACACCTCGCCGACCGGGATCGGCGTCTCCGCGGACGTGTTCACAGCCATGCGCCGAGACTAGCCCCCGCCACGGACAGTGACGCCCTCCCGTCCGACCCGAATGGCGCGCCCCGCTGTCCTCCCGGCGCGCCGCCGCGCAGGCTGGGCAGGAGTGTCGCCGGTGACGCCCGCGTCGCCGGCAGGTGTCCTGGGAGGTCCCATGCGCCGACCCGGCCGGCACGGCTGCCCGCCGTCCGAACGACCGCCGCGCGTCCACGCAGGGTTCCGCGTCGGCCGCTACGGTCCCGGCTGCGGCTGCTTCGCCTGCCTGCCCCTGGCCGGGGCCGCCCTCGCGGCCGGGTGGGTGCTCGCCGCCCGCCGTGCCGCCCGGGGCCCGGGGGGCTGCCGCTGAGCCCCGCGTCCCGCGCCCCGTCCGGCCCGTCCGGGCGGGTCCGTCGCGTGCGCCCCGGGACGCTCCGGCACCGCCCCCGCACCCCCGGCCGGGGCACCCGGGGCAGCGGTGGGGCCCCGTCCGGGCCCCGTACGATGGGCACATGACCGCTACGACTTCCCGCCGCGTCCTGCTCGCCGCCCCGCGAGGCTACTGCGCGGGTGTGGACCGTGCCGTGATCGCCGTCGAGAAGGCCCTTGAGCAGTACGGGGCCCCGATCTACGTCCGCCACGAGATCGTCCACAACAAGTACGTCGTGCAGACCCTGGAACGGAAGGGCGCGATCTTCGTCGAGCAGACGGAGGAGGTGCCGCCGGGGTCGATCGTCATGTTCTCCGCCCACGGCGTCGCCCCGGTCGTGCACGAGGAGGCCGCCAAGGGCCGGCTCGCCACGATCGACGCGACGTGCCCGCTGGTCACCAAGGTCCACAAGGAGGCCGTGCGGTTCGCGAACGAGGACTACGACATCCTCCTGATCGGCCACGAGGGCCACGAGGAGGTCATCGGCACCTCCGGTGAGGCCCCCGACCACATCACCCTGGTCGACGGCCCCGGCGACGTCGAGAAGGTCGAGGTCCGCGATCCGTCCAAGGTCGTCTGGCTCTCGCAGACCACGCTCTCCGTGGACGAGACCATGGAGACCGTCGACGCGCTCAAGGAGAAGTTCCCGCTGCTGATCTCGCCGCCGAGCGACGACATCTGCTACGCCACGCAGAACCGCCAGCTCGCCGTGAAGCAGATGGGGGCCGAGGCCGACCTGGTCATCGTCGTCGGCTCGCGCAACTCCTCCAACTCCGTGCGCCTGGTCGAGGTCGCCAAGCTGGCCGGCGCCCGCGCCTCGTACCTGGTGGACTTCGCCGACGAGATCGACCCGGCGTGGCTGGACGGCGTCTCCACGGTCGGCGTCACCTCCGGTGCCTCCGTGCCCGAGGTGCTCGTCGAGCAGGTGCTGGAGTGGCTGGCCGCCCGCGGCTTCGAGGACGTGGAGATCGTCAAGGCCGCCGAGGAGTCGATCACCTTCTCGCTGCCCAAGGAGCTCCGCCGGGACCTTCGCGCCGAGGCCGGCGAACTGATGCGGGGAGACACCTCCGAGGGGTGACCGACCGTGCCACGCCGTAGCGTTGGGGCATGAGCGTTTTCGGTGTGGACATCGGCGGATCGGGCATCAAGGGTGCCCCGGTCGACCTCGGGCGTGGTGAACTGGCGGAGGAGCGCTTCAAAGTGCTCACCCCGCATCCCGCGACCCCCGACGCCGTCGCGGAGTGCGTGAAGCAGGTCGTCGACTACTTCGGGTGGACGGGCCCGGTGGGGGCCACGTTCCCCGGAGTGGTGACGCACGGCATGACGCGTACGGCGGCGAACGTCGACAAGGGCTGGATCGACATGGACGCCGCGGGGCTCCTGTCCCAGAAGGTCGGCTGCGCGGTGACCCTGCTCAACGACGCGGACGCCGCGGGCATGGCCGAGATGGAGTACGGGGCGGGCCGCGGCCGCAAGGGCACGGTCATCGTGCTCACCCTCGGCACGGGCATCGGCAGCGCCGTCTTCGTCGACGGCAACCTGCTGCCCAACACGGAACTCGGCCATCTGGAACTGCACGGCCACGACGCCGAGAAGAAGGCCTCCACCAAGGCGAAGGACGACGAGGGCCTCACCTGGGAGCACTGGGCCAAGCGCCTGGACAAGTACCTGGCCCACGTCGAGATGCTCTTCTCGCCCGAGCTGTTCATCCTCGGCGGCGGGGTCAGCCGCAAGGCCGACAAGTTCCTGCCGCTGCTGACCGGCATCAGGGCCGAGATCGTGCCGGCCGCGCTGCAGAACAACGCGGGGATCGTGGGCGCGGGCATGGCGGCGGCCGCGGTCCGCTCCTGACCACGGCGGCCGGCGGGAGACGGCCGGGGAACGGTGCCCTCTGGGGCGCCCCCCGGCCTCTCCGGGGCCGGGGGGCGGAGGGCGCTCAGCGGCGCCGTTCGCGCATCACATAGGCCACCTTCCGCCCGGCCGCGATCATCGCGGCACCGACCGTGCCCCCGTACAGCCAGCCCGTCAGGGTGGCGAGCCCCGTCAGCAGGCCCATCACATGGCCCGTGAAGCCCCCGCCCTCGCCGTCGGCCGTCACGGCCAGCGCGATGGTGAAGGCGATGGGCGCGCAGACCGGCGCCGCCGACAGGTCGTACGGCCGTACGAAGAGGCCTGCGGCGAGGCAGGCCAGCAGGAAGACGACCCCGAAGAGGGTGCCGGGCTCACCGGTGATCAGGGAGTCCGCGGCGCCTCCGGCGAGGGCGGCCAGCGTGACGAAGACCCCCGTCCCCAGTCCGGTCAGCCGGGGCTCCGTCCGGCGCAGCCGGGCGGCCCGCAGCAGCAGCGGCCCCCGGGGCAGACCGCCCCGGACGGCTGTCGCGCCCTGCGGGCGGCGCTGCGGGCGGGCCGGCCGCGGCAGCGGGGAGGCGGCGGTGGGGGCACCGCTGTTCTTGTGGGGTGTGCGCGCACTGTGTTGCTCCACGCACCCAACGTAGGCGCCGGAGAGGGGGAAAACGGGGGCAGGACACGACTTTTCACCGCCTGAGGGGGCCGCTAGGGGCGCGGCCCGCCCGAGGGCCGGTGCGTTCCGTAGACTGGTGGATCGGTCCGCCGGTCGCCCCGCCCGGGCGCGGCGGCCCATTCCACCCACCTCTCGCCCTGGGAAGTCGTCACGTGTCGCTCACGATCGGAATCGTCGGCCTGCCGAACGTCGGCAAGTCGACCCTGTTCAACGCCCTGACCAAGAACGACGTGCTGGCGGCCAACTACCCGTTCGCCACGATCGAGCCCAACGTCGGCGTCGTCGGTGTCCCCGACCCCCGCCTGGACAAGCTCGCCGGGATCTTCGACTCGCAGCGCAAGCTCCCGGCGACCGTGGACTTCGTCGACATCGCCGGCATCGTGCGCGGCGCGAGCGAGGGCGCGGGCCTGGGCAACAAGTTCCTCGCGAACATCCGCGAGTCCGATGCCATCTGCCAGGTCATCCGCGCCTTCGTCGACCCGGACGTGGTGCACGTCGACGGCAAGGTGTCCCCCAAGGACGACATCGAGACGATCAACACCGAGCTGATCCTCGCCGACCTGCAGACCATCGAGAAGGTCCTGCCGCGGCTGACCAAGGACGCGCGGCTGCAGAAGGAGAAGGCGGCGGTGCTCGCCGCCGTCCAGGAGGCCCAGCAGATCCTCGAGGACGGCCGCACCCTGTTCTCCGCCGGCATCACCGCCGGCACGGAGAAGGCCGGCCTCCTGCACGAGCTGCACCTGCTGACCACCAAGCCCTTCCTCTACGTCTTCAACGTGGACGAGGACGAGCTGACCGACGAGGCGTTCAAGGCCGAGCAGCGCGCCCTGGTGGCGCCCGCCGAGGCGATCTTCCTCAACGCCAAGATCGAGTCCGAGCTGATCGAGCTGGACGACGAGGAGGCCCTGGAGCTGCTGCAGTCCATGGGGCAGGAGGAGCCGGGTCTGGCCACCCTCGCGCGCGTCGGCTTCGACACCCTCGGCCTGCAGACGTACCTCACGGCCGGGCCCAAGGAGGCCCGCGCCTGGACGATCAAGAAGGGCGCCACCGCGCCCGAGGCCGCCGGTGTCATCCACACCGACTTCCAGAAGGGCTTCATCAAGGCGGAGATCGTCTCCTTCGGAGACCTCGTCGAGTGCGGCTCCATCCCCGAGGCCCGCGCCAAGGGCAAGGCCCGCATGGAGGGCAAGGACTACGTCATGCAGGACGGCGACGTCGTGGAGTTCCGCTTCAACGTGTGAGCGATTCGTCGCGGTGTGCCGGATGATCCGTCAAGCGCGCACGTGAGAAGGGGCCGGGCTCTGTGAGCCCGGCCCCCATCGCGTTTCCGTGCCGACGCGGCGCTGACTCCTACTCGCTCCTCGGCGGGGTGAGCTTGTCGAGATCCAGGCTGATCTCGAAAGGCACAGGCCGCTTCAGGGTGCCCCGGAAGATGCCGGCGGGCGCGTAGACGCCGGTCGGCTCGTCGAGTTCGTAGACATGGACGACCGGGGCGCCGTCCTCGTCCTCGATGCACCAGTAGTGCGGGATGCCGGCCTCCGCGTACTTGCGGAGCTTGACCGTGCGGTCCCGGTGCGCGGACTCGGGTGAGACGACCTCGATGACGAGTCGCACCTCATCGGGCGCGAACCAGGTGCGGTCGTCGTCGTAGGCGGCCGTCGTCAAGAGCAGATCGGGTTCGGGCCGGTTTCGCTCATCGAGCTTCACCGTCATCTCACGGCCGACGCTGACATCGCTGGGCGCTTGGTCCATGAGGGCCACGGTGAGCATGGTGACGAGGTGGCCATGCCACCACCGCTGGGGCGACATCATGAAGACGAGGGCTCCGTCGATCAGCTCGGTGTGGCGGGGTGCCTCGGGGAGGCGGTCCAGGTCCTCCGCGAACCAGCCTTCCTCGCGCGGCGGGCGCATCCAGTCGGGCAGTGCGGTCATGGTTAAACCGTAGCGACTCGGCGTGGCCCGGGCCACGAGATCGTCATGGGGTGACCGCCTTCCCGGTCGTCCTGAGACGGCCGCGGACCGCCCTCCCACAGGTCCCAGGAGGAGCCCCGTAGGTCACAGCACGGAGACGGAAACAGCGCACCGGCGGGGGCCGGGCGTGCCGCGGGCCACCATGGCGGGCATGTCCACACGCCTCAGTACCGCAGTGCTCCTCGCCGCCGTGCTCCTCGCGGTCCCCGCCTGCACCTCCGGCACCGACGACGACGCCGGCGGCAAGCCCGGGGGCGGCGCCACGCCGTCCACCGGGGCGCCGGGCTCGAAGGTGCCGGACATCAGCGAGGGCATCCCGGAGGAGCCGACCGGGGTCGAGCGCGCGGCGCTCCTCGCCGCGCTCAAGGCCGTCGACCCGGCCCTGGCCGCCGACGCGGACAGGGCCGTCGCCAACGCGCGTCAGCAGTGCGCCACCATCACCGGGGGCGGCAACGCGGTGGCCGCCGCGCAGTCGCGGTTCGGCAGCGCCGGCCACCAGGTCACCGAGGAGCAGGCCAAGGCCGTCAACGAGGTGCTGAAGCGGACGCTCTGCACATCCTGACTCCCGTTACGGTTACGGCGACGGGGCGGCGGCCACCGGGTTGACGCAGCAGAAGAGGACCAGCCCACGGGCCTGCGAAAGCAGAAGGAGCCGCTGTAGGCGTCCCCGGTGATCTCCGCGTCGAGGGCCGGGATATATTCGCGCGGCCGTTCGCCACGTTCGCCCGTCCGTGAGGAGCCGTTCCGTGCAGCCTCCGCCGTATCCCCCGTACCCCCACCAGCCCGCGCTGCCGAACGCGTTGCCGGCCGCGCCGCGGCGGGCGCCGCTGAACGGGCTCGCCGTGGCCGCGCTGGTGACCGGGCTGCTGTGCATGGTGCCGGTGGTGGGGGTCGTGCTCGGGGCGATCGCGCTCGTGCAGATCGGGCGGACGGGCGCGCGCGGCAAGGGCATGGCCGTGACCGGGCTGGTGCTCTCGGCCGTCGGCACGCTGCTGTGCACGCTCGTGCTCGTCGGCGGCGTCGGCGCCTTCGTCGAGGGCTTCAAGGAGGGCGCCAGGGAAGGGGCCCGGGACGGTGGCGCCTTCTCGCTGCGCCGGGGCGAGTGCTTCGACACCCCCGGCGGCGGCCTGCGGGCCCCGGCCGCCGGCAGGGACACCGTGCCCTGCGCGCGCAGGCACACCGCCGAGGTGGTCGGGACGTTCCGGTTGCCCGGGGCGCAGGCCTACCCGGGCGACGCGGCGCTCCGGGACCGCGTGGAGGAACGCTGCCAGCGGCTGGCCGACGGCTACGCCATGGACGCCTGGGCGGTGCCGGCGGACGTCAAGGTGTACTACTACGCCCCGGACCGGCAGACCTGGAAGCTCGGCGACCGCCAGGTTACCTGCGTGTTCGGCAAGGAGAAGGGCACACTCGAGGGCTCCCTGCGGCAGGACGCGAGCACGCTCGACGCCCACCAGGTCGCCTATCTGGAGGCCGCCAACGCGCTCAACGAGGCCATGGCCGCCGGGCCGGAGGAGGAGTACGTGGAGGACGACCTGGAGGGCTACCGGAAGTGGGCCGGCGAGGTCACGGTGGCCCTCGCCGTGGAGGCCCGGGCGCTGCGGGCCCACGACTGGCCGGCCGGCGCCGCGGAACCGGTCGCCGCGCTCGCGGCGGAGGCCGGGAAGGCGCGCGCCGACTGGGCCAAGGCCGCCGAGGCGAAGGACGCGGACGCCTACTACGAGCACTACGAGGACGCGGACGCGCACAGCGGCCACGGGGAGGCGGTCAGGGCGCGGGAGGCGCTGGGGCTGGCCACGACGGTCGCTGCGGCGAACCCTTCGGTGTGATCAGCCCGGACTCGTAGGCGTAGACGACCAGTTGGGCGCGGTCGCGGGCGCCCAGCTTGGTCATCGCCCGGCTGACGTGGGTCTTGGCGGTCAGCGGGCTGATGACCATGCGCCCGGCGATCTCGTCGTTGGCGAGCCCGCGGGCGACGAGCGCGAGCACCTCGCGCTCCCGGTTGGTCAGCGCCTCCAGCCCCGCCGCGTGCGTGGCGTCGGGCGGCCGCGAGACGAACTCGCCGATCAGCCTGCGGGTGATCGCGGGGGAGAGCAGCGCGTCGCCGCGCTGGGCGACGTGGATGGCCTGGACGAGGTCGGCGGGTTCGGTGTCCTTCAGCAGGAAGCCGCTGGCTCCGGCGCGCAGCGCGTCGAAGACGTACTCGTCCAGGCCGTAGTTGGTGAGGATGACCACGTGCACCCCGGCAAGCCGGGGATCGGCGGCGATCAGCCGGGTCGCGCCGATCCCGTCGAGCACGGGCATCTGGACGTCGAGGAGCACCACGTCGGGCACGTGCCGCCGGGCGAGTTCGACGCCCTGCTGCCCGTCGCCCGCCTCGGCCACCACCTCGATGCCCTCCTCGGCGTCGAGGAGGGCGCGGAAACCGGCCCTCATCAGCGCCTGGTCGTCCACGATCAGCACGCGGATCACGACACCTCCTCCAGTGACGCCCCGGCGGCCCCGGCCGTCGTCCCGCCGTCGGCCGAGGGCAGGGGGTCCAGGGGGAGTTCGGCCCGTACGGAGAAGCCGCCCCCGGACCGCGGCCCGGCCCGCAGCCGCCCGCCGAGCGCGGTCACCCGCTCCCGCATCCCGGTCAGCCCGACCCCGGGCACCAGGCCGTCGCCGGGGGCCGCCGTGCCGTCGTCGTCGATCTGCACCACCAGCTCCCGGTCGCCGTACTCGATGCGGACGGTGGCCCGGGGCTCCGGCCCGGCGTGCCGGGCGACGTTGGTGAGCGCCTCCTGCACGATGCGGTACGCCGCCCGGTCGACCGCGTCGTCCAGCGGCCGTTCGCGTCCGCCGACCGTGACGCCGGTCGGCAGCCCGGCCGTTCGCGAGCGCTCGACCAGGTCCTCGATCCGGTCCAGCCCGTGGCCGCCCCCGGTGCCGCGCAGCACCTCCAGGGTCGCGCGCAGCTCCCGCATCGCCTCCCCGCTCGCCTCCTGGATCGCCAGCAGCGCGTCGGGCACCTCCTCGCCGCGCTTGCGGGCCAGATGGACGGCGACCCCGGCCTGCAGCTTGATGATCGAGATGCTGTGGGTGAGCGAGTCGTGCAGTTCCCGGGCGATCCGCAGCCGTTCCTCGCCGGCCCGGCGCAACGCCGCCTCCTCGCGGGTGCGTTCGGCGTCCAGCGCGCGCCGCTCCAGCTGCTCCAGGTAGGCCCGGCGGTGCCGGCCCACCACGGCCATGGCGACCGAGGCCAGGAACCAGCCGAGCAGCAGCGCGGTGGACTGCGCCGACGTGGGCGCGGGCTGCCCGGAGGCGAGATAGCCGGCGAGGAACGCCAGCGCCGACAACTGCGCCGGCAGCCGCTTCCCGCCCGCCCTGACCGCCATGTGGATCGCGACCAGCACGGGGAACGCCGCCGAGGGGCCGGGGTGCACCCGCAGCGCGTAGGCCAGCATGCAGCCGGTGCACAGCAGCAGCGCCGCCGCGGGCCGGCGGCGGCTCCCCGCCACCGCCAGCGCGCCCACCAGACCCAGCGCGAGGTCGAGGGCGTTCGCGGGGCGCGGCACCCCGGGCAGCAGCAGGACGTCGACGGCGAGGACGACGCCGATCACCGCGTCGAAGGCGACGCCCCGCCACCCCCGCAGCCCGGCCAACCCCTGACGCCCGATCAGCGTGCCACCCATGCCCGCACCCTACGCCGCCGCCCCGGGCGGCACGTCCTCCCCGAAGACGGCTCCGCGGCTACTCCCGGTGGAGTAGTCCCGCCCGCGGCCCCGGTGCCCGGAGCAGTGCCGGACCCCTTCCCCCGGACGACGACCGGACGGCCCCCGGGCGGCCACGATCGACCCGACGCGAACACCACCGTCCACGAGCCGTCCAGCGAGGAGGCCCGGCCATGGCCACGCCCTTCCGTCTCACCACTCCCGCGCCGCCCGGCGACGCCACCGGCCGGACCGCCGAGGTCTACGCCCAGCTCGCCGCCGACTTCGGCGTGGGCCACGCGCCGACCTTCGTGGCGCTGTCGGCCGCCCCCGACCTGCTCGCGGCGGCCTGGGCGGTGCTGCGCGAGTCGCTGCTCGCCGGCCGGGTCCCGCGCACCGACAAGGAGTTGGTCGCCCTGGGGGTGTCGGCCGCGAACCGCTGCCCCTTCTGCGTGGACGCGCACACCGTCCTGCTGCACGCCACCGGCGACCACCGCCTCGCCGAGACCGTCGCCCGCGGCGGCACGCCCGACGACCCCCGCCGGGCCGCGCTGGTCGCCTGGGGCAGGGCGACAGCGGCCCCCGGCCGTCCGGCGGCCGCGGAGCGCCCCTTCGGCCCGCGGGACGCGCCGGAGTTCGTCGGCACCGCCCTCGCCTTCCACTTCGTCAACCGGATGGTGTCCGCGCTGCTGACCGAGGACCTGCTGCCCGGCGGGCTGCAGCGGCTGCGGCTGGTGCGCAGCCTCGGCGGCCGGGCCCTGGCCCGCACCGTCCGCAGGCCGCTGCCGCCCGGGGCCAGCCTGCCGCTGCTGCGCGGTCCGGCCGGGCCCGCGCCGCAGTGGGCCGAGGACGCCCCGGTGGGCACCGCCTTCGCCGCGCTGCGGCGGGCCGCCGCCGTGGGAGGGCGACGGCTCGGCGACGCCGCCCGGGAGGCGGTGGTGGCCGCCGTGGACGCCTGGGACGGTACGCCCGAGCCGCTCGGCGGCGACCGGACCGCCGCGGCGCTCGCCGGGGTGCCCGCCGCCGAACGGCCCGGCGCCCGGCTGGCGTTGCTCGCCGCCCTCGCCCCGTACCGGATCACCGAGGCGGACGCGGAGGCCTGGCGGATCGCCGATCCGGACCCCTACGACGCCGATCTGGTGCGGGTGCTGGCCTTCGGCGCCATGGCCGCGGTGTGCCGGATCGAGACCTCGGTCACGAGCCTTTGCGTCGCCCCAGGTTGACAGCCCATTGACAGAGCCACGACGATGCGTGGTGCCACTGGGGCCGATGAGCCCCGTGTGCACTTCGACCACTCGCCCGGTGACGCCTCGGCCTGCTCACATACGGGGAGAGCTGCCGTCAGCCGCGCCCGCCGGGCCACGCAACGCCAAGATTGGGTTCTGCATGTCCATATCGCGACGTGTCACCGTCGGACGGCTGCTGGGCGTGAGCGCCGCGGCCGTCGCCCTCACCGCCGTGGGTGCCACCTCCGCCTGGGCCGGCGACTGCCCGGGCGGCAAGGGCTGGGACCGCGGTGGCCACCACGGCTACAAGCCCGGCCAGGGCGGCGGCACCAAGACCTCCACCGACCGCTGCGAGTTCTCGCTCGACGGCACGGCCTGGTACCCGTCGGTCAAGGTCGACGACGTCAACCTCAAGCCCGGCGAGGACGGCAAGGTCCACGTCAAGGTCCGGGTCGCGGACGGCTCCGCGTCCTGCACCGTGTCCCTCGCCTCCTACCGCACCCACGGTCCCACCTTCCAGACCTCGGGCAAGCAGGTGTTCCACGACTGGGACACCGTGAAGATCACCACCAGCACCGACACGCTCGACGTGGCCGTGCCGGACGTCACCTGCTTCGCGCAGGTCGACCTGTACTACGGCAACAAGAAGTACGACGGCGTCCTGGACGCCAACGACGGCTACGAGCACGGCGACCTGCCCGAGGGCCCGAACCACGCGGTCATCGGCGACAAGAAGATCGCCTGGTGGAACGGCGGCACGAAGGACTGCACCACGCAGACCGTCCCGTCCACCCCCGCCACGTCCACCCCGACCACCCCCTCGGGCGACGAGACCACCCCCGCCGGTGACGAGACCACTCCGGCCGGCGGCGAGGAGACCACCCCCGCCGCGACCGAGACCCCCTCGGCCACCGCCCCGGCCTCGGAGTCGGCGCCGGCCTCGGCCGCGCCGTCCGAGTCCGTCGAGGCCGAGACCTCCGAGTCCCCCAACGGCGGCTCGGGCGACCTCGCCGAGACCGGCAGCAGCAACGTGGGCATGCTCTCGGCCGCCGCGGCCGTGCTGCTGGCCGCCGGTGGCGGTGTGGTCCTCGCGACCCGTCGCCGTCAGGCCGCCCGCCGGCACTGACACGCGCCGAGCGCAGGAGGGGTACGGCCGCGTCGGCGGCCGTACCCCTCCGTCGTGCCGGGCCGGACCGCCGCCCGACGCGCTCGAGGCCCCCGTGGTCGAAGTGGCTCCCCCGGCCGCGTGCCGGGGGAGCCACTTTGACGACAGGGCCTAGCCCCGGCTCCGTACGGATTGGAACAATCCGAACCTGACCACAGGGACCGATGCGGGGGGCTGCATGACATCTCCGGGGGAGACCGCTGTCGGCGAGCGCTACCCGACCGTGGACGAGGTCGCCGCGGCGGCCAGGGCCCTGGCGCTCCGCCGTCCCGACGTCTGCCGGCTGCGGACGGTGGGCCTGTCCCGTGCCGGGGAGCCGCTGCTGCTGCTCTCGGTCGGGCACGGGTCCCGCAACGTCCTGGTGGTGGCCGGCCCGCACGCCAACGAGATGGTCGGCGGCGCCACCGCTCTGGTGCTGGCCCGGCGGGTCACCGCCGACCCCGTGCTGCGCGACGGCACCGACGCCGCCTGGCACTTCCTGCTCTGCGCGGACCCGGACGGCGCCCGGCTCAACGAGGCGGTCCCGGACGCCCGGTTCACCATGCTCGGCCACTACCGGCACTTCTTCCGCCCGCGCGCCGCGGAGCAGCCCGAGTGGCTGCCGGACGACGGCACGCTGGACGGGGCCCTGCCCGAGACCCGGGCGCTGATCGGGGTCATCGACGAGCTGCGACCCGTGCTGCAGTGCTCGCTGCACGGCATCGACGTCGGCGGCACCTTCATCCAGGTGACCCGGGACATCCCGCGGCTCGCGGAGCGGATCGCCAAGTCCGCGGCCGAGTTCGACATCCCCCTGGAGGCCGGGTCCTCCGACGCCTTCCACTGGCCGAGCCCCGGCCCCGGCGTGTACGTGCTGCCGCCGCCGGGCGGCCCGCGCGAGGACGCCTCCAACTCCACCTGGACGTACGCCCACCGGTACGGCGGTGTCACCGCGATCGCCGAGGTGCCCATGTGGGCGTGCGACCGCGCCGCCGACACCTCGCCGCACCCGAGTGCCGAGCGCGCGCTGCGCACGGCGGGGGAGGCGCTGCGCAGTGCCAGCCTGCTGGTCGGCGGGCTCATCGGGCAGGTGCGGCCGCACCTGCCCGACGACGGCGGGCCGTTGCTGCGCGCCGCGCAGGAGATCGTCGCGGTCGGCCCGGCGCTCGCCGCGGACTGGGACCCGGCGCTGCGCACGGCGGCGGCTCCGCCGCTGCCCGCGATGACCCGGGCCCGGGTCAGCAGTGTCGAGATCTACGCGCAGCGACTGCCGTTGCGCGCCGCCGCGATGCTGCTGCGGGTGGTCCGTGCCGCCGAGCTCCCGCCCGTCCCGCTGGCCGCCGTCCGGGAAATGCTGGAGCGGCTGGTGGCGGAGTGGTGCGAGGCGTACGAGACGGCGCACCGGGCCCGCTGGATCCCGGTGCGTCAGCAGGCGGAGCAGCACGCGAGGGTGGTTCTGGCGGCCTTCGATCTGCTGCCCGGGTGACGCGACACGGGTAAAGCCTTGCGGAAGGCTTGCGGGTGGCAACCCTCAGTTGTCAAGCTGTTGCACACAGTCAACCCGAGGGAGGGGCACGTGCCTTTCGGTGAGCAGCCCGCGTACCTGCGCGTCGCCGAGGATCTCCGCCGGAAGATCCTCGACGGCAGCCTCCCTCCGCACACCCGCCTGCCGTCGCAGGCCCGCATCCGCGCGGAGTACGGGGTGTCGGACACCGTCGCCCTGGAAGCCCGCAAGGTGCTGATGGCCGAGGGCTTCGTCGAGGGCCGGTCCGGCTCCGGCACGTACGTGCGCGAGCGCCCCGACCCGCGGCTGGTCGTGCGCACGGGCTACCGGCCGGGGAGCGGCCAGGCGACGCCGTTCCGGCAGGAGCAGGCCGACGAGGGCTTCAAGGGCACCTGGGAGTCCAACAGCTTCCAGGACACGGCCACCGCGCGCATCGCCGACAGGCTGGGCATCAAGCCGGGCGACCGCGTGATGCGCACGCGCTACCTCTACCGGACGGAGGGCGAGCCGATGATGCTCGCCACCTCCTGGGAGCCGCTGTCGGTGACCGGCCGCTCGCCCGTCCTGCTGCCGGAGGAGGGCCCGTTGGCCGGGCAGGGAGTGGTGGAGCGCATGGCCGCGCTCGACGTCGTGGTCGACAACGTGGCCGAGGACGTCGGCGCCCGGCCCGGGCTCGCGGAGGAGACCGCGGTGCTGGGCGGGGTGCCCGGGCACGTGGTCATCGAGATCCGCCGCACCTACTACGCGTCCGGTCTGCCCGTCGAGACCGCGGACCTCGTCATCCCGGCCGACCGCTACCGGGTGTCGTACCGGATGCCGGTGAAGTGACCCCGCCCGGACGCCGGGCGGCTCCGGCGGGGTGGGGCGGCCTGGTCCGGGCCCGTACCGCGGGCCGCGCCCCTTGTGCGCCCTCGCCGGCAAGCCCGCTGGTGGGCCGGGTGCCGGCGCGGTGCCGGAGGTGCGCGGGCCGTGCGGGGCGGCGCCGGGGCGCACGCCGATGCGCGAACGGCGCGGACAAGAGCCCCTTCTGAGTCAACTCCCAATCGAACATGGCCCGATCGAGTCGAATACTGCCCGAACGTGTCCGGCGCGTCACGTTCGGGCGTAGGCTCCGGCATATGCGCATCGCCGTTTCCTCGGACATGGACGAGCCGGTTGCGCGGCTGCTCGTCGACGAACTGCGCCGCCGCGGCCACACCGTGATCGCCCACGGAGCCCTGCGCGCCGGCGACCGCGAGGACTGGGCCTGGAGCGCGGAGAGCGCCGCCCAGGACCTCGCGGAGGGCCGCGCCGACCAGGCCGTCGTGTGCTGCTGGACGGGCACGGGAGCGTCCATCGCCGCCAACAAGGTGCCCGGCGTCCGCGCCGCCCTCTGCGCCGACGCGTACTCCGCGGACGGCGCCCGCAAGTGGAACGACGCCAACGCCCTCGCCCTGAGCCTGCGTCTGACCAGCGAGCCCCTGCTCAGGGAGATCCTCGACGCCTGGTTCGCCGGCGCCCCGAGCGGCGAGGACGACGACCGGGCCAACGTGGCGCACCTGGAGGAGATCCGATGAGCGAGCTGGTCTGGGTCGTCATACGCCAGGACGACAACGGCAACCGCTACCGGGTCGGCCGCTACGCCACCCGGCAGGAGGCCGAACAGGTCGCCGACACCCTCGACGCGCGCGGGCACAAGCAGCTCTACCTCATCGAGCGCATCGACCGGCGCGCCTCCTAGGCCTTGTCGTCACATGAGCTCCCCCGGCTGACGGTGGGAGGGGCCCCAGGTGCGGTGCATCGCAAGGCGGAGGATCGTCCTCGTAGGGGGCTGCTCGGACGATGCGACAACGCAGCGTGGGGGCACCTCCCAGCGGAGCTGGGGGAGTGCCGTGCCAGGCGCCGCCGAGTGGGGGCACCCCGGTCGAAGGCCGGGGGAGGGCATGTGACGACAGGCCCAGCCGTCAGCCGGGCAAGCCCCCCGGGGGCCGCCGGCGACGGCGGCCGCGGAAGCCGCCGGGGACGGCCGCCCCGGATAGGGTGCGGCCCATGACGACGCACGACGTGACGGTGGTGGTCGGCGCGGCCGTGCTCGACCGCGGCAGGCTGCTCGCGGCGCGGCGCAGCGCGCCGCCGGAGCTGGCGGGGCGCTGGGAGCTGCCCGGCGGCAAGCTCGAGGCGGGTGAGACGGCGCCGCAGGCGCTGATCCGGGAACTGCGCGAGGAACTGGGCGTGGAGGCCGAGGCACTGGAGCGGGTCCCCGGCGAATGGCCGCTCAAGCCCGGTTACGTCCTGCAGGTGTGGACCGCGCGCATCCTCTCCGGGGAGCCCCGGCCCCTGGAGGACCACGACGAGCTGCGCTGGCTCACCCCCGACCGCCTCGACGAGGTCGACTGGCTCGACCAGGACCGTCCCGCGGCCGCCTGGGCGGCGGCCCGGGCCGCCGCCCAGGACCCGACCCGGGGCTGACCGCGGCGCGGACCGCCCGGGACCGCCCCCGTGGCACGCCAGGACGGATATACGGCGCGGAATATCGGGTATGTGGGGATTGATCCGAAGACGGTCGCCCGGCCCCGAGCCGGCCGGCCCTGCACTGGTCTGGGGTCCCCACACGTGAACGGGAGCGAGGGCGGCACTGCGAAGGGCGAGGACCCGGGGCACCCCGAGTCCCCGGCCGCGCACGAGCGCGCCCACGCCTGGCTCCGGCCCGGATCCGCGGGACCGGCGCCGGGCGCGCCCACCGCCTCCGGGGCCCTGATGGACACCCTGCGGCCGGCCGTCGTCGTCCTGGACACCTCGGGCAGGGTCCTGCTCTGGAGCCCCCTCGCGGAGGAGATGCTCGGCTGGTCGGGCGAGCACATCGTGGGCCGCCGGGTCTCCGCCCTGATCGACCCCGCCGAGGACGGCGTACGGGCGGAGCGGCCCGGGAAGGCCGCGCCCGCCGGGCGCCGGACGGCCTCCGCGCAGCGCCCCGGACCCGTCGAGCCGATCCTGGCCGAACTGCTGCGTACCGGACGCTGGGACGGCGTCCTCGGCGTCCGGCACCGCGACGGCCATCGGGTGCGGGTCGAGGCAGGGGCCTCGCTCCTCGTGGACGGCGACGGCCGGTCCTTCGTCCTGGTGTCGATCGCCGAGACCAGCCGGATCCGCGGCATGGAGCACGACCTGGCGGCACTGGACTCGCTCTTCGACTCCTCGCCCCTGGGCGTCGCGATCTTCGACACCGAGCTGCGCTACGTCCGTGTCAACGACGCCCTGGCGCGGATGAACGAGGTCCCCGCCGCGCAGACCCTCGGCCACCGCGTCGAGGAGATCGTGACCGCCGGAGCCGCGGACGAGCTCACCACCCTCCAGCGGCACGTTCTGGACACCGGCCGCCCGGTCATCGACGTCGTCGTGCCCGGACCGTCCGGCGGCTGGCGATCGGTGTCGTACCACCGGCTGGAGGACCGCGCGGGCCGGGTGCTGGGGATCAGCTGCAGCGTGATGGACGTGACGGAGCGCCAGCACAGCGCAGAGAAGATCGAGCGCACCCGGCGCCGGCTGGCACTGCTCAACGACGTCGGCTCGCGCCTGGCGGACCTGCTGGACGTACGGCGCATCGCCGAGCAGCTGGCCGAAACCGTCGTCCCGCGGTTCAGCGACTACAGCGGGGTGATCCTGCACGCGGCCGTGCCGGACGGCGGGGAGCTGCCCGGCGCCCCGTACGGGGAGCGCACGCGGATGCGCCAGCTCGGCATCGGGGCGATCGGGGAGGGCCCCCTGGTCGACCGGATGATCGGCATCGGCAAGGTCGTCGAGGTGGACCGGGCGTCGGTCTTCGGCTCCGTGCTGCACAGCGCGCGGCCCGCCCTGGTGCGCAGCGCGGACGAACTGCGCGACACCGTCGCCACCTTCCCCGGCGACCCCAAGGTGCAGGCCGCCCTGGACCTCGGCATCCATTCGCTGCTGGTCGCCCCGCTGCGCGCCCGCGGCATCGTCCTCGGGCTGCTGGTCGTCAGCCGCGCCGGCGGCCGGGACCCCTTCGACCAGGACGATGTCGAGCTCGCCATGGAACTGTGCGACCGCTCCGCGGCCGCCCTGGACAACGCCCGCCTCTACATCCGCGAACGCGAGGGCGCCCTGATGCTGCAGCGCAGCCTCCTGCCGCGCAGCGTGCCCGAGCCGCCCGGTGTCGACCTCGCCTTCCGCTACGTCCCCGGCAGCAGCGGGGCGGCGGCGGGCGGCGACTGGTTCGACGTCATCCCGCTCGCCGGCGGGCGGGTCGCCCTCGTCGTCGGGGACGTCGTCGGCCACGGGCTGCGCGCCGCCGCCACGATGGGTCGGCTGCGCACCGCCGTGCGGACCCTGGCCGCGCTGGAGATGGCGCCGGAGGAACTGCTGCGCCGCGTCGACGACCTCGGTGACGACCTCGCCGCGGGCACCGCCGAGGGCTGGACTGCCACCTGCGTGTACGCCGTCTACGACCCCTCCACCCGGCGGCTCGCCGTGGCCCGCGCCGGGCATCCGCCACCCGTCCTGGTGGAGCCCGCCATTCGCGGGGGCGGCCGGGCCCGGCTGCTGGAGTCCCCGGCCGGGGTGCCGCTGGGCGTCGGCGGCGTCGACTTCGAGTCCGTCGAGCTCGACGTGCCAGACTCCTCCGTCCTCGTGCTCTACACCGACGGGCTGGTCGAGGCGCGCGGCGAGGACATCGGGGTCGGCATGGACCGGCTGCGGTCGGTGCTCGCCCGCCGGCCGCTGCGCTCCCTGGAGCAGGCCTGCGACGACCTGCTGGCCACCCTCGCCCAGGGACGCGAGCCCGACGACGTGGCCCTGCTCGTGGCCCGCCTCGGCGGCCTCCCGGAGGGCAGCACGGCCCACTGGGTGTTCACGGCCGAGCCGAGCGCCGTACGCCGTGCCCGGCGCCACGTGACGGAGACCCTGGCGCAGTGGGGGCTGCGCGAGCTCACCGACGTCACCGCGCTGCTCGTCAGCGAACTCGTCACCAACTCCGCGCGGTACGCCCGCGGCCCGATCGGGGTGCGCATGGTGCGCGGCACGTCGCTCCTGGTCGAGGTCTCCGACCCGCTGCCCGACCCGCCCCGCCGGCGCGCCGCCGGCGAGGAGGACGAGGGCGGCCGCGGGCTGCACCTGGTCGCCCACACCTCCCGGCGCTGGGGCACCCGGTACGGCGCGCAGGGCAAGACGGTCTGGTTCGAGCTCGCGCTCCCCGCCGCGGCGAACGCCGCGGGCGGCCCCCGCGGATGACCGGTCACGCACGGTTCGGCGGGCCGGAGCAGGGTAGTTGAAGTGGGGCGTCGGCGGAATTCGTACGCCTCGAGATGATGCTGTGATCGACAAGTGCATGTGCGGAACGGGGGTAATGCTGAATACTCGGCACCAGCCGGTCCGTATGTGTGAGCTGGAGGGGTCGGGCGTGAGCGATGAGCCGTCGGGGGTTGTTGGGCCCCGGAACGCTGAGGCCGTGACACAGAGCGCCTGGCAGTCCAGTCCGCCCGGCTCCCTCTACGACTACATCCGGGTGGCCTCGTTCTCCCTCGGCCCCGACGGGCGGATCGAGCAGTGGAGCGAGCGCGCCGAGGAGTTCTTCGGCGTATCCGCGTCCGAAGCGCTCGGCCAGGACCCCATCACCGCCTTCGTCCCCGAGGACCAGCGCACCCGGGCGCACGAGCGGGTCGCGGAGATCCTCGACGGGCGCGAGTGGATCGGCACCGTGCCGTACCGCGACAAGGCCGGCCAGGAGGGCCTGGCCGAGGTCTACGTCATGCCCTCGCGGAGCGAGACGGGCCGGCGCGGGGCGCTCTGCATCGCCGTGGACGTCCGCGTGCTGCGCCAGATCGAGACCGACCTCGCCTCCTCGCAGGCGGTGTTCGGCCAGTCGCCGATGGGCTTCATCCTCTTCGACACCAACCTCAAGCTGCTCCGCGTCAACCAGCGCTTCTCCACCGTCTTCGGCCGCAGCCCCGGCGACCACCGCGGCCGCACCCCGCACGACTTCCTCTCCCGCGTCGAGGCCGACCGGCTCACTGCCGCCCTCAAGCAGGTGCTGGACAGCGGCGACCCGGTACTGGACATGACGATCGTCGGTACCGTCCCCTCGGGGTCCGGGACCAACAACCGCAGGCGCTGGGCTATCTCCCTGTACCGGCTGCACAGCGGCAGCGGACGGCCCATCGGCGTCGCCGGCGTCGCCCAGGACGTCACCGGACGCCAGCGCGCCGAGCGGGAGGCCGCGCACACCCGCCGCAACCTCGCCCTGCTCAACGAGGCCAGCCGGCGCATCGGCAGCTCCCTGGACCTGGAGACCACCGCCCGCGAGCTGCTCGACGTCGCCGTGCCGCACTTCTGCGACCTGGCCTCGGTCGACCTCTACCAGGCGCTCCTGGTCGGCGAGGAGGGCCCGGTCGGCACCGCCGACGGCAGCGGCGAGGTCCGCCGGGTCGCCTTCGCCAGCGCCGTCTCCGACGCGCCCGTGACCCCCCTGGACGGCGGCCACGCGGGCGGCCCGGTCTCGGTGGGCGCCGTCCACCGCTACCCCTTCAACTCGCCCTGGGCGGGCGCCCTGCGCACCGCCCAGACCCAGGTCATAGGCGCCGACGGCGGCGACGGGGAGGTGGAGCTCGGCGAACTCGGCGGTGGCCTGGTGCAGTCCACCCTCGCGGTGCCCGTCGTCGCCCGCGACACCGTGCTGGGCCTGGTCCAGTTCGCCCGCGCCAAGGGCAGTGAGCCCTTCTCCGAGCGCGACCGGATGCTCGCCGAGGAACTCGCCGCGCGCGCCGCCGTCTTCATCGACAACGCCCGGCTGTACCGGCGCGAGCACGAACGCGCCCTCATCCTGCAGCGCAGTCTGCTCCCGCCCGGCAACCCCGAGGCCGCCGGACTCGACATCGCCTGCCGCTATCTGCCCGGCAACATGGAGACGGAGGTCGGCGGCGACTGGTTCGACGTGATCGAACTCCCCGGCCACCGCACCGCGCTCGTCGTCGGCGACGTCATGGGCCGCGGTCTGCGCGCCGCCGTCGCGATGGGCGAACTGCGCACCGCCGTACGCACCCTGGCGCTGCTGGACATCGAACCCGCGGACGTGCTCTCCGCCCTCGACGAGGTCGCCCGCGGGCTCGGCGGCAGCGGTGACGGCCGCAGCAGCCGGCGCGGCAAGGGGGGCGACACCTCGGACCTGTCCGAGGTCTACCTCGCCACCTGCGTCTACGCCGTCTACGACGCCATCACCCGCCGGGTCACCATCGCCAACGCCGGCCACCTGCCGCCGGTCCTCGTCGAACCCGGCGAGCAGGCCATGATGCTGGAGGTGCCCACCGGCATGCCGCTGGGCGTCGGTGGAGAGCCCTTCGAGGAGGTCGAGGTCGACCTGCCGGACGGCGCCCTCCTCGCCCTCTACACCGACGGCCTCGTCGAGTCCCGCAACCACCCGCTCGACGAGGGCCTGCGCGCCTTCCGCGCCGCGCTCGACGAACCCCAGCGCCCGCTGGAGGACGTCTGCGACCACATACTCGCCCGGCTCGACACCGCCCACGGCGAGGACGACATCGCCCTGCTCATGGCCCGCGTCCACGGCCTGCCCGCCGACTCCGTCGGGGACTGGACGCTGGAGCCCAACCCCCGCTCCGTGGCCCGCGCCCGCGAACTCGCCCGCGACTGCCTGGTGTCCTGGGACCTGGGCGCGCTGGTCGACACCACCGAACTGCTCGTCAGCGAACTGGTCACCAACGCGCTGCGGCACGGCCAGGGCGACATCCGGCTGCGCCTGCTGCGCGACCGCACGCTGGTCTGCGAGGTATGGGACGACGCCCTCGCCCAGCCGCGCCGCCGAAGGGCCCGCGCCACCGACGAGGGCGGCCGCGGACTGCAACTGGTCTCCCTGCTCAGCGCCCGCTGGGGCTCCCGCCGCACCCACCGCGGCAAGACCGTCTGGTTCGAGCTGGACCTGCCCTCGGACGGCGGGGGCAGCACGGGCGAGGACACGATAGAGGCGCTGCTCAGCCTCTTCTGAGGCCTCTTTCGAGCAGCGCCTCCACCACGCGGGAGAACCGGCGGCTCAGGTCCTGCGGCGGATCTTGTCGCCGAGCCAGACCAGCGGGTCGTACTTGCGGTCCACCGCGCGCTCCTTCAGCGGGATGAGCGCATTGTCGGTGATCTTGATGTGCTCGGGGCAGACCTCGGTACAGCACTTGGTGATGTTGCAGTAGCCGAGCCCGTGCTCGTCCTGGGCCGACCGCTTGCGGTCCAGGCCCTGCTCCTCCGCCGCGTCCAGCGGGTGCATGTCCAGCTCCGCCACCCGCATCAGGAAGCGCGGACCCGCGAACGCCTTCTTGTTCTCCTCGTGGTCACGGACCACGTGGCAGGTGTCCTGGCACAGGAAGCACTCGATGCACTTGCGGAACTCCTGCGAGCGCTCCACGTCCTCCTGCAGCATCCGGTACTCACCCGGCGCCACGCCCTCGGGCGGGACGAAGGACGGCACCTCCCGCGCCTTGTCGTAGTTGAAGGACACGTCCGTCACCAGGTCCCGCACCACGGGGAAGGTCCGCATCGGCGTGACCGTGATGGTCTCGTCCCGGCCGAACACCGACATGCGGGTCATGCACATCAGCCGCGGCCTGCCGTTGACCTCCGCGCTGCACGAGCCGCACTTGCCGGCCTTGCAGTTCCAGCGCACCGCCAGGTCGCCCGCCTGGGTGGCCTGCAGCCGGTGGATGATGTCGAGGACCACCTCCCCGTCGTGGACCTCGACCCGGTAGTCCCGCAGCCCGCCGCCGTCCGCGTCGCCGCGCCAGACCCTGAAGTGCGCCGTGTACGTGCTCACCGGTCCAGCTCCTCGTCCGTCAGGTACTTGAGCAACTCGTCCTTCTCGAAGAGCGCGAGCAGGTCGGGCCGGATCGGGTCCATCTCGCGCCGCCCGACCGACACCTCGCCGAACGCGTCGGCCGGATCGGAGAGTTCGCAGACCAGGTTGAGCTTGCGCCAACGGCGGTCCATCTCCGGGTGGTCGTCCCGGGTGTGACCGCCCCGCGACTCCGTGCGCTCCAGCGCCGCCCGGGCCACGCACTCGCTCACCAGCAGCATGTTCCGCAGGTCGATGGCGAGGTGCCAGCCCGGGTTGAACTGCCGGTGCCCCTCGACGCCGGCCCGCCTGGCCCGCACCCGCAGCGCGTCCAGCCGGGTCAGCGCCTCCTCCATCTCGCCCTGCCGGCGGATGATGCCGACCAGGTCGTTCATCGTCTGCTGCAGCTCCTGGTGGAGCGTGTACGGGTTCTCCGGGACGCCGTCCGGCACGGCCCCGGCCTCCGCGCTGAACGGCCGCAGCGCCTCGGCGGCGGCGGCGTCGACCTGCCACTCCACGACGGCCGGACGCGCGCCGGCGAGCCCGGCCGCGTACTCGGCCGCGTGCAGGCCCGCCCGGCGCCCGAAGACCAGCAGGTCGGACAGCGAGTTGCCGCCCAGCCGGTTGGAGCCGTGCATGCCGCCGGCCACCTCGCCCGCGGCGAACAGCCCCGGTACCCCGGTCGCCGCCGCCGTGTCCGGGTCGACGTCCACACCGCCCATCACGTAGTGGCAGGTGGGGCCGACCTCCATGGCCTCGGCGGTGATGTCGACGTCCGCCAGCTCCTTGAACTGGTGGTGCATCGACGGCAGTTTGCGCCGGATGACCTCGGCGGACAGCCGGGTCGACACATCCAGGAACACCCCGCCGTGCGGGGAGCCACGCCCGGCCTTGACCTCGGAGTTGATCGCGCGGGCCACCTCGTCCCGGGGGAGCAGCTCCGGCGGCCGGCGGTTGTTGTCCGGGTCCTCGTACCAGCGGTCGCCCTCCTCCTCGCTCTGCGCGTACTTCTCCTTGAAGACGTCCGGGACGTAGTCGAACATGAACCGCTTGCCCTCGGAGTTGCGCAGCACCCCGCCGTCGCCGCGGACCGACTCGGTGACGAGGATGCCCTTCACCGACGGCGGCCAGACCATCCCCGTCGGGTGGAACTGCACGAACTCCATGTTGATCAGCGGGGCCCCGGCCAGCAGCGCCAGCGCGTGCCCGTCGCCGGTGTACTCCCAGGAGTTCGACGTCACCTTGAAGGACTTGCCGATGCCGCCGGTCGCCAGCACCACGGCCGGGGCCTCGATGACGAAGAAGCGGCCCGACTCCCGGACGTAGCCGAAGACGCCGGAGACCTTCCCCCCGCGCCCCCCGCCGGGGGACTCCCCTGTCCCGCTTCCCTCGTCCTCCTTGAGCACCCGGGTGACCGTGCACTCCTGGAAGACCTTCAGCCGTGCCTCGTAGTCCCCGTGCTCGCGGTGGTCCTCCTGCTGCAGCGAGACGATCTTCTGCTGGAGGGTGCGGATCAGCTCCAGGCCGGTGCGGTCGCCGACGTGCGCCAGGCGCGGGTACTCGTGGCCGCCGAAGTTGCGCTGGGAGATCCTCCCGTCCTTCGTGCGGTCGAAGAGCGCGCCCCAGGTCTCCAGCTCCCACACCCGGTCCGGCGCCTCACGGGCGTGCAGCTCCGCCATCCGCCACTGGTTGAGGAACTTCCCGCCGCGCATCGTGTCGCGGAAGTGGACCTGCCAGTTGTCGTGCGGATTGACGTTGGCCATGCTCGCGGCGATGCCGCCCTCGGCCATCACGGTGTGCGCCTTGCCGAAGAGCGACTTGCAGATCACGGCGGTACGCATGCCCCGCTCGCGCGCCTCGATGGCGGCGCGCAGCCCCGCCCCGCCCGCGCCGACCACGACGACGTCGTACGCGTGCCGTTCGACTTGTGCCATCAGAAGAACCTCGGATCGTCGAACGCCCCACTGGCGACCAGGTAGACATAGAGATCGGCGAGCGCCACGCTCACCAGCGACAGCCAGGCCAGCAGCATGTGGCGGGAGTTGAGCTTCCCCACCCAGGTCCACATGCGGTAGCGCACCGGGTGCTTGGAGAAGTGCCGCAGACGGCCGCCGACGATGTGCCGGCAGGAGTGGCACGAGAAGGTGTACGCCCAGATCAGGACGATGTTCACCAGCAGCACCAGGGTGCCCAGGCCCATGTGGCCCCACGCCCCGCGCTCGTCCCGGAAGGCGAGCACGACGTCGTAGGACAGGATCACGGCGACCGGGATGGCGAAGTAGAAGAAGTACCGGTGGATGTTCTGCAGGATCAGCGGGAACCGCGTCTCACCGGTGTACTTCTCGTGCGGCTCGGCCACCGCGCAGGCGGGCGGCGAGGCCCAGAAGCCGCGGTAGTACGCCTTGCGGTAGTAGTAGCAGGTCAGGCGGAAGCCCAGCGGGAAGATCAGCACCAGCAGGGCCGGGGACAGCCCCCACCAGTCGCCGAAGAGCGGCCAGCGGGCGCCGAGGGGCATGTCCACGCAGTTCGAGCCCAGACAGGGCGAGTAGAACGGCGAGACGTACGGCTCGGCGTAGTAGTGCGCGTTCGCGAAGGCCCGCCAGGTCGAGTAGACGACGAAGGCGCTCAGGCCGAGCGCGGTCAGCAGGGGCTGCAGCCACCAGCGGTCGGTGCGCAGATGTCGTGCCGCAATGGCCGCGCGCCCGGCGGAAAGGACGCCGTGGCGCGCGGGTGGAGCGGGTGGAGTCGGTGGAGCGGGGGGTTGTGTGTCGGTGGCCAAGGACTACTCCCTAGGGCGCTCGGCGGTCCGGCGCCCCCAGCCCTTCGTCTTCCGCGCCGGACCAGAGACTGGGGTCGTACGGCGTATCCGGGATCGTCACCATCTCCTGCCGCGGCTTCTGCCCGGCCGGGGTGGTGCCGACGCTGTCGCGCAGCAGCGCGAGATCGTCGCTGAGGTGCTTGGTGTCGGCACGCACACGCCTCATGTCCAGGCTGTCGCCGACGTGCTGCTCCAGCTTGGACACGGCCCGGCCCAGTTCATCCAGCCGGCGCTGTACCGAAGCAAGTTCGTCCTGCAGGGACATGGCTGTCCTCACCTCCGCCACGTTGCGGGTGCACGACGCTGGCGCCAAGCGAGTGTCGCGCGTCACAGTCGCGCTTGGGAAGAGATCTGCAGGGATTCTCCCACCTACGGGTGGCGCGCGCCCGGTGCGAACGCGCCGCGGCGCGCGATTCCCCCGAAGGCCGCGCACCCGTGCGGGGCGCTCTCCGGTGCTCGGGGGCGTGAGCCCGCGGAGGCGTTGCGCCGGGCGGGTGGGAGGGCGGGGGCACGCGACGTGTCGGGGGCGTAAGGATCGCGAAATGGCTTTCAGTAGGTGCGATAAGCGGCAAATAGACCGCCCCGTGATCATGGCCCCTCGCGGAGGTACGCACGCATGGCCCGCAGCGCCACCTTGATCCGCTCCGCGACCGCCGTGGCACTCGCCGCCGTGGTCGCCGCCTCCGCCGGGTGCACGGCCGGCAAGGACGACCCCCTCGCAGGGACCGACCTCGCCTCGGCGCCCCGGGACGGGGTACGCGACGGAGGCACTTTGCGCTGGGCCGTGGACGCGGCCCCCGGCACCCTGAACGCGTTCCAGGCCGGGGCGAACGAGACCACCTCCCTGGTCGCCGGGGCCACCCTGCCGGCCGCCTTCCGGCTGGACGGCCAGGGCCGTCCGCAGCCGGACACCGACCTGCTGCGGTCGGCGAAGGTGGTGCGCACCGAGCCGCGGCAGGTCGTGTCGTACCAACTGAACCCCAAGGCGGTCTGGAGTGACGGCCGCGCGATCGGCGCCGCCGACTTCACCGCCCAGTGGAAGGCGCTGCGCGGCGCCGACGACGCGTACTGGACCGCGCGCAACGCCGGGTACGACCGGATCTCCTCGGTCTCGGCCGGCAAGGACGCGCACGAGGTGAAGGTCACCTTCAAGAAGCGGTACGGGGACTGGCAGTCGCTGTTCACCCCGCTCTACCCCAAGACCGTCACCGGCACCGCCAAGGCATTCAACGAGGGGGCGCGCCGCGCGCTGAAGGTGTCCGGCGGCCCCTTCTCCGTGCGCAGCGCGAGTGACAAGTCCGTCACGCTGGTCCGCAACACCAAGTGGTGGGGCGACCGAGCCAAGCTGTCGCAGCTGGTCCTCACCGCCACGCCCGCGCACCGGCGGGCCGCCGACCTGGCCTCCGGCGCGCTGGACGTGGCGGAGGTCGACCGCGACGTGAGCGGCAAGAACGTGGCGGTCTACCGGACGCGCGCCGCCTCCTACACTCAGCTCGCGCTCAACGGCTCCACCGGGCCGCTCGCCGACGAGGAGGTGCGGCACGCCGTGGCCCGCGCGGTGGACCGGCGGGCCATCGCCAAGGCGGTGCTGGGGCCGCTCGGTCTGCCCGACGAGCCGCTCGGCAACCATCTGCTGCTGCTCACCCAGTCCGGGTACGCCGACCACAGCTCCGCTCTGGGCACCTCCGACACCAAGGCCGCGCGCGCCATGCTCGCCGCCGCGGGCTGGCAGCGCACCGCCCTGGACCCCGGTTCCGGGGCAGCGGCCGGCAGCGGCGCCGGGGCCGCGGAGCGCAACCAGGCGGCGCCCGCGCACAAGGTCGAGGTCAGTGTCGTCGAACCGGCCAAGACGGTGCTGCGCAAGGACGGCAAGGCGCTGACCCTGCGCTTCGTCCTGCCCAAGTCCTCGGCGACCCTCAACGCGGTCGGCGACCGGATCGCCACCATGCTCTCGGGCATCGGCGTCCGCACCGAGCTGCAGCGGGTCGCCGACGACAGCTTCTTCCGCGACCACGTCGCGGCCGGCGACTTCGACCTCGCCCTCTACGGCTGGCCCGGCACCCCTTTCCCTGCGACCGACACCCGCCCGATCTTCGCCAAGCCCGAGCCCGCGCCGGACGGCTCGCTGGTCGTCGAGCAGAACTACCCCCGGGTCGGCACCGACCTCATCAACCAGCTCTTCGACCAGGCCGCCGGAGAGCTCGACCCGGCCAAGGCCCGCGACTACGCCGCCCGCGCCGACGCCCGCATCTGGTCGGCCGCCGGCTCCATCCCCCTCTACCAGCGCCCCGAGCTGGTGGCCCTGCGCAAGGACGTCCTCAACGCGGGCGCCTTCGGCTTCGCGACGCCGCGCTTCCAGGACATCGGCTTCAGGAAGTGAGCGGAGCGCCGTGGGGCGCGGCACAGGGCCGGGGTCGTGACGTCGTCGTCGCGGCCCCGGCCCTGTGCCGCGCCGCGCCCCACGCCTGTGACCTTTGTCATGGGCGCCATGGCCGGGACCGGCCCGGGACGATCCGTGCGGTGGCCGGACGCGGACGCCGTCGAGCGGACGGACCGACGGCCCTGGCCCTCCACGCCCGGGCGAGGGCCTCACGGACCGTGGCCGGAAGCCGGACGATCATGCCCGGGCGGTCCTTGCCGCGCGGGCCCCGTACCATGGGGTGAGGCCGTGGCTTGACTCGCCCGGCGGGCTAGGTGTGCCGACGAGGGCACGCCGCCCCACCTACCTACCCGGGAGAAGCGCCCCAGTATGCCCACGCGTAACGACATTCGTAATGTCGCCATCGTCGCCCACGTCGACCACGGCAAGACGACGCTGGTGGACGCCATGCTCAAGCAGGCCGGAGCCTTCGCCGCGCACCAGCATCTGGACGACCGGATGATGGACTCCAACGACCTGGAGCGCGAGAAGGGCATCACCATTCTCGCGAAGAACACGGCCGTGAAGTACCACCCCAAGGGTGGCGGCGAACCCATCACGATCAACATCATCGACACCCCCGGCCACGCCGACTTCGGCGGCGAGGTCGAGCGCGGCCTGTCGATGGTCGACGCGGTCGTGCTGCTGGTGGACGCCTCCGAGGGCCCGCTGCCGCAGACCCGCTTCGTGCTGCGCAAGGCGCTGTCCGCGAAGCTGCCGGTGATCCTGTGCATCAACAAGACCGACCGCCCGGACTCCCGGATCGACGAGGTCGTCAACGAGACGTACGACCTGTTCCTGGACCTGGACGCGGACGAGGACCAGATCGAGTTCCCGATCGTCTACGCCTGCGCGCGTGACGGCGTGGCCTCGCTGACCAAGCCGGAGAACGGCACCGTCCCGGCCGACAGCGACAGCCTGGAGCCGTTCTTCTCCACGCTGCTGGAGCACGTCCCGGCACCGGTGTACGACGAGGCCGCCCCGCTGCAGGCGCACGTCACCAACCTGGACGCCGACAACTTCCTGGGCCGTATCGCGCTGCTCCGCGTCGAGCAGGGCGAGCTCAAGAAGGGCCAGACCGTCGCGTGGATCAAGCGCGACGGCTCGATCGCGAACGTCCGCATCACCGAGCTGATGATGACCGAGGCGCTCACCCGCAAGCCCGCCGAGAAGGCCGGCCCGGGCGACATCTGCGCGGTCGCCGGTATCGCCGACATCACCATCGGCGAGACGCTGGCGGACCCGGAGAACCCGATCGCGCTGCCGCTGATCACGGTGGACGAGCCGGCGATCTCCATGACCATCGGCGCCAACACCTCGCCGCTGGTCGGCCGGGGCCCCGGCGGCAAGGGCGCCGACAAGTCGGCGGTCAAGGACCGCAAGGTCACCGCCCGCCTGGTCAAGGACCGTCTGGAGCGCGAGCTGATCGGTAACGTCAGCCTCCGCGTGCTGCCGACCGAGCGCCCCGACACCTGGGAGGTGCAGGGCCGCGGTGAGCTGGCGCTGGCCATCCTGGTGGAGACCATGCGCCGGGAGGGCTTCGAGCTGACCGTCGGCAAGCCGCAGGTGGTCACCCGCGAGGTGGACGGCAAGGTCCACGAGCCGGTCGAGCGCATCACGATCGACGTGCCCGAGGAGCACATGGGCGCCGTGACGCAGCTCATGGGCACCCGCAAGGGCCGCATGGACAACATGTCCAACCACGGCTCCGGCTGGGTCCGCATGGAGTTCGTCGTGCCCTCCCGCGGTCTGATCGGCTTCCGCACCGAGTTCCTGACCGGCACCCGCGGCACGGGCATCGCCCACTCCATCCACGAGGGCCACGAGCCGTGGTTCGGTCCCCTGGTGACCCGCAACAACGGCTCCCTGGTCGCCGACCGCGCCGGTGCCGTCACCGCCTTCGCGATGACGAACCTGCAGGAGCGCGGCGTGCTCTTCACCGAGCCGGGCACCGAGGTGTACGAGGGCATGATCGTCGGCGAGAACTCCCGCGCCGACGACATGGACGTCAACATCACCAAGGAGAAGAAGCTCACGAACATGCGGTCCTCGTCGGCCGACTCGTTCGAGGCGATCGTCCCGCCGCGCAAGCTCTCCCTGGAGCAGTCGCTGGAGTTCTGCCGCGACGACGAGTGCGTCGAGGTGACCCCGGAGACCGTCCGTATCCGCAAGGTCGTCCTGGACCAGAAGGAGCGCGGCCGCACCGCGTCCCGCGCCAAGCGCTGAGGCCGTCCCGGTCCGCGCCCGGCCGGGCGCGGACCGGGCTCCCGGCGGTGGAGACACCGGCCCGGCCGTCCCCGGTCCCACGGGGGCGGCCGGGCCGCTTCACGGCGGCTCACGGTCAGTGGTGACGTATGTACGACATGGCGGCACATCTGTGGTGATTCCGGAGCGGCCGGAGCGCCGGTCTCCGTGAAGCCGGTCACACCGGGGGCCCCTTCCGGGGTCCGATGTGACCGAACTCACCGGCACGGCGCGCGCCGCGCGAGGCGCGGCCGCCAGGGTGCCGATGTGTCGCGGTTGCGCCAGTGGCGTGGGCGCGACAGCTCGTTCCCTGTCGGCCCGTCAGGCACGTACATTCGCGTGGAATCTACGCGCTTTGAGGGCAACCGGATTTCAGTCCGGCGACGTCCGGATACCGGACGGCGTTCACCGGTACTTGTGTTACAAGTCCGTTTCGTCGGTGTCTGTCTACAATCTAAATGTCCGAATTGCGGGATTGTTTTGGACCGGTTGTGACCAAAACGAGATCGTAAGTGTGTGGTTCGTAGGCCCAACGTGACCGATAGTTGGAGCCGTTGAGCTCGGGTCAATGGGTCCAAGCGCTTATGGGGAGCGCCGACTCACGAGCACAGGTGACCGGAATCACTGTCAGGGGTGTCAGTGAGGCCGGCCCTTTCACGTAAGAACAGTGACTCCTGAGGAGGCAAACCCATGCGCGGTGCCAAGAGCGCCACTTGGGTCGCAGGTGCGATCATCGTCGCTATGGCTGCTACCGCTTGCGGTGGCGGCGGCGGCGACAAGGGCAGCAAGAACGACGCTGGCGGCGTCAACCCCAACGGCAAGTTCTCCGTCGAGGTCGGCGAGCCGCAGAACCCCCTGCAGCCTGCCAACACCATGGAGTCCAACGGCAGCATCGTCGTCCGCTCGCTGTTCGCGCAGCTCGTGGACTACGACCCCCAGGGCAAGATCGTCATGGTGAACGCCCAGTCGGTGGACACCAAGGACAACAAGACCTACACGGTCACCCTGAAGGACGGCTGGACCTTCCACGACGGCACCCCGGTGACCGCGGAGTCCTACGTCAAGGCGTGGAACTGGGCCGCCAACATCAACAACGCCCAGACCAACGCGTCGTGGTTCGCCGACATCAAGGGCTTCTCCGACGTCCACCCGGAGAAGGAGGGCGCGAAGCCGAAGGCCGACACCATGTCCGGCCTGAAGGTCGTCGACGACAAGACCTTCACGATCGAGCTCACCACCCCGATCCCGTACTTCGTGTACAAGCTCGGCTACGAGGTGTTCTCGCCGCTGCCGGAGTCCTTCTACAAGGACCCGAAGGCCGCGGGCGAGAACCCGGTCGGCAACGGCCCGTACCAGTTCGTCAAGTGGGACCACAAGAAGCAGATCGAGGTCAAGCGCTTCGACGGCTACAAGGGCCCGGACAAGGCGAAGAACGGCGGTGTGATCTTCAAGAACTACACCGGCCTCGAGGCTGCGTACGAGGACCTGAAGTCCGGCAACGTCGACGTCCTGCGTCAGATCGCGCCGAAGGACCTCCCGGTCTACCGCGACGACCTCGGCGACCGCGCCGTGGACCAGGCGTACTCCGCCATCCAGTCCATCGTCCCGGCCTTCTACTCCAAGCAGTGGAAGAACGTTGACCCCAAGGTCATCCAGGGTCTGTCGATGGCGATCGACCGCGACACCATCACCAAGACCGTTCTCCAGGGCACCCGTGAGCCCGCCACCGGCTTCGTCGCCAAGGGCGTTCTCGGCTACCAGGACAACGTGGGCGGCGACGTCTTCAAGTACGACCCCGCGAAGGCCAAGGAGCTCATCAAGGCCGGCGGCGGCGTCCCCGGCAACAAGATCTCCATCCAGTACAACGCCGACGGTGGCCACAAGGAGTGGGTGGAGGCCGTCTGCAACAGCATCACCAACGCGACCGGCATCAAGTGCGCCGGCGACTCCAAGGCCGACTTCCAGAGCGACCTGGACGCCCGCGAGGCCCACGAGGTCAAGTCGATCTACCGCAGTGGCTGGGTGCTCGACTACCCCGTGAACGCCAACTTCATCCGTGACCTGTACGGCACCACCTCGGCGGGCAACCAGTCCGGCTTCTCCAACAAGGAGCTGGACGCGCTGATCAAGAAGGCCGACACCGCGCCCTCGCTCGAGGACTCGGTCAAGGACTACCAGGACGCCGAGAAGAAGATGGTCGAGCTCATGCCCGCCATCCCGCTCTGGTACTACAAGGTCAACGCCGGCTACTCGGAGAACGTCTCGAACGTCCAGTACGCCCAGAACGGTGACCCGATCCTGACCGGCGTCGAGGTCAAGAAGTAACCATCGCGTAGTGAGCACGCCGGCGCGGGGCTGACGGAGACGTCGGACGCGCAGGGTGCAGGCAACGGCTGGGGGGCCCTTCTCCCGTCTTCCCGAAGAGGAGGACGGGGGAAGGGCCCATCTCTGCTGCCATAGCGACTGACATGGAGGCACGATGGGGCGTTACGTCGCGCGGCGACTGCTCCAGATGATCCCGGTTTTCATCGGGACGACTCTGCTCATCTTTCTCATGGTCTACGCCCTCCCCGGCGACCCCGTACGGGCGCTCTTCGGTGACAAGGGCGCGGATCCGGCGACCGTGGCGCGGATCCGTCACGACCTTGGGCTCGACCAGCCGATCCTGAAGCAGTACTGGGATTACATGACGGGCATCATCCTGCACTTCGACTTCGGCAACCAGATCGCCAGCGGTCGGCCGGTGCGGGAAGTGCTCGGCGATGCCTTCCCGGTGACGATCCGGCTCGCCTCGCTCGCCTTCGCGATCGAACTGGTCGTGGGCATCGCCCTCGGTGTCTGGGCCGGCATGCGTGCGGGCAAGCTCGCCGACTCGATGGTGCTGATCTTCACCCTGCTGCTGATCTCGGTGCCGGTCTTCGTCCTCGGCTTCATCTTCAAGCTGGTCTTCGCCTTCCAGCTCGGGTGGATGACACCGAACGTCCAGGACGACAGCAACTACAGCCAGCTGCTGATGCCTGCCATCGTGCTGGCCGCCCTCTCGCTGGCGTACGTGGCGCGTCTGACCCGTACCTCCATAGCCGAGAACCTGCGCGCCGACTACATGCGGACCGCCGTCGCCAAGGGCCTGCCCCGGCGCCGCGTGATCGGTGTGCACCTGATGCGCAACTCGATGATCCCCGTCGTCACCTTCCTCGGCACCGACATCGGCGCCCTGATGGGCGGCGCGGTCGTCACCGAGGGCCTGTTCAACATCCACGGTGTCGGCGGCACGATCTACGAGTCCATCCTGCGCCGTGAGGGGACGACGCTGGTCGGCCTCGTCACCGTCCTCGTGCTGGTGTTCCTCTTCACCAGCCTGCTCGTCGACCTGCTCTACGCGGTCCTGGACCCGAGGATCCGTTATGCCTGACGTCACCAAGACCGCCGTCGAGAACGCGGACCCGATGGCCGCCACGGCCGCGGACGCCGTTGCCGCCACAGGGCCCGCGCCCGCGGCGGAGAAGGCGCGCAGCCTGTGGGGCGACGCCTGGCGGGACCTGCGCCGCAACCCCTACTTCGTGGTCTCCGGCGTCCTGATCCTGCTCCTCCTGCTGATCGCGGTCTTCCCGGGCCTGTTCACCAGCGCCTCGCCGACCTACGCCGACCTGCGGAACCACTACCTGGGCAAGCCCGAGTACGGCAAGGTCTTCTCCGCGGGGTGGCTCGGTTACGACGGGCAGGGCCGCAGCGTCTTCGCCCGTGTGATCTACGGGACCCGCGCCTCGATCACGGTCGGCATCAGCGTGACCCTCCTGGTCACCGTGCTGGGCGGCTTCGTCGGCATGATCGCCGGCTACTTCGGCGGCTGGGTCGACACGATCCTTTCCCGGATCACCGACATCTTCTTCGCGGTCCCCTTCCTGCTCGGCACGCTGGTCGTCCTGAACTCCTTCACGGACCGCACCGTCTGGGTGGTGTCGGGTGCCCTTGCCTTCCTCGGCTGGACGCAGATCGCCCGCGTCATGCGCGGTTCGGTGATCACGATCAAGCAGGCCGACTACGTGCACGCGGCCCAGGCTCTGGGTGCGAGCACGACCCGGATCCTGATGAAGCACATCCTTCCGAACGCCGTCGCCCCGGTGATCGTGGTCGCCACCATCGCTCTCGGCGGCTACATCTCGGCCGAGGCGACCCTGTCCTACCTCGGCCTCGGTCTGCCCACGTCCGTGGTCTCCTGGGGCCAGGACATCTCCGGCGGTGCCGCGCAGATCCGTACGGCTCAGCACATCATGCTGTACCCGTCGATCATGCTGAGCATCACGGTCCTGGCGTTCATCATGCTCGGCGATGCGGTCCGCAACGCCCTCGACCCCAAGCTGCGCTGAGGGAGGCGTACGTGACCATCATCGACAAGAACGCGGACGTGCCCGCGCCCCGTACCGGGGACGCCGCCGCTCCGCTGCTGGAAGTGCGCGACCTGCACGTGGAGTTCCACACGCGGGACGGCGTCGCCAAGGCCGTCAACGGCGTGAACTACACGGTGTCGGCCGGTGAGACCCTGGCGGTGCTGGGTGAGTCCGGCTCCGGCAAGTCCGTCACCGCGCAGGCGATCATGGGCATCCTCGACATGCCGCCCGGGAGGATCCCGCAGGGCGAGATCCTCTTCCAGGGCCGGGACATGCTCAAGATGTCGGGCGAGGAGCGCCGGAAGATCCGCGGCCGCAAGATCGCGATGATCTTCCAGGACGCGCTGTCCTCGCTGAACCCGGTGCTCACCGTCGGCTACCAGCTGGGCGAGATGTTCCGGGTCCACCAGGGCCTGTCCAAGAAGGACGCCAGGGCCAAGGCCATCGAGATGATGGACCGGGTCCGCATCCCGGCGGCGAAGGAGCGGGTCAACGACTACCCGCACCAGTTCTCCGGCGGTATGCGCCAGCGCATCATGATCGCGATGGCGCTCGCCCTCGAGCCCGAGCTGATCATCGCCGACGAGCCGACCACCGCGCTCGACGTCACGGTGCAGGCGCAGGTCATGGACCTGCTCGCGGACCTGCAGCGCGAGTACAACATGGGCCTGATCCTCATCACCCACGACCTCGGCGTGGTCGCCGACGTCGCGGACAAGATCGCCGTGATGTACGCGGGCCGGATCGTCGAGACCGCGCCCGTGCACGAGATCTACAAGCGCCCGGCGCACCCGTACACCAAGGGCCTGCTGGAGTCGATCCCGCGCCTGGACCAGAAGGGCCAGGAGCTCTACGCGATCAAGGGCCTGCCCCCGAACCTGCTGCGCATCCCCACCGGCTGCGCCTTCAACCCGCGCTGCGAGATGGCGCAGGACATCTGCCGCACCGAGGTCCCCACGCTGCACCGGGTGACCGAGCAGGACGGCAGCGAACTGCCGGGCCGCGGCAGCGCGTGCCACTTCTGGAAGGAGACGATCCATGGCTGACGTCACCAAGAACGACGAGGCCGTCTCCGACGAGGTGGCGGCGGTGGAGGCCGCGATCGCCAAGCCGGTCGAGCGCGGCGAGCCGATCCTCCAGGTGCGCAACCTGGTCAAGCACTTCCCGCTGACCCAGGGCATCCTCTTCAAGAAGCAGATCGGCGCCGTCAAGGCGGTCGACGGGATCTCCTTCGACCTGTACCAGGGCGAGACCCTGGGCATCGTGGGCGAGTCCGGCTGCGGCAAGTCCACCGTCGCCAAGCTGCTGATGAACCTGGAGCGGGCCACCGCCGGCGAGGTCTTCTACAAGGGGCAGGACATCACCAAGCTGTCCCGCCGCGCCCTGAAGGCCGTGCGCCGGAACATCCAGATGGTGTTCCAGGACCCGTACACCTCGCTGAACCCGCGCATGACGGTCGGCGACATCATCGGCGAGACCTACGACATCCACCCCGAGGTGGCCCCGAAGGGCGACCGGCGCCGCAAGGTGCAGGAGCTGCTGGACGTCGTCGGCCTCAACCCGGAGTACATCAACCGGTACCCGCACCAGTTCTCCGGCGGTCAGCGGCAGCGCATCGGCATCGCCCGCGGCCTGGCGCTCAACCCGGAGATCATCATCTGCGACGAGCCGGTCTCGGCGCTGGACGTCTCGGTGCAGGCGCAGGTCATCAACCTGATGGAGAAGCTGCAGGACGAGTTCAACCTGTCCTACATCTTCATCGCGCACGACCTGTCGATCGTCCGCCACATCTCCGACCGCGTCGGCGTGATGTACCTGGGCAAGATGGCCGAGATCGGTACCGACACCGAGATCTACGACCACCCCACCCACCCGTACACCCAGGCGCTGCTGTCGGCGGTGCCGGTGCCGGACCCGGAGGCGCGCGAGCACCGCGAGCGCATCATCCTCACCGGTGACGTCCCGTCGCCNGCCAACCCGCCGTCCGGGTGCCGCTTCCGCACCCGCTGCTGGAAGGCCCAGGACCGGTGCGCCACCGAGGAGCCGCTGCTGGCCATCCCGCAGCGCTTCGCGGGTGACGACACCCCGGCCGCGCACGAGTCGGCGTGCCACTTCGCCGAGGAGAAGGACGTCGTCCACGCGGTGAACTGAGCACCACCCGCACCACCCATGAGGGGCGCCCGCGAGAACACCGCGCGGGCGCCCCTCGGGCGTTCGGTGCCCCTTCGCGACGCCGACCGCCTTGAGCATCGGCTTGGTCGAAATTAACCCGACTATCGGGATGGTCCCTGTTGACTGCCCGGCGCAGAGGGAAAACCCTCTGTCCGTCTCGGGGCGGCCCGCGGGCCGGTGAGCCGCTGTGCAATATGTCATGGTTTGCGATGTCATGGTGAGCCTCGTGTCCTTCATGGCGTAGAGCTCCCCGAGGAGGCATCCGATGCGACGGAGCGCGGCGAGGTGGGCCGTCGGCGCGGCCGTGGCCGCCCTGGTGGCGACGGGCTGCGGAGGTGGGGACGGCGGCGGTGTGACGGACGGCTCCGGGGTGCTCAGCGCCTCGTGGACCGATCCGCAGAATCCGCTGGAGCCCGCCAACACCAATGAGGTGCAGGGCGGCAAGGTGCTGGACATGATCTTCCGCGGCCTGAAGAAGTACAACCCGAGGACGGCGGCCGCGGAGAACGTCATCGCCGACTCGATCGAGACCACCGACCAGCGGACGTTCAGGATCAGGCTCAAGGACGGCTGGACCTTCGGCAACGGCGAGAAGGTCACCTCCGCCTCGTTCATCGACGCGTGGAACTACGCGGCGCTCGTGACGAACAAGCAGATCAACGCATCCTTCTTCCGGTACATCAAGGGCTACGACAAGGTCCATCCGGAATCCGGGAAGCCGGTCGCCCGGAAGCTCTCCGGCCTGACCAGACAGGACGACCTGAACTTCACCGTCGAGCTCGACCAGAAGTTCTCCACCTGGCCCGACACCCTGGGCTACGCCGCCTTCATGCCCCTGCCCCGGGTCTTCTTCACCGACCACGCCGCCTGGCTGAGGAAGCCCGTCGGCAACGGGCCGTACCGCGTCGAGTCCTACACCAAGGGCCAGGGCATGCAGTTGCGCGCGTGGGACGGGTACAAGGGCGACGACGCGGCCGTCAACGGCGGCGTGGACCTCAAGGTCTACACGGACAGCAACACCGCCTACACCGACCTGCAGGCCGGCAACCTCGACCTGGTCGACGACGTCCCCGCCGCCCAGTTGAAGAACGTGCGGGCCGATCTCGACGGCCGCTACCTCAACACCCCGGCCGGCATCATCCAGACCCTCGCCTTCCCGCTGTACGACAAGGCCTGGTCGGGCGAGGACTCGGAGAAGCTCCGCCAGGGCATCTCCATGGCGATCAACCGCAAGCAGATCACCCGGAAGATCTTCCAGAACACCCGCATCCCCGCGCGGGACTGGACCTCACCCGTGCTCGGCGCGGAGGGCGGCTTCGACGACACGCTCTGCGGCCGGGTCTGCGAGTACGACCCCGCCCGGGCCAGGCAGCTGGTCAAGGAGGGCGGCGGCCTCCCCGGCGGCAGCATGAGGATCACGTACAACGCGGACAGCGGCTCCCACCGGGACTGGGTCGACGCGGTCTGCAACAGCATCAACAACGCGCTGGGCAAGGACGACGCCTGCGTCGGCGACCCCGTCGGCACCTTCGCCGACTTCCGCAACCAGATCGTGGGCCGGCAGATGAGGAACCCGTTCCGGGCCGGCTGGCAGATGGACTACCCGCTGATCCAGAACTTCCTGCAGCCGCTCTACTACACCGGCGCCTCCTCCAACGACGCCCACTTCAGCGACCCCCGCTTCGACCGGCTGATCGACCGGGCGAACGCCGAGAGCGACCGCGCCAAGGCCGTCGACACCTTCAAGGAGGCCGAGCGGATCCTGCCGCAGCAGGTCCCGGCGATCGCCCTGTGGTACCAGAACGGCAGCGCGGGCTGGTCGCAGCGGCTCTCGCGGGTCGCCCTCAACCCCTTCAGCGTCCCCGTCTTCAGCCAGATCAAGGTCGGCTGACGCCCATGGGACGGTACGTCATCCGCCGTCTGCTGCAGATGATCCCGGTCTTCGCCGGCACCACCGTGCTGATCTTCGTCATGGTGTACGCGCTCGGCGACCCGGTCCAGGCCCGCTGCGGGGACCGCGCCTGCGACCCCGCCACGGCCGCGCAGATCCGCCACGACCTCTACCTGGACCACCCGCTGTGGCAGCAGTACCTGCACTACATGGGGCAGATCTTCCGGGGTGACTTCGGGGTCGCCTGGAACGGCCGGCCGGTCACCGAGCTGCTGGCCTCCGCCCTGCCCGTCACGCTGCGGCTGACGGTCCTCGCCATCCTCTTCGAGATCGTCATCGGCATCACCCTCGGTGTGCTCACCGGGCTGCGCCGCGGCCGTCCCGCGGACACCGCGACACTGCTCGGCACCCTCGTGGTCATCTCCGTGCCGACCTTCGTCACCGGCTACGTGCTGCAGTATCTGCTCGGCGTCAAGTGGAACCTCATCGCGCCCTCGGTCTCCTCCGAGGCCCGGTTCGACGAGCTGATCGTGCCGGCGCTCGTGCTGGCCCTGACCTCGCTCGCCTATGTCACCCGGCTCAGCCGCACCTCCGTCGTGGAGAACGTCCGCGCCGACTACGTCAGGACCGCCGTCGCCAAGGGGCTGCCGCGCCGCCGGGTGATCACCCGTCACCTGCTGCGCAACTCCCTCATCCCGGTGGTCACCTTCATCGGCACCGACATCGGGGCGCTGATGGGAGGGGCCATCGTCACCGAGCGCATCTTCAACATCCACGGCGTGGGCTACCAGCTCTACCAGGGCATCCTCCGGCTGGACTCGGCCACCGTGGTGGGCTTCGTGACCATCCTGGTCATCGTCTTCCTCCTCGCGAACCTGCTGGTCGACCTCCTCTACGCCGTCCTCGACCCGAGGATCCGCTATGCCTGAGCCGCGCAACCACCCCGACGAGGCCGTGGAGCCGGCGGGCGGGACGGGGGCCGCCATGGGGCTGGGCCAGGACGAGGCGCGCAGCCTGGAGCGGGCGCCCGGCCCCGGCACGGCGCCGGTCGTCCCGGTCGACCGGCCCGGCGCGGACCGGCCGCGCAGCCTGTGGTCGGACGCCTGGCGGGACCTGCGCCGCAACCCGGTCTTCGTGATCGCCGCGCTGGTCATCCTCTTCCTCGTCGTCATCTCCGTCTGGCCGCGGCTCATCGCCCCCGGCAACCCGCTCAGCTGCAACCTGGACAACTCCCAGAAGGGCTCCGCGCCCGGCCACCCCTTCGGCTTCGACACCCAGGGGTGCGACGTGTACACCCGGGTCGTCCACGGGGCGCGCGCCTCGGTGACCGTCGGCGTCTGCGCCACCATCGGCGCCGCCCTGCTCGGCGCGCTGCTCGGCGGCCTCGCCGGCTACCACGGGAGCTGGGCGGACGCGGTGCTCTCACGGGTGAGCGACATCTTCTTCGGCATCCCGATCGTCCTCGGCGGACTGGTCTTCCTGTCCGTCGTCACCGGCACCACCGTCTGGCCGGTGGTGGGCTTCATCGTGCTGCTCGGCTGGCCGCAGATCGGCCGCATCGCGCGCGGCTCGGTGATCAGCGCCAAGCAGAACGACTACGTCCAGGCCGCCCGCGCCCTCGGTGCCGGCCACACCCGGGTGCTGCTGCGGCACATCGCGCCCAACGCCGTCGCGCCCGTCATCGTCGTCGCGACCATCGCGCTCGGCACCTACATCTCCCTGGAGGCCACCCTGTCGTACCTCGGCGTCGGGCTGAAACCGCCCACCGTCTCCTGGGGCATCGACATCTCCCAGGCCTCCACCCAGATCCGCAACGCCCCCCACATGCTGCTCTGGCCGGCCGGCGCGCTGAGCGTGACGGTGCTGGCGTTCATCATGCTCGGTGACGCGGTGCGCGACGCCCTCGACCCCAAGCTGCGCTGATGGACGAAGGAGCGACGACCGCCGCCGCGGCCCGGGACGAGCCGCCCCTGCTCGACGTACGCGATCTGCACGTGGAGTTCCGCACCCGGGAGGGCGTCGCCCGGGCCGTCAACGGGGTCTCCTTCGCGGTGCGCCCCCGCCAGACGCTCGCCGTCCTCGGCGAGTCCGGCTCCGGCAAGTCGGTGACCGCGCAGGCCGTCATGGGCATCCTCGACTCGCCGCCCGGGTTCGTCACCCGCGGCGAGATCCTCTTCCGCGGCCAGGACCTGCTCACCATGGGCGCCGAGGAGCGCCGCAGGGTGCGCGGCGCCAGGATGGCGATGATCTTCCAGGACGCGCTGTCCGCCCTCAACCCGGTGCTGACCGTGGGCGAGCAGCTCGGCGAGATGTTCCGGGTGCACCGGGGGATGTCCCGCAAGGACGCCCGGGCCAGGGCGGTGGAGCTGATGGACCGGGTGCGCATCCCCGCCGCCCGCGATCGCGTCGGGCAGTATCCGCACCAGTTCTCCGGCGGTATGCGCCAGCGCGTCATGATCGCGATGGCGCTCGCCCTGGAGCCCGAGCTGATCATCGCCGACGAGCCGACCACCGCGCTCGACGTCACGGTGCAGGCGCAGGTCATGGAGCTCCTCGCGGAGCTGCAGCGCGAGTACGGCATGGGCCTGATCCTCATCACCCACGACCTCGGCGTGGTCGCCGACGTCGCCGACCACATCGCGGTGATGTACGCCGGGCGCATCGTGGAGACCGCGCCCGTGCACGAGATCTACAAGCGCCCGGCGCACCCGTACACCAAGGGCCTGCTGGAGTCGATCCCGCGCCTGGACCAGAAGGGCCGGGAGCTCTACGCGATCAAGGGCCTGCCCCCGAACCTGCTGCGCATCCCCACCGGCTGCGCCTTCCATCCGCGCTGCCCGCTGGCCCGCGACGTGTGCGCCACCGATGAGCCGGAGCTGTACCAGGTCAGCGCCCGGCGGGGCAGCGCCTGCCACTTCTGGAGGGAGTGCCTCGGTGAGCAGCAGCGGTGAGCCCGTGCTCCAGGTGCGCGGGCTGTACAAGCACTTCCCGCTCACCCAGGGGATCCTCTTCAAGCGGCAGGTCGGGGCCGTGAAGGCGGTCGACGGCGTGGACCTCGACCTGTACCGCGGCGAGACCCTGGGCGTCGTCGGCGAGTCCGGCTGCGGCAAGTCCACCGTGGCCCGGCTGCTGGTGCACCTGGAGCGGGCCACCAAGGGGCAGATCCTCTACAAGGGCGAGGACATCACGAGGCTGTCCGGCCGGGCGCTGAAGGCCGTGCGCCGGAACATCCAGATGGTCTTCCAGGATCCGTACACCTCGCTGAACCCGCGGATGACGGTGGGCGACATCGTCGGCGAGCCGTACGAGATCCACCCGGACGTCGCGCCCAAGGGCGACCGGCGCCGCCGGGTCCGCGAACTGCTGGACGTCGTCGGCCTCAACCCCGAGCACCTCAACCGCTATCCGCACCAGTTCTCCGGCGGCCAGCGGCAGCGCATCGGCATCGCCCGCGGCCTGGCCCTGCGCCCCGAGGTCATCGTCGCCGACGAGCCGGTCTCGGCGCTGGACGTCTCGGTACAGGCACAGGTCGTCAACCTGATGGAGAGGCTGCAGGACGAGTTCGACCTGTCCTACATCTTCATCGCGCACGACCTGTCCATCGTCCGCCACATCTCCGACCGGGTGGCGGTGATGTACCTCGGGCGGATCGTCGAGACCGGCGAGGACACCCAGATCTACGAGCACCCCACCCACCCGTACACCCAGGCGCTGCTGTCGGCGGTGCCGGTGCCGGACCCGGAGGCGCGCGAGCACCGCGAGCGCATCATCCTCACCGGTGACGTCCCGTCGCCCGCCGATCCGCCGTCCGGCTGCCGCTTCCGCACCCGCTGCTGGAAGGCGCGGGAACGCTGCACCCTGGAGGTGCCGGCACTGGCGGTGCCCGAGGTGTTCCGCGGTGTGGACTCCCCGGCGGCGCACGACAGCGCCTGCCACTTCGCCGAGGAGAAGACGGTGGTGCCGCCCGAGGCCCGGGGCGAGTGAGCCGAAGGGGCCCGGCCGCCGCGCCGGCGCCCGCCGGGGCGCCCCGAGGCGAACCGGGCCCCGGAAAAGGACCCGGCCCGCGCCCGGTGGTGCAGGGGTGTGGGCGCGGACCGGGCTCCGAACGGAGACGTCGGTCGGGCCGGGTCAAAGGGTCTTGTCGGCGGGCGTCTCCTCGAGCGCGGCCAGTGCGGGGTCGAGGACGATGTCCTCGCCCCGTGCCGCGGTCGTCGGCTCCTCGGGGAAGTGGCACGCACTCAGGTGCCCCTCCCGGTTCCCCTCCAGGCGGGCCAGGGGCGGTTCCTCGGCCGCGCACTTGTCCTGCGCCTTCCAGCAGCGCGTACGGAAGCGGCAGCCGGACGGCGGCGACACCGGCGAGGGCACGTCACCGGCGAGGCGGATCCTCTCGGTGGCGTCCCGGTCGTCCGGGTCCGGCTCGGGGGAGGCGGACAGCAGCGCGTGGGTGTACGGGTGGCGGGGCCGCTCGTAGATGTCCCGGCGTTCGCCGACCTCCACGATCCGCCCGAGGTACATCACGGCCACGCGCTGCGAGAAGTGCCGTACCACCGCGAGGTCGTGGGCGATGAAGAGGAACGCGATCCCCAGTTCCCGCTGCAGGCGCTGCAGCAGGTTGACCACCTGGGCCTGGATCGACACATCCAGTGCCGAGACCGGCTCGTCCGCCACGATGAGCTTGGGCTCCAGCGCCAGCGCCCTGGCCACCCCGATGCGCTGCCGCTGGCCGCCGGAGAACTCGTGCGGGAAGCGGTTGTAGTGCTCGGGGTTGAGACCCACGGTCTCCAGCAGCTCGCGGACCCGCTTCTCGCGGCCGCCCGGCGGGTTGATCCCGTTGATCTCCAGCGGTGCCGACACGATGTGCCCGACGGTCTGCCGCGGGTTCAGCGAGGCGTACGGGTCCTGGAAGATCATCTGGATCTCGGAGCGGATCGGGGCCATCTCCCTGCGCGAGGAGTGGGTGATGTCCCGGCCGCGGTAGGCGATCCGTCCCGCACTGGGCTCCAGCAGCCTCGTCACCAGCCGCCCGGTGGTGGACTTGCCGCAGCCCGACTCGCCGACCAGCCCGAGGCTCTCGCCCTCGGCGATGGTGAAGTCGATGCCGTCGACCGCCCGTACGTCCGCCACATGGCGCTTGACCAGGAAGCCGCCCCGCACGGGGAAGTACTTGCGCAGTCCGGTCACTTCGAGCAGCGGGCTCATGGTCTCCCCCGGCGCGTGGTCCTGCTGCGGGGCGCTCACCGCGCACCCCCGCTCAGCCGCGGCTGGATCTGCCCGGTGAATATCTCCCGCTTCCGTTCCCGGCCCAGATGGCAGGCGGAGCCGCGCCGCTCGTCCTCGGGTATGCCGGGCCGCACGGACGTGCAGCGCCCGCCGCCGACCTCCTCGGTGAAGGCGCAGCGCGGGTGGAAGGGACACCCGGAGGGCGGGTTGAGCAGGCTGGGCGGGGTGCCGGGGATCGGGGACAGGGGCAGGTCCACCGGTGCCGACAGCCGCGGGATGGAGGTCAGCAGGCCCCAGGAGTAGGGGTGTTCGGGCGACTTCAGGATCTCGCGCACGGTGCCGCGCTCCACGCAGCGCCCCGCGTACATCACCATCACGTCGTCCGCCGTGTCGGCGACCACCCCCAGGTCGTGGGTGATGATGACGATCGCCGTGCCGGTCTCCCGCTGCAGGTCCTTCAGCAGGTCGAGGATCTGGGCCTGCACGGTGACGTCCAGGGCCGTCGTCGGCTCGTCCGCGATGACCAGCGCCGGGTCGCAGACCAGCGCCATCGCGATCATCGCGCGCTGGCGCATCCCCCCGGAGAACTGGTGCGGGAAGTCGTCCACCCGCAGCCGGGGCTGCGGGATGCCCACCCGGGCCAGCATCTCGATCGCCCGCTCCCGGGCGGCCTTCCGCGAGGCGCCCATGTGCTTCATGTAGGGCTCGGCGATCTGCCGGCCGACCGTGTAGTACGGGGAGAGCGCGGTGAGCGAGTCCTGGAAGATCATCGCCATCTTCCGGCCGCGCAGCCGCTCCAGGGTCCGCTCGGAGGCGCCCGTCAGCTCCTGCCCGTCCAGCACGATCTCGCCGCGGATGGTGGTGTTGCGCGGGTTGTGCAGACCGAGGACGGCCAGGTTGGTGACCGACTTGCCCGAGCCGGACTCGCCGACGATGCCCAGGGTCCTGCCCCGCTCCAGGTCGAAGGAGAGGCCGTCGACGGCCTTGACCACGCCGTCCTCGGTGGCGAACTGCACGTACAGGTCGCGGACCGACAGGAACGGCCCGGACGGCGCGGGGTCCCCGGGCCCGGGCGGCCCGGCCTCGGTCTTGGTGAGGATGCTCAACGGTGCTTCTCCTCTGCGTGCCGGCAGGCGTCCCGGCTCACGACAGCCTGATCCGCGGGTCGATGAGGGCGTAGGCGGCGTCGACGACGATGTTGCAGACGACGATGATCGTGGCGCCGATCAGCATCACGGCCATCTCCAGCGGCAGGTCGCTGCGGAGCACCGCCTGCACGGAGAGCAGGCCGAGGCCGTGCAGTCCGAAGGTGACCTCGGTGATGATCGCGCCGCCGAGGACGGAGCTCAGGTCGATGCCGAAGATGGTGATGATGGAGGCGGCGGAGCCGCGCAGCGCGTACCGCAGGAACACGTACCGGGAGGACATGCCCTTGGCGCGGGCGGCCCGGATGTGGTCCTCGGACATCTGCTCCACCATCAGCGAGCGGGTCTGGCGGCTGTAGTTGGACCAGAAGATCACAGACATCACCAGGCAGGGCAGGATCAGCCCCTGCACCGAGCCCCATGGATCGTGCGACCAGTCGGGGTCGTGTCCGCGGTCCAGCACGTGCCAGCTGGAGGCGAGCAGGCCGATGGCGATCGGGCCGAGGAAGTAGATCTGCACGGAGTTGCCGACCAGCGAGACGCCGCTGGCGATCCGGTCGAAGGCCCTGCCCTGCTGCCAGGCGGAGACGAGGCCGAGACCGACGCCGACGCACAGGAAGACGGCGGCTCCGCCGATCGCCAGCGACAGCGTGGTCGGGTAGCGGTCGGCGATGGTGTCCCAGACGAGTTGCTGGTCGGCGAAGGAGTAGCCGAAGCAGGGCGCCGGGCAGTGGCCGATGGGCATGTCCCGGCCGGCGAAGATGCCGACCATGAAGTGCCAGTACTGGGTCCAGATCGGCAGGTCCAGGCCGAGGTTCTTGCGGATCAGGGCCACGTTCTGCGGGCTGCAGTTCTTGCCGCAGGACAGCAGTGCCGGGTCGGACGGCAGGAAGAAGAAGAGGAAGTACGTGATGGCGCTGATCAGCAGCAGGATGACCAGCGCGCCCAGCACACGGCGTACCAGGAAACGCAGCATGGGTCAGGCTCTCCGTCGGTTCCGTCGGGGCGCCGGTCCCGGCCCGGGGAGAGGCCGGGACCGGCGCGGGTGCACTGTGGCTACTGCTTGACGAAGATCGTGTTCGGGTTGATGGTCCCGTAGACCTCGTTGTAGGTGACGCCGCCGAGGCCCGAGCCGTGGATGTTGAAGTACTTGTCGAAGACGAACGGGATCTGCGACGTGTCGTTCTTCAGCACGTACTCCGACAGGGTCCGCCACTCGTCGTTCTGCTTCTTGATGTCCGTGATCGCCAGGATCCGGTCGATCTCGGAGTTGACGTGCTCGTCGTTGAGGAACGAGTAGTTGTTGGTGCCGTCGGCGAGGTTGCGGCCGTCCATGGTCGGCGGGACCACGGTCGAGGCGCTGGGCCAGTCCGCGCCCCAGCCGGTGCGGTAGAGGTCGTACGGGGTGTCGAGCTTGCCGACGACCGTGTAGTACGAGGTCGGGTCGATGGCCTTGCGCTGGACGTCGAAGCCGGCCTTCTCCAGGGCCTTCTCGATGGTCAGCGACACGTTCTGCCAGCGCGGGGTGTTGGCGTAGGCGTAGGAGAGCTTGACCTTGCCGGTGCCGCCGGCCTCCTTGAGCAGCTCCTTGGCCTTCTCGATGTCACCGGTGGGCTTGTCGAGCTTGCCGAAGGGGTCGTACTTCTTCCAGCCGGCCACCGTCGGGCTCAGCAGGGTGGTGCCGAGCTCGCCCTGCGCGCCGCCGCCGAAGGCCTGCTGGACCTGGGTCATCGGGAAGGCGTACATGATCGCCTGGCGGACCTTCGGGTCGGTGATCCGCTTGGTGTTGATGTTGATGACCTCGACGTACGGCTGGTACTGGTTCACCGTCCGCGACTTGTACTGCGGGTCCGTCGTCAGGGTCTGCATCTTCGACGGGTCGGAGGAACCGGAGAGGTTCACCGCGTACTTGTCGTTGCCGTCCTCGGCCGCGAGCCGGTTGGTCAGGCCGGGCTCGGCGATGCCGAGCTGGAAGTTCCAGCTGTCCGGGTAGGCGTTGCGGATCGGGTCGGTCTTCGGGTCCCAGTTGGCGTTGCGCTCGAAGACCAGCTCCTTGCCCGGCTTGTAGCTGGCGATCTTGTACGGGCCGGTCGCGACCGGGTGGTTGTTGTACTTCTGCTTGTCGTCCTTGGCCTTCGGCACCGGCGAGATGTTCGGCATCGCGGCCGCGTAGGGCGCGTCGGCGTGCGCCTCCAGGAAGTGGAAGACGATGGTCTTGTCGTCCGGCGTGTCGATCTTGTCGGCGGGGATCTCCTTGCCCTCGTAGGGGCCGGTGTACGCCTTGCGGTAGTCGGCGCCGTAGAGCCACTTCTGGATGTACTGCGGGCCCTGCGTCTGGTAGTCGGCGAAGAGCCGCTCGACGCCGTACTTGACGTCCTTGGAGGTGACCGGCGTGCCGTCCTCGAACTTCAGGCCGTCCTTGAGGGTGAAGGTCCAGGTCTTCGCGCCGTCGGAGGACTTGCCGGTGTCGGTGGCGAGGTCGCCGACCAGGATCGTCTTCCCGGTCTTGGCGTCGATCTTGTAGCCGGTGAGCGAGCGGTTGTAGAGCAGCTGTACCGACAGCTGGTCGCTGACGTACTGCTGGCCGGGGTCCAGGTAGTCGAAGCCCGCCTGGTCGAGGTCGTACGCAGTGCCGCCCTTCGCGGCGCCCGGGACCTCCGGGGCGGGGCCCTTGGAGTCGGCGGCCGTGCCGATGCCGAAGTTCTGCACGGTGGCCTGCTTGCCCTCGCCGCCGCCGGTGCCCGTCCCCCCGCCGCCACCGCTGCTGCACGCGGCGGACAGCGTCAGAGCTCCCAACGCCAGGAACGCGGAGGCATGACGCGCCTTGCGAATTCTCATTGATCCCTGCCTGTCAGTGAACCGAACTGCGGATACCGACGTGCCCGGTCTCCCCCCACAGGGGCCCGGCGCGGCGGCTTGGACACCTAGCGCACGGTCTTGGGATCGAGTGCGTCCCGGACCGAGTCCCCGAGCAGGTTGAAGGCGACCACGAAGATCACCATGGCGATGCCGGGGAAGAACATGAACGTGACGTCGGATTCGTAGTACGCCGCGGCCTGCTGGAACATCAGTCCCCAGTCCGGGGTGGGCGGCAGGATTCCGACGCCGAGATAGGAAAGGCCCGCCTCGGCCGTGACGTTCACCGGGAGCAGCAGGGTCGACTGGACGAGGATCGTGGACCAGATGTTGGGCAGCAGTTCCTTGCGGATGATCCGCCCCGACGAGGCGCCGCTGATCCGCGCGGCCTCGATGAACTCGCGTTCGCGCAGGCTCAGCACCTGGGCCCGGACCAGCCGGCCCACGCTCATCCAGCCGAGCACGAACTGGACGATGACCAGTGCCGCGATGCGCACGTAGGTCGGCTCCTCGTCGCGCGGGGAGACGAACAGCGCGACGATCACCGGCGTGAAGGCGATGAAGAAGAGCTGCTGCGGAAAGGACAGCATCAGGTCCGAGAACCGGCCAACGAAGTAGTCGGTGCGCCCGCCGAGATACCCCTGGACGAGCCCGATCAGCACGCCGACGACGACGGAGACCGTGGTCACGGCGAGGGCGATGCCCAGCGAGGTGCGGATCCCGTAGATCAGCAGGGTGAACACGTCCCGGCCGAGCTGGGGTTCGAGCCCGAACCAGAAGTCGCCGTCGATGCCGCCGTTGGGCTTGAGCGGGATCCCGTAGCTGTTCAGCAGCCCGAGGTCCTGGCCGTACAGCTCGTACGGGTTCTTCCCGTACACCTTGGAGATCAGCGGCGCGGCCAGCGCCACGACCAGGTAGAAGATGACGACGCCGGCGCAGACCATGCCCGTGCGGTCGCGCCGGAAGCGCAGCCAGGCGAGCTGACCGGGGGAGCGTCCGACGAGTTCCGAGGGTTGCTTCCCGGTGCCCTCGACAGGGGCGGGCGCCTCTGCCGGAACGGGTTCCGGCTCCTTCGCGGCCGTGCTCGGACTGGACATGCTCATCTGCCCCCGCACCAAGGAGTTTTGGTGGCGCCTGTGAACGCCCGTGGCTAGCTAGCCGGTATTGGGCAATGGATTTGGCGGCCAGTCAAGGGGGTGAAGCGATCGAGAGACAAGATCCCCGGTATCTTGGGGCAAGGTTTTGGATACTGTCGTGAACGCGTGCTTGACACCTTCCGCATTCCCTCGGCGAATACGGAGGATTCAGGATGAAACTCATTTACACGCAGGCAACTTGCCCGACGCATCACCGATATACGAACGTGCCACGCTGAGCAGCGTACGGCCGTGCGGGTGCCGTGGGCCGGCCGGGGTGATCACGCATCACCCCGGCCGGCCGCCGTGCGTCCGCGGTGAACGCTCGGGCGGTCCGCTGCGTATCCCCTGCGAAGGCCAAACGACAGTGCTGCCGGAAGGCCGGGGAGGTGGCCATGCGGCAGGCGTATCGGCTCGGAGGAACGGTCTGCGCCGCCCTGGGGGCCGCCGAGGCGGTCTGGCTGGGCCAGGACCTCGTGCAGTTCCGGGCGGAGGGCGCCGTCAGGGTGTGGGCGGGACTCGCGGTGCCGGTCGGCGGGGCGCCGCTGGTGACCTCCACCGTGGACCTGCTGCTCCTCGGGCTCTACGTGGCCGCAGCGGTCGCGTCCCTCAAACCCGGCGGCGTCGGGGTCCTCGGGGCGGCCGCGGTGGTCACCCTCGCGCTGCGCACCCCCACGGTGTACCTCCTGGCCCCCTCCGCGGGCGGCGGGCCGCCCGGACTGCAGGGGGCGCTGCTGCTGACCGCGGGCGGGCAGATCGCCGGCGCCCTCGTGCTGCTCCTCGTCGTACGGCGCACCGGCGAGGACGCGCCCGCCCCGCCGCGGCCCGCGGCGGGCGTGCTGGCGGGGATGCTGCTGCTGGTGGTCGCGCTCATCGCCGGTGTCCTGGAGTTCTCCCGGCGCTCCGACCCGCAGGCGCCGCTGCCGCCGCTGCCGCCGGGCTTCTTCTGGCGCACCGCCAAGGGCGGCTACCTGGTGGGCTCCCAACTGGGGGCGCCCTACGAGTGGCTGGTCTGGGCGACCGCCGGGCTGGCCGCGGCCGCGGGCCTCGCCGCGTTCGCGCGGGCCCCGTTCGCCCGTCCGCTGGGCATCTCCGTGGCCGCGCTGGCGACCGTGACCGCGGTCCCGGTGATCGGGACCTCCCGGATCGACGCTCCGGGCGCCGACGACTTCGCCGCCGCCTTCGCGGTGGGCGCCGCCCTGGTGGTGACGCTTCTGCTCGTCCCCGGGGACCTGGCCGCGGTGGGCGTGCCCGGCGGCGACCCGTACGCGGAGGCGGAGATCCCGGCGGCCGCCGACAACCTGTCCATGCCGCTGTACGAGCAGACCGCCGTCCTCCCCGTCTTCGGCTCCCACGGGCAGCCACCGCCCGGCCCCGCCTCCGAGGCACGGGCGGCCTACCTGCAGGACCCGCCTCGGGGCGGCCCCTGACCGGGCCTAACCCCGCGAGATGCCCAGGGAGCGCTTGAGGAAGTCGACCTGGAGCAGCAGCAGGTTCTCGGCGACCTCCTCCTGCGGCGTCATGTGCGTGACCCCGGACAGCGGCAGCACCTCGTGCGGGCGGCCGGCGGCCAGCAGCGCGGAGGACAGCCGCAGGGTGTGGGCGGCCACCACGTTGTCGTCGGCCAGGCCGTGGATGATCATCAGCGGCCGGACCTCGTCCGCCGGGTCGGTCAGACCGGCGTCGGTGACCAGGGAGTTGGCGGCGTACGCCGCCGGCTCCTCCTCGGGGTGGCCGAGGTAACGCTCGGTGTAGTGCGTGTCGTACAGCCGCCAGTCCGTGACCGGGGCGCCCGCCACCGCGGCGTGGAAGACGTCCGGGCGGCGCAGCACCGCGAGCGCCGCCAGGTAGCCGCCGTAGGACCAGCCGCGGATGCCCACCCGGTCGAGGTCCAGGGGGTAGTGGCCGGCCAGCGCGTGCAGCGCGTGGACCTGGTCGTCGAGCGTGACGCCCGCGAAGTCGCCGGCGATCGCCTTCTCCCAGGCGGGGGAGTGCCCGGGGGTGCCCCGGCCGTCCGCGACGACCACCGCGAAGCCCTGGTCGGCCAGCCACTGCGCCTGGAGATAGCCGCGCTGCGCGCTCACCACCATCTGGCCGTGCGGCCCGCCGTACGGGTCCATCAGCACCGGCAGCGGCCCGTCGCCCTCCCTGTGCCCCGAGGGGAGCAGCACCGCCGCCGGGACGCCGCGCTCGCCGGCGCTCACCAGCGCCGGGCGCGCGGTGAGGACCGGGGTCTCGCAGTGGGAGGCGATCTCCGCCACCCGCTCGCCGTCCCGCAGCACGCGCACGGCCGTGGCCGCCGACCCCGGCGACGCGGACGAGAGCACCGTGACGGAGCCGGCGCGCACCGCGGAGTGCACGCCCGGCGCGTCGCTCAGCCGGACCGGTCCGCCCGGTCCCCCGTCGGCCCGGTACACATGGATCTCGCCGATCTCCGGGTCCTTGGCCCCGTGCCCCGCGGAGGCCGACAGCAGGATGCCGTCGCCATCCCTTCCGAGCATCGCACGTACGTGCAACTCCGGCCCCGTCCAAGGCTGTTCGCCGACGAACAGCGACCGCGAGCCGTTCTCGTCGGAGATCCGGACCAGGCGCTCGCCGGACATCCACGCGGGCACCCCGGCGAAAAGATCAAGCCAGATTCCGTCGCGGTCCCGGTGCACCTCCCGGGTGTCTCCGGTGGCGGTGTCCACCGCCAGGTACAGCTGCTCGCGCTGGTCGCGGGTCTGGACGAGCAGCAGCGGCGGACCCGCCGCCGACCAGTGCACCTGTGCCAGGTACGGGTAGCGCTCGCGGTCCCACTCCACCGCGGTGGCCGTGCCGTCCAGGGTCAGCAGCGCCAGCGTGACCTCGGCGTTGGGCGTGCCCGCCGCCGGGTAGGCCACCTCGGCCGGTGCCTGCCCGGGGTTCGCGGGGTCGGCGATCCACCAGCGCCGAACCGGAGACGCGTCCACCCGGGCCGCCAGCACGCGAGTGCCGTCCGGCGACCACCAGTAGCCGCGGCTGCGGGACATCTCCTCGGCGGCGATGAACTCGGCCAGGCCGTAGGTGACGTCCGGTCCCTCCGGCGCGGCCAGCACACGGTCCCCGCCGCCGTCGGCGGCCACCACCCGCAGCGCGCCGTCCGCCACGTAGGCCACCAGGCGGCCGTCCGGCGACGGACGAGGGTCCACCACCGGGCCCGGCACGGCGATCTCCCGGGCGGTGCCCGCCCGCAGCTCCGCCGTGAACAGCCGGCCGGACAGGGCGAACGCGGCCAGTTCCACCGCGTCGTCGGTCGCGTAGCCGACGATCCCGGCCGAGCCCTCCCGGCTGCGCTCCCGGCGCGCCCGCTCCTGCGGCGACAGCTCCTCCGCCGCGCCGGACAGCAGCACCGCGGGGTCCGCCGCGACCCGCTCGGCGCCGGACTGCGGGTCCAGCACCCACAGCAGGTGTGAGCGGTCGGTGCCGGAACGGGAGCGCAGGAAGACGACCCGGTCGCCGTCCGGCGACACGGTGAAGGCGCGCGGGGCGCCGAGCGAGAACCGCTGCGTGCGGGCGTACTGCCGCGGGAACGAGAGCGCTTGCGTCATGGGGGGAGTGTGTCACCCGCCCGCCGGTGAGCCCCGCGCACGCCAACCGCGAGATCCGGCCATGCGCCCCCGTGTGCTCCCGTGCGACGAGCTATGCGGTGCGCCACAAAGTTATGATCCACTGCCGAGAGTGGGTAACAAACGGTTGGCAACTGCTGTCGGACCACGAGGCCCTGGAGGTGAGCCGCTGTGGCACTTTCGATTTCGGCGGTGCTGCTGCTGCTGATCGTCGTCTTCCTGCTGGTCAGGAAGGCCGGTTTGAAGGCGGGGCACGCGGTTGTCTGCGTACTGCTCGGGTTCTACCTCGCGAGTTCCTCCATCGCGCCGACGATCCGGGACCTCACGAGCAATGTCGCGGGCATGATCGGGGACTTCAAGTTCTGAGCCCGTGGCTCACTCCGGGAAAGCCCCAGGGCCTGCCCTAGGCTCTCCTCATGACCGCACTGCCCGCCCGGCGACTGCTGCTCGTCCACGCGCATCCCGACGACGAGTCGATCAACAACGGCGCCACCATGGCCAAGTACGCCGCCGAGGGCGCGCACGTCACCCTGGTGACGTGCACACTCGGTGAGGAGGGCGAGGTCATCCCGCCCGAGCTGGCACACCTGGCGCCCGATCGCGACGACACCCTCGGCGCGCACCGGACCGGCGAACTCGCCGACGCCATGGTCCAGCTCGGCGTCACCGACCACCGTTTCCTGGGCGGCCCCGGCCGCTTCCGGGACTCCGGGATGATGGGCGTGCCGCAGAACGACCGGCCCGACAGCTTCTGGCAGGCGGACCTCGACCTCGCGGCCTCCTACCTCGTGGAGGTGATCCGCGAGGTCCGTCCGCAGGTCCTGGTCGCCTACGACCCCGACGGCGGCTACGGGCACCCCGACCACATCAAGGCGCACCGGGTCGCCATGCGCGCCGCGGAGCTGGCCGCGGAGCCGGCCTACCGGCGCGACCTCGGCGACCCGCACTCCATCGCCAAGGTCTACTGGAACTGCGTCCCGCGAAGCGTGGTCGAGGAGGGCTTCGCCCGGCTGCGCGCGGCCGGCGGGCAGATCCCCTTCGAGGGCATCGCGACCGCCGACGACGTCCCGGGCCTGGTCGACGACGACCAGGTGACGGCCGCCATCGACGTGGAGGCCCGCTACGCCGAGCGCAAGGCCGCGGCGATGAAGGCCCATGTGACCCAGATCGCGGTCGACGGCCCGTTCTTCGCGCTCTCCAACGACCTCGGACAGCCCCTGTTCGGCGCCGAGTTCTACCGCCTGGTCAAGGGCGCCCCCGAGCCGGCCGGGGACCTGGAGGACGACCTGTTCGCGGGGACCGGGGCATGAGGCGCGCGGCCTACCCCGTGCTCGCGATCCTGGGCGCCCTGGTCGGCGTCGCGGGGTCCCTGGTGCAGGCCGCCTGGTTCCCGGGCGGGTTGCTGCTCGCGCTCGCCGGGAGCGCGGCGCTCTTCCACGGCGGTGCCAGGCTCACCGGCACGCGGCTGGGCGCCGTGGTGCCGGCGGCGGTGTGGCTGATCACCGTGATGCTGCTCAGTTCCGCCCGCCCGGAGGGTGATTTCCTGTTCGCCAACGGAATCAGCCCGTACGTCTACCTGTTGGGCGGAGCGATGGCGGGCGTGATGTCGGCCACGCTTGTGCAACCCCGTCCTCCCGCTGGTGGATCACTTGAGGCACCATAGGCGCCACGTTGCGTCCGTTACGGAGCGAACGTCGTCCGTTTTGGCGGCCGACGTCGCATAAACCCCTTTGATCAGGGCGGTCTCCATCCGGCGGGCAGGCGGCTCCGACGCGGTGCCCAGTATGGTGGTGCGCGCCGCCGGGCCGCCCGCGGAAAGGCCGTGACGGGTGGCGAAGCGAACCGGGAGAGCCTGCTTTGAGTCGTGAAACTGATCGTCCGTCCCCCGGCCCCCAGGGCCGGGGCGGAGCCGCGTACCCGTCGGGTACCCCGCCGTACGGAACCCGACCGTTTCCGTCGCTGCATCCGCAGGAGGGCCCGCGCGAGGGCGCTGCGAACGGGGAGCCCGCCGATGCTCCCGCAGCGGAGGAGACCAAGACCGAGACCACACTGACCACCCGGGTGCGCATCAACATCCCCGGGTCCCGGCCGATCCCGCCGGTCGTCGTCCGCACGCCCGTCGAGGGCGGCACGGAGGGCGAGGCGTTCGGCGGGTCCGCACCGGCCGCCCCCGCGGCCGAGGCGGCCCCGCCCGCCGGCTGGAACGCCGGAGGCGGCACCGGGGCCGGTCAGGGCGCCCCGGCGCCCGCGCCCGAGCCCGCCGCGGAGCCGGCTCCCGCGCCGCGGGGCGAGAAGCCGACGAGCGACTGGTTCGCGCCGCGGAAGGCCTCGCCGGCCACCCCCGAGGTGACCCAGGAGTTCTCCGCCCCCGAGCTCACCCAGCCGATCCAGCGCGGCGACATCCCCGCCCAGCCCGGTCCCCCGGAGCGCGGTCCGGTTCCCGGACCGGGTGCCGCCCCCGGCCTGCCCCGGCGCGGTGGCATCCCGTACCTGAACGACGGCGCGGTCGGCCCGGCCGGCCCCGGCGGCCCCGGCGGTCCCGTGGCGCCGGGCGGTCCTGGTGGTCCCGGCGGACCGGTGGGTCCCGGTGGACCGGTGGGTCCCGGCGGTCCTGGTGGTCCCGGCGGTCCCGGTGGCCCCGGCGGACCGGGGCGCCCCGCTCCGCCGCAGCGCCCGTTCCCCGGCGGTCCCGGCGCGGGACCCGCGGGTCCCGGAGCCGGTCTGCCCTTCCCTGGGCAGCAGCAGCAGCCGTCCGGGCCCACCGCGGGCCCGGTCACCGGTGAGATGCGCGTGCCCCCGGCGGGGCCCGCGGCCGGCCGTTCCCCGTACCCGACCCCGTTCCCGCCCTCCGCGTCCGAGCGGCTGTCCGGGGACACCGTCGTCAGCGGCATCCCGGCGGTTCCCCCCGCGGGGCCCTCGGTCAACCGGCCGGCCCCGGCCGGCGGCGAGATGTACCGCTTCGAGCAGGACGAGCCGGCGGCGCCCCCCGCCCGCCAGAGCGCGGCGGAGCCCAAGGCCAAGGGCCGCTCCAAGCTCATACTGGTGGGCGTCGGCGTGCTCGGCGTGCTCGGCATCGCCTACGGCGCCGGACTGCTGATGGACCACTCCGACGTGCCGGCCGGCACGACCGTCTACGGCGTCGGGATCGGCGGCAAGTCCAAGGACCAGGCCGTCGCGCTCCTCGACCAGGCGCTCGGCTCCCGCAAGAACGCGCCGATCACCGTCACCATCGGCGACGAGCGCAAGGCGCTCAAGCCGGCGGCCGCCGGTCTCGTCTTCGACACCGACGCGACCGTCGCCAACGTGGCGCACCGCGACTACAACCCGGTCACCGTCATCGGCTCGCTGTTCGGCGTCTCGCGTGCGGCCGACCCCGTGCTGACCACGGACAACGAGAAGCTCCGCGCCCAGTTGGAGAAGCTCTCCCAGGGGCTCGGCGGCTCCGGCTCCGAGGGCATGGTCAAGTTCGTGAACGGCAAGGCCGTCGCCGTCCCCGGCAAGCCCCACCAGGGCGTGGACGCGGGCGCCTCGGTCGACGTCGTCATCAGCGCGTACTCCACGCAGGTCGCCACCGGCAAGCCGGGCACCGTGAGCCTGAAGGCCACCACCGTCCAGCCCAAGGTGACCCAGGAGGAGCTCGACAAGGCCGTCGACGGCTTCGGGAAGACGGCCATGTCCGGCTTCGTCACCGTCCGCGCGGGCGCCGCGGAGATCCCGTTCAGCCCGCAGAAGTCGCTGTCGCAGATCCTCACGATGGTTCCGGACCAGGACGGCAACCTGACCCCGTACATCGACCGCAAGGTGCTCCAGGGCCTGTACGGCGGCGCCTTCGACGGGGTGCTGGTCGAGCGCGGCGACGGCAGCAAGACCGCCGTCACCCCGGAGGACGTCGCCTCCGCGATGCTGCCCGCGCTGCAGACCTCCGACGCCGCCAAGAAGACCGTGACCATCGAGGGCACCTCCTGACCCCCGGTCGCCCGTTCCACGTGTGACGGCTGTGGCCCCGGTACCCGTACCGGGGCCACACCCATGACATCTGTCACCCGCGGGACAGGACGCCGGGCACTGCCGCCCGGATACCGCCGTCCGCGAGGCTTTCGTCATGACCGCAACAGTGTTCACGCACGTGAGCAAGAGCTTCGGTCAGGTCCGGGCCGTCGACGACCTGAGCCTGACCCTCCACCCCGGTGAGACCGTCGCCCTGCTGGGCCCGAACGGCGCCGGCAAGTCGACCACCCTCGACCTGCTCCTGGGGCTGCGCGTCCCCGACTCCGGCACCGTCGAGGTCTTCGGCACCACCCCGCGCCGGGCGATCGCCGAGGGCCGGGTCGGCGCCGTGCTGCAGAGCGGCGGCCTCATGGAGGAGGTCACCGTGCGCGAGCTCGTACGGCTCGCCTGCGACCTGCACCCGCGCGCCCACCCCGTCGCCGAGGTGCTGGCGGCCGCCGGACTGGAGTCCATCGCCGACCGCAAGGTCGACAAGCTCTCCGGCGGCCAGGAGCAGCGCGTGCGCTTCGCCCTGGCCACGGCCGGCGCGAGCGACCTGCTGATCCTCGACGAGCCCACCACCGGCATGGACGTCTCCGCCCGGCAGGCCTTCTGGGAGGCCATGCGCGGCCAGGTGAAGCAGGGCCGCACGGTGCTCTTCGCGACCCACTACCTGGAGGAGGCGGACGCCGTCGCCGACCGGGTGCTCGTCCTGCAGGGCGGCCGGCTGGTGGCCGACGGCACCGCCGCCGAGATCAAGGCGCGGGCCGGGGTCCGGCGTATCGTCTTCGACCTGGACACCGCGCCGCAGGAGTCCGCCCTGCGGGCGCTGCCGCGGGTCACGGACGTGGAGATCACCGGCCGCACGGTGCGCATCCGCTCCACGGACGCCGACGCGACGGTGCACGCCGTCTACGCCGCCGGGCTCTACCCCCGGCACCTGGAGGTCGCCGGGCTCGGCCTGGAGCAGGCCTTCCTGGCCATCACGGAGTCGTCCGAGAAGGAGGTGGCGGCGCGATGAGGACGCTGGCCCGGCTGGAGATCCTGCGCGTCCTGCGCAACCGCAAGTTCATGTTCTTCTCGGTGCTGTACCCGGTGCTGCTCTTCATGATCCTGACGGCCGGTCAGAAGGCCGCGATGGTGCCGTACTACATGGTCGCGATGTGCGCCTTCGGCGCCATGACCGCCGTGCTCATGGGCAACTCCGAGCGGATCGCGCGGGAGCGCGACAAGGGCTGGGTGCGCCAGTTGCGGCTCACCGCCCTTCCCGGGCGGGGCTACGTCCTGGCCAAGGTCGCCGCGGCCGCCACCGTCAGCCTGCCCTCGATCGTGCTCGTGCTGCTCGCCGGCGGCGCCGTGAAGGGCGTGCGGATGGCCGCCTGGCAGTGGGCCGGGGTGCTCCTGACCAGCTGGGCGGGGAGCTTCGTCTTCGCGGCGCTGGGCGTGGCCATCGGCTACGTCGCCTCGGCGGAGACCGCCCGCCCCGTCGCGATGATCGCCTACTTCGGGCTCGCCCTGCTCGGCGGTCTGTGGGTGCCCTTCGACTCCTTCCCCGGCTGGCTGCGCGACATCGCGGAGCTGCTCCCGTCCCGGCCGTACGCGGCGCTCGGCCAGGCCGTCGAGTCCGGCCGCGCCCCGCACGCCGGGGACGTCGCGGTGCTGGTCGTGTACGGGCTGGTGTTCGCCGGGACAGCCGCTTGGATGTACCGCAAGGACACCGCGAAGGCCTGAGAGGAGAAGGACCGTGCCCGCCGGAACGACGCAGCAGCGGGAGTCCGCCGAGCCCCGGGACGCCCCGGCGATCGGCAGGGCCCCGGAGAACCGCCGCCAGGCAGTCGTCAAGCTGGTCTGGGTGGCCATGTGGATGCTCTACCTCGGCGCCCCGGTCAGCGACCTCGCCGAGGGCGGGCACGGCCTGACCGCGACCGTGCTCGGCTGGCTCGGGCTCACCGCCTTCGTCGGCGCCTACCTGGGCATCGTCTTCCTGCGGACGAACGCCGAACACCAGCCGCGCTGGGTGTACGGGCAGCTCCTGCTGCTCGGCGCGCTGGCCCTGCTGATGACGTTCACCCTGGGCGAGGCCTTCCTCGTGCTGTTCGTCTACCTCGCCGTCGGCTGCGGGGCGGTGCTGCCCGGCCGCCAGGCCCGCTGGGCGATCCCGCTGGTCACCGCGGTGCTCGCGGCCGTCGCCGGGCTCACCGGGGCGGCCCGGGACCTGGTGCTCTCGCTGCTCGTGCCGTGCCTGCTCGGCGGCTACGCCATGATGGGCGTGCGCCAGCTGGTGCGGACCACCCGCGAGCTGCGCGAGGCCCGGGCGGCCGTCGCCCAGCTCGCGGCCACGGAGGAGCGGCTGCGGCTCGCCCGCGACCTGCACGACCTGCTGGGCCACTCGCTGTCGCTGATCACCCTCAAGAGCGAACTGGCCGGACGCATGCTCCCCGGCCGCCCCGAGGACGCCGCCGCGCAGGTCGCCGACATCGAGCGGGTCAGCAGGCAGGCCCTGGTGGACGTCCGCGAGGCCGTCAGCGGCTACCGCAGGCCCACCCTCGCCGCCGAGCTCGCCGGCGCCCGAGGCGTCCTGCAGGCCGCCGGTATCCGCGCCCGGCTGCCCGGGACGGTGACCGCCCCGCTCACCCCGGAGGCCGAGGCAGCGCTGGCCTGGGCCCTGCGCGAGGCCGTCACCAACGTCGTACGGCACAGCGGTGCCTCCCGCTGCGCGGTCACGGTCGACGAGGACGAGGGCACGGTACGGCTCACCGTCGCCGACGACGGCCGGGGCCCCGGAGCCGGCGGCACACGCCGCGGCAACGGCCTGACCGGCCTGGGGGAGCGCCTGCTGCTCGCCGGCGGCCGCCTGGAGACCGTCGCGGACGGCGGCTTCACCCTCCGCGCCGTCGTCCCGGCCGACTACGCTCACGGCCATGATCCGGGTGCTGCTGGCGGAGGACCAGTCGATGGTGCGCGAGGCCCTGGCCGCGCTGCTGGGACTTGAGGGGGACATCGAGGTGGTCGCCCAGGTCGCCCGCGGCGAGGACGTCGTCGGCGCGGCCCACGACGCCGGGGCGCAGGTCGCGCTGCTCGACATCGAGATGCCCGGCGCGATGACCGGCCTCGACGCTGCGGCCGCCGTACGGGCGGCACTGCCGCAGGTGCGGGTGGTCATCGTCACGACGTTCGGGCGGCCCGGGTACCTGCGCCGGGCGATGGAGGCGGGCGCCGACGCGTTCCTGGTCAAGGACGCGCCCGCGGGGCAACTCGCGGATGCGGTACGCAGGGTGCTGCGGGGGGAGAAGGTGATCGACCCGGTGCTCGCGGCGGCCGCGCTGTCGGAGGGGGCCGACCCCCTCACCCCGCGGGAGCGCGACGTCCTGCGTGCGGCGGCCGACGGTTCCCTCAACGCGGACATCGCCCGCCGTCTCCACCTCTCCGAGGGGACCGTCCGCAACTACCTCTCCACCGCGATCCAGAAGACCGCCGCCCGCAACCGCGCCGAGGCGGTGCGCATCGCCCTGGAACGCGGCTGGCTCTAGGCGGTCCGCGTCTCCCGCCGTCTCGCGCCCTGCGGGCGCAAACACGCGGGCTGCGGCGCCCGGCCCACCATCAAGCCCACCCGCTCCGGAGCTTGAACCCCGGCACGAACCGACCTGCTGACCGCCGACCGGCCCCGGCCGCACCCTCCCGTCCGCAGCCCGCCGCTTCGCGTCCGAAGGGCGCGAGACGAACCCGCACCCGCCCACCGGCACTCACCGGCACCCACCCGACCCGAACCCCGTCAGTTGAGCAGCGCGCGGGCGGCCCGCGCCTGCCGGCGCATGGCCGTCGCGGCGTCCGGTTCCGCCTCCGCGAGCACGTCCGCGTACGCCTCCATCTCCGCCGCGCCCCGCGCGAAGTCCCCCTTGCGCACCAGCAACTGCGCGTGCTCGAAGCGCAACCGCGCCGGATGGTGGGGCAGCAGCAGCGCCAGCTCCACCGCCCACAGCTGCGTGCCCAGGTGCTCGGGCCGCGCCGAGGCCCAGGCGCGGATGTTGCTGAGCACGCGCAGCACGATGTCGAGCGGATCCGCGGGCTCCATCATCGCCGGGGACGGCGCGGTCCCCGTCGCGCCCGCCACCAGCAGCCGCACGTCCTCCTCGCCGAGCCGCCGGCCGCCGTTGAAGGGGTCGGCCGGCACGAAGGCGCCCGCGGGGTCGCCGAAGCCCACGACGAAGTGCCCGGGGAGGGCGACCCCGTGGACCGGTCCGCCGGCCCGCCGGACGACCTCCATCCAGACCACCGACAGCAGGATCGGCAGCCCGCGCCGCCGCCGCAGCACCTCGTGCAGCAGCGAGGACTCCAGCCGCTGGTAGTCGGCGGGGGAGCCGCCGAACCCGCAGCGGCCGCCGAGCAGTTCCGCGGCGGCGTCGGCCCAGTCGGCGGGTGCGGTGAGACCGTACGGCAGGAGCCCGGCGAGGCGGTCGAGTTCCATCTGCGCCGCGTCCGTCCCGGCCTCGTCGAGGGACGGGTCGGCCACGGCCCCGATGAGCAGGCACAGCTCCGCGAGGTCGGGGCGCGGCTCGCGGGCGGCCTCGGTGAAGCGCTGCCTGATGGCGTCGTCCATACCGGGCTTCTCACCCTCCCGCGGGCAGCGGGCCGCGCCGGTAGTGGTAGGCGTGGTGGGTGGTGAAGCCCATCCGGTCGTAGAGGGCGCGTGCGCCCTCGTTGTCGGTCTCGACCTGCAGGTACGCGCCGGAGGCGCCCTCGTCCAGCGCCCTGCGGGCGAGCGCGGCCATCACGGCCCGGGCCAGCCCGCGCCGCCGCTGGTCCGGGACCACCTCGACGGCACCGAAGGAGGCGAACCGGCCGTCGACGGCGCAGCGGCCGATCGCCGCCGGCCCGGCGGCGGGGTCGCCTTCCCCCGGCACGGTGGCGAACCACACGGAGGGACCGCCGCCCAGCACCTTCAGCGCCGCGTCGCCCAGGTCACCCGTGCGGTGGTAGCGGGCGAGCCAGGCCGCGTCGGCCTCTCGGGACAGGTGCACGGCCTCGGCGCCCGGGAGGTCGGCGATCGGCGCCAGCGCGGCCGTGCGCAGCAGGGCGTGGCCCTCCGCCGTCCAGCCGAGGCCGCCCAGCGCCTCCGCCAGCGTCTCGTCGGAGTCCTCCGCGCCCGTGGTGACCTGCACATACGGCGGCAGTCCGCGGTCCCCGTACCAGCGGGCGATCCGTGCGACGGCCTCCGTCAGGGGTACGCCCGGATCGCCGAGCGGCAGCACGGAGTTGGCGCGCCGGGTGAAGCCGCCGGCCGCGCGGAGCGTCCACGCGCCCAGCCGGGCGGTCTCCTGCGCGGGCCAGCAGCGGGAGGCCGATTCCTGCAGTTCCCGGGCCGTCGCGCGGGGCGCCCGGGCCCCGCGGCGCGCCGGTGCGTCGGGCACGATCTTGCCTGCCACCAGGGACGATTCCGCGATGCGGACGGTTTCCCCGTCCCTACGGGTGACGACAAGCACCCCTTCGTCCCACGATGTGAGAATTCCGACGGCGTCGGCGAACACCGGCCGTCCCTCGACGATCTCCGCGACTCTCCGTACCGAGACGCGTTTGCCCACGTCAGAAGGGGTTATGCGCACCTCGAGCCGGCCTCCGGCGGTGAAATCCATGCTCATGACCGCCCCTCCTGTTCGTCTGCTGCCCAAGAACGGAGATACTAGGGGCGGGCATCTACGACGCCGCGCTCCCGCGCGAGACAGCCCTATCGAGGAGGAACGACAGCGTGACCTACGTCATCGCGCAGCCTTGTGTCGACGTCAAGGACAAGGCGTGCATCGAGGAGTGCCCCGTCGACTGCATCTACGAGGGCCAGCGGTCCTTGTACATCCACCCGGACGAATGCGTCGACTGCGGAGCCTGTGAGCCGGTCTGCCCGGTGGAGGCCATCTTCTACGAGGACGACACCCCGGAGGAGTGGAAGGACTACTACAAGGCGAACGTCGAGTTCTTCGACGAGCTCGGCTCGCCCGGTGGTGCCTCCAAGCTCGGGCTGATCGAGCGCGACCACCCCTTCATCGCCGCCCTGCCGCCGCAGGGCGAGTGACCCGACAGTTGCCGGGCGGTCCCGTACGGCACATCGCCGTGCGGGACCGCCGTGTTTGAGGCAGTGGCAGGCCGCGTGCCTGCGAGGAACGGAAAGTGAGCACCACCGTGGCGCAGCCAGTCTCGTCCAGACTCCCCGTCTTCCCGTGGGACCGGCTCGAACCGTACAAGGCCACGGCGGCCGCCCATCCCGGCGGCATCGTCGACCTGTCGGTCGGCACCCCGGTCGACCCCGTCCCGCACATCGTGCAGCGGGCCCTGGCCGGGGCCGCGGACAGCCCCGGGTACCCGACCGTGTGGGGGACGCCCGAGCTGCGCGCCGCCATCACCGGCTGGGCCGGGCGCCGGCTGGGCGCCACCGGGCTGACCGACGCGCACGTGCTGCCGGTGGTCGGCTCCAAGGAGCTGGTCGCCTGGCTGCCGACCCAACTGGGCCTCGGCGCGGGCGACAAGGTGGCGTACCCGCGGCTCGCCTACCCGACGTACGAGGTCGGGGCGCGGCTGGCGGGCGCCGAGGCGGTCGTCTACGACGAACCGACCGAGCCCGACCCGGCCGGACTGCGTCTCCTGTGGCTCAACAGCCCCTCCAACCCCACCGGTCGGGTGCTGTCCAAGGACGAGCTGACCCGTGCGGTCGCCTGGGCTCGCGCGCACGGCGTGCTGGTGTTCAGCGACGAGTGCTACCTGGAGCTGGGCTGGGACGCCGACCCGGTCTCGGTGCTGCACCCGGACGTCTGCGGCGGCTCCTACGAGGGCATCGTGGCCGTCCACTCCCTGTCCAAGCGCTCCAACCTGGCCGGCTACCGCTCGGCCTTCCTCCTGGGCGACCCGGCCGTGCTGGGCGAGCTGCTGCAGATCCGCAAGCACGGCGGCATGATGACGCCCGCCCCGGTGCAGGCCGCCACGGTCGCCGCGCTCGGGGACGACGCCCATGTGGCCCGGCAGCGCGAGCGCTACGCGCGGCGGCGGGCGGCGCTGCGGGAGGCCTTCGAGACCGCCGGCTTCCGCGTGGAGCACAGCGAGGCGAGCCTGTACCTGTGGGCCACGCGCGACGAGTCCTGCTGGGACACCGTGGCGGACCTGTCCAAGCACGGCATCCTCGTGGCGCCCGGCGACTTCTACGGTGCGGCGGGGGAGCGGTACGTACGGATCGCCTTCACGGCCACGGACGAGCGGGTCGCGGCGGCGGTGCGCCGGCTGTCCTCCTGAGCCCGCGGCACCACGACGGCGCACACGACGGCGCAAAGGGCCCGGGGAGCACCGCTCCCCGGGCCCTTTCGGTCCGGCTGTGGGGGGTCAGCCGCCGATGGGGAGGCCCTGGAGGGGCAGTTGGCCGGTGGAGGGGAGGCCGCCCGGCAGCCCGCCCTTGGCGGTCTTCCCGAGCTCCTGGGCGGCGCCGCCGACGGTCGTGGCGGCCTGCGTCGCCGTGCCCTTGACGGTCGGCTGTGCGCTCTTGGCCAGGCCGCCGACCGTCTCTGTCGTCGCGGGCAGCGCCTCCTGCACGGTCTTCACGGCGCCGGACTTCTTGGCCACACCGTTCACGGTGCCGGTGAGCTCGGGGGCCTTGTCCACGTTGGTCAGCCCACCCAGGTCGCCGACCTGCGGCAGCGCGGCGGCGGACGCGGCACCGGCACCGATGAGGGGAGCCGCGGCCGCGCCGACCAGCAGAGCGGCCCGGGCGATCCGACGCGCGAGGGGGAGAGACATGGTGCTCCTTTTACGGAGAGACGACGGTTTCGACGTGACATGTCCGCGGGGCGGACGTCGTGACTACCGCGTGAAGGGGGCCGAAGGTTGCGGCCGCCAAGAGTAAAGAGTTGGTAATGCGATGGGATTCCCGGGGCGGTAAAGCGGATCAATTCGGGCGGAGCGGTAAGTGTCGCGGAAACGTCACAGCCCTTGATCAGAAGCTTTTTTCGCACCCCCGAACGAGGGGATTCGCATCTGATGGGTTTGGCGTATCAATCACCCGCCTGGGGGTGAATACCCGCACTATTGCGCGACGGTGATCCTGACGTCGCCCCCGGTCTTGTGCGCGGCACCGGAACGCGATTCGGTCCAGCCCCGGTCGGAGGTCTCCGCCGACCACTGGCGGTCCCCGAAGGACACCTTCTCCACCCTCAGTTCTTGAGCGTGCGCCACCGCCCACTGAGCCAGCTCCCAGCCCCGCCGGCTCTCGTCGCCGTGCGCCTGGTTCCCCGCCGGGGCCGACGGAACGGACACCGTGCGCCGGGCCGGACCCCCGCCCCGCGCACCGTTCTTGGCGTCCTGCGCGGCCTCGTCCCGCGCGGCATCGTCCTCCGGGTCCGCGGGCGTCTCGATGGTCCGCGGCGCCACATCGGCCCCGAACTCCCGCACCAGCCGCTGCCGCACCTTCGCCGGGTCGCCCCCGGAGACCGTCCTCCCCGCGGCGACCGGGGTGACACAGGTCAGCGCCCCGGCGTGGCGGCCGGTGAGCGCCCCGGCCAGCAGGGCGGCGTCCGCCTCGTGCTTGGCGTACGCCTGCGGGAAGCCGCTCTTCTGCACTTTCTGGGCGGCCACCGTGAGGGGGAGCCGGGAATAGCCGTGGATCTTCACCAGGCCGTCGAAGAATTCGTTGGAGGCGTAGACCGGGTCCATGATCTGCGCCGCCGTGCCCCAGCCCTGCGAAGGGCGCTGCTGGAACAGGCCGACCGAGTCGCGGTCGCCGTGGTCGAGATTGCGCAGCGCCGACTCCTGCATGGAGGTGGCCAGCGCTATCGTCACCGCCCGCTCCGGCAGCCCGCGCGAGGTCGCCACCGCGGCGATCGTCGAGGCGTTCGCCGCCTGCTGGGGCTCCAGGGTGAGGCTGCCCGCCTGCGTGGTGACCGTGCACGCCGGATGGCGCGGACCGCCCCCGACACCGGCCAGGTGGTAGGCGGCGTAGCCCGCGACCCCCAGCAGGACCAGGCCCGCGGTGACCAGACGGGCAGCGCGCCCCCGCCTGCGGGGGGCGCGTGCGGCGGGTGTCGAGGTCGACGGTGGCTTCGGCACGCGCACACCGTACCGAAGCCCGCTGCGCCGGGGCCCCGACCCGCCCCCGGGTAGGGTCGGCGGCATGGAACGGCCCGTGCTCGATCTCAGCCAGGACGCCGCCGCCGTGACGGCGCAGCTCGTCGACATCCCCTCCGTCAGCCTCGCCGAGAAACCGCTGGCGGACGCCGTGGAGAGCGCCCTGCGCGCCCTGCCGCACCTGACGGTGGACCGGGACGGGGACGCCGTCGTCGCCCGCACGCGGCTCGGCCGGGCCGAGCGGGTCGTGCTCGCCGGGCACCTGGACACCGTGCCGATCGCCGAGAACGTGCCGTCCCGCCTCGACGAGGACGGCGTCCTGTGGGGCTGCGGCACCTCCGACATGAAGTCCGGGGTCGCCGTCCAGCTGCGGCTCGCCGCCACCCTCACCGCACCCAACCGCGACCTGACCTTCGTCTTCTACGACGCCGAGGAGATCGCGGCGGAGCACAACGGCCTCAAGCGGCTCGCCGAGAACCACCCGGAATGGCTCGCCGGCGACTTCGCCGTCCTCCTTGAGCCCACCGACGCCAAGGTCGAGGGCGGCTGCCAGGGCACCCTGCGGGTGCGCGTGGAGACCACCGGCCGCCGCGCCCACTCCGCGCGCAGCTGGCTGGGCGAGAACGCCATCCACAAGGCCGCGCCCGTGCTGGCCCGGCTCGCCGCCTACGAGCCGCGGCAGGCGGCCGTCGACGGCCTCGTCTACCGCGAGGGGCTCAACGCGGTCATGATCGAGGGCGGTCACGCCGGCAACGTGATCCCCGACTCCTGTGCGGTGATCGTCAACTTCCGCTTCGCCCCCGACCGTTCCGAGGCCGAGGCCTTCGACCACGTCCGCGAGGTCTTCGAGGGCTACGAGGTGCGGCTCACCGACAGCGCCCCCGGTGCCCTGCCGGGCCTGTCCCACCCGGCGGCGGCCGCCTTCGTCGCGGCCATCGGCACCGAGCCCGCGCCCAAGGAGGCCTGGACCGACGTGGCCCGCTTCTCCGCGCTGGGCGTCCCCGCGGTCAACTACGGTCCCGGTGACCCCCGGCTCGCCCACACGCGCGAGGAGCACGTCGCCGTCGCCGCCGTCCTGGAGGCGGAGGAGAAGCTGCGTGCCTGGCTCTCGTAACGGGCAATTCAGCGGCGCGTTCTTGATCCGCCCGCCGGACGCGGTCGTACCCTGACCGGACGGCAGCGAAAGGAGCGCGACATGGACAGTGACGCGGAGGAGGCGTCGGCCGCCGAGACAGCCGCGGCGGAGGGCCGCCCCACGGGGCGCGGCTGGCCCGAGCGCCACACCGGTCCCGTCCTGCGGCGCCGGGGCCAGGTGCAGAAGTCCACGACCGACCAGCGGCTGCTGGACACCCGTGGACCCTCGGACTGGGTCCACGGCGACCCGTGGCGCGTGATGCGCATCCAGTCGGAGTTCGTCGAGGGCTTCGGCGCGCTCGCCGAACTCGGCAGCGCGGTCAGCGTCTTCGGTTCCGCCCGGATGGCCGAGGGCTCGGCCGACTACGAGACCGGCGTCCGCATCGGCCGTGCCCTGGCCGAGGCGGGCTTCGCCGTCATCACCGGCGGCGGCCCCGGCGCCATGGAGGCGGCCAACCGGGGCGCCTGCGAGGCAGGCGGGGTCTCGGTGGGCCTGGGCATCGAGCTCCCCTTCGAGCAGGGGCTCAACCCGTACGTCGACATCGGCGTGAACTTCCGGTACTTCTTCGTCCGCAAGACGATGTTCGTGAAGTACGCCTCCGGGTTCATCGTGCTGCCGGGCGGCTTCGGCACCCTCGACGAGCTCTTCGAGGCCCTCACGCTGGTCCAGACCCGCAAGGTCACGCGGTTCCCCATCGTCCTGTTCGGCTCCGCCTACTGGCGCGGCCTGGTCGACTGGGTCCGCGACACCGTCGTGGACGGCGGCAAGGCGTCCCCCGTCGACCTGGAACTCCTCCACGTCACGGACGACGTCGACGAGGCGGTCGCCCTGGTGACCAAGGAGATCGGCGACTGACAGGCGCTACGCCAGCCCCCGCCGGGCGACCGCCGGGGGCCGGTGTCCCGCGATCGAGGCCACCATGTCGAGCACCTGACGCGTCTCGGCGACCTCGTGCACCCGGTACACCTGGGCGCCGAGCCACGCCGAGACGGCGGTCGTCGCCAGGGTGCCGATCAGCCGCTCCTTGACGGGGCGGTCCAGGGTCTCGCCCACGAAGTCCTTGTTGGAGAGCGAGACCAGCACCGGCCAGCCCGTGGCCGTCATCTCCGGCAGCCGCCGCGTCGCCTCCAGCGAGTGCCGGGTGTTCTTCCCGAAGTCGTGTCCCGGGTCGATGAGGATGGCGTCGCGCCGCACCCCGAGCGCGGCCGCCCGCTCGGCGAGGCCCACCGTCACCTCCAGGATGTCGGCCATCACGTCCTCGTAGCCCACCCGGTGCGGCCGGGTCCGCGGCCGCGCGCCGCCCGCGTGGGTGCACACCAGGCCGGCGCCGTGCTTCGCGGCGACCTCGGCCAGCCGGGGGTCGACGCCGCCCCAGGCGTCGTTGAGCAGGTCCGCGCCCACCTCGCACACCGCCTCACCGACCTCGTGGCGCCAGGTGTCGACGCTGATCACCACGTCCGGGTGGCGCCGGCGCACCTCGGCGACGAAACCCGCGGTCCTGCGGATCTCCTCCTGCGTCGAGACCTCCTCGCCGGGGCCCGCCTTCACTCCGCCGACGTCGATGATCGCGGCGCCCTCGGCGACCGCGCGCTCGACGCGTTCGAGGGCCGGCGCGTCGGTGAACGTGGCGCCCTGGTCGTAGAACGAGTCCGGCGTCCGGTTCACGATCGCCATGATCACGGGTTCGTGCCCGCCGAATTCCCGTGTGCCCAGCCGCAGCATGTCGCGCCTCCCTCGAAATGTCGTACGCCGATCGAAGATAGTCGCCGACCGCACACCGCAGGCACGGCGCGACGTGGCACGATCGTGGCGTATACGTCGCGCCGACCCCGGGAGAGGTCTTGTTCTGGTTCATTCTCATCGCGCTGGTCGCGGTGGTCGCCGCGGTCGCCCTCGCGGTGCTCGGCGACGGCGGGGTGCTCCGCGACGTGGAGCCGGACCGGGTGGACGACCGGCTGCCGCCGGAGCGCCCGGTGGGCCGCGCGGACGTCGAGCGGCTGCGCCTGCCGGTGACCGTGCGCGGCTACCGCATGCTGGACGTCGACGACGTACTGGAGCGCCTCGGCGCGGAACTGGCCCAGCGCGACGCCCACATCGCCGACCTGGAGGCCGCGCTGGCCGGCGCCCACGCCACCCGGCTCGGCGGCCACTCGCTGGTCAAGGACGCCGAGCAGGCCCCGCTGCCCCCGGAGGACCCGCGTGGCCCCGGGAGCGGGCTGTGAGCGACGGCGGAGCGGTGACCGGGCCGGACGGCCTGGCGCGCTGCCCGTGGGGGCTGTCCACGGACGACTACGTCCTGTACCACGACACGGAGTGGGGCCGCCCGGTGCACGGCGAGGCGGCCCTCTACGAGCGGCTGAGCCTGGAGGCCTTCCAGTCGGGCCTGTCCTGGATCACGATCCTGCGGCGCCGAGAGGGCTTCCGGAAGGCCTTCGCGGAGTTCTCCCCGGAGGCGGTCGCCGCCTTCACCGACGCGGACCGGGAGCGGCTGCTCGCCGACCCCGGCATCATCCGCAACCGCGCGAAGATCGACGCCGCCGTCGCCAACGCGCACGCCACCCTGGCGCTGCGCGAGGGGTACGAGGGCGGCCTGGACGCCCTCATCTGGTCGTACGCCCCGGACCCCGCCGGACGCCCGGCACCCCGAACGGTCGCGGACGTGCCGGCCGTCACGGCGGAGTCCACCGCGCTGGCCAAGGACCTCAAGAAGCGCGGCTTCCGCTTCGTCGGCCCCACCACCGCCTACGCGCTGATGCAGGCCTGCGGCCTGGTGGACGACCACCTGGCCGACTGCTGCGCCCGTCGCTGAGCGTCCCGGCCGCGCCTGCCGCGCCTGCCGCGCCTTCGCGGTCCCGGCTCAGCGGCCGAGGAAGCGGGGCTTCTCCTTCTTCAGGAAGGCCTCGACCGCGATCCGGTGGTCCTCGGAGGCGCCGGCGGCCGTCTGCAGCTCGTCCTCCTTGGCCAGGGTGTCGGCCAGCGAGTGGCCCTCGGCGTACGCGAGGGAGGCCTTGATCGCCGCGTAGGCGACCGTCGGACCCTCGGCGAGCCGGCGGGCGACCGAGGCGGCCTCCGCGGCCAGCTCGCCGGCCGGCACCAGACGGTTGGCGATGCCCAGCTCGTACGCCTCCCGCGCGCCGATCTTGCGCGGGAAGAGCAGCAGGTCGGCGGCGCGGCTGCGGCCGACCAGCCGGGGCAGCGTCCAGGAGGCCCCGGAGTCGGCGGTCAGGGCGACGCCGACGAAGGACGTGTTGAAGGCGGCCGTGTCGGCGACCACGCGGTAGTCGCAGGCGAAGGCGAAGCCCGCGCCGGCGCCCGCGGCGACCCCGTTGACCCCCGCCACGACCGGCTTGGGCATGGTGGCGATGGCGGTGACGATCGGGTTGTAGTGCTCGCGCACCGTGGACATGGCCGGCCCGCCGCCCTCCTCCTGGAGGAACCCGACGTGCTCCTTGAGGTCCTGGCCGACGCAGAAGGCCGTGCCGTTCGCGGTGAGCAGCACGGCCCGCACCGCGGGGTCGGCGCCCGCCGCCTGGAGGGCGTCCCGCAGCGCGACCTTGGTGTCGACGTTCAGCGAGTTCATCACCTCGGGGCGGTTCAGGGTGATGGTGGCGAGCCCGTCGCTCACCTCGTACAGCACGGTGTCGGCCATGTAATCCCCTTCGTCGCGGCTCATGTTCGGGGTCAGCATGCCGGAGATCGCCGGGTGCGGACATGTGACCTGCGTCAAACGCGCCCGGGAGTGCGATCACCGAAATGGACGGTTTTGCGGGACAGGGTTCTCGAACGGATGGGAACCGATGTTGGTCATCGGGTCACCCGATGCGGGATAATGGCTGAGAACCAATGTGTTCGAGTCCGGTGGCGCCTGGGCCACCGTGTGCGAAGAGCTGGTTTCAGGAAGGGGAACGAGCATGGCGGCCATGAAGCCGCGGACGGGTGATGGCCCGCTCGAGGTGACCAAGGAGGGGCGGAGCATCATCATGCGCGTTCCGCTCGAGGGCGGCGGACGGCTTGTCGTCGAGCTGACTCCGGACGAGGCGGATGCACTCGGCGAGGCTTTGAAGAAGGCCATCGCCTGAACCGGCCGATCCAAGCCTTGGGCCCCTGGCGCCATGCGCCGGGGGCCCACTTGTTCGTCCGTTCCGGCGCCGCTCCGGAAACGGGTGCATTCCGGGCGGGGAATTCTCAGCCGCGCCGTACCGCGCAGAGCAGACCGTCGTCGGTCGGCAGCAGGACGGGGGCGAGGGCCGCGTTGTCCCGTACCGTCCGCATCAGCTCGCGCAGCCGGATGACCTCCGGTTCGGAGTGGGCGGCGTCCATGGAGCGGCCCTGCGCGAAGGCCCCCTCGAAGCAGACCAGCCCCCCGGGACGCAGCAGGCGCAACGATTCGCCCAGATAGTCCGGGTACTCCAGCCGGTCCCCGTCGCAGAACACCAGGTCGTAGCCGCCGTCGGCGAGCCGGGGGAGGACGTCCAGCGCCCGCCCGGGGATGAAGCGGGCGCGGTTCCCCGCGAACCCCGCCTCCCGGTAGGCGGTGCGGGCGAGCTGCTGGCGGTCCGGCTCGGTGTCGACGGTGGTCAGCACGCCGTCGGGACGCATGCCGTGCAGCAGGTGGATGCCGGAGACCCCGGCACCGGTGCCGATCTCCACGACCGCCTTGGCGTCCGTGGCGGCGGCCAGCAGCCGCAGTGCCGCGCCGGTGCCGGGGGAGACCGGGCGCACGCCTGCCTCACGGGCCCGCCCGCGGGCTCGTATCAGCGCGTCGTCCTCGGCGACGAAGGCGTCCGCGAACGCCCAGCTCGCCTGCCGGTTGCCGGTAATTGCCCTCTCCTGTCCGCCTGACGGTTGCAGCCCGCCCGGCGACTGTATCCGTTGCGGTCGGGAACCCGCAGATGGGACCGCGCGTTGGTACCTGCGACGGACCTGAACGACAGGGGCCGGGAGCGATGCGCCCGGCATTTATCCGGAGCTAACGGGCGAGGTGGCTATGGTAGGGGCTCTACTGGACACCACCAGAGCCGACAGGGGAGGTGCGGCTGCGGCGGGTCACCGGGGAGTGCTGTCGCGCTTCCGCAGGGCGGCCGGCGAGCCGAAATCCGTGACCGATACAGCTGACGACCGTCCGCGCACCGACGAGTCCGCGACTGTGGCCGCCAACGCGACCTTCGCCACCGACCGGGACAACCAGGCGTGGACTCCCCCTTCCTGGGAGGAGATCGTCAGTACGCACAGCGCCCGGGTCTACCGCCTCGCGTACCGCCTCACCGGTAACCAGCACGACGCCGAGGACCTCACGCAGGAGGTCTTCGTGCGGGTCTTCCGCTCGCTGTCGACGTACACCCCCGGCACCTTCGAGGGCTGGCTGCACCGCATCACCACCAACCTCTTCCTCGACATGGTCCGCCGGCGGCAGCGCATCCGCTTCGACGCCCTCGGCGACGACGCCGCCGAGCGGCTGCCGAGCCGCGAGCCGTCCCCGGCGCAGCACTTCGCCGACACCCACTTCGACGCGGACATCCAGCAGGCGCTGGACACCCTCGCCCCGGAGTTCCGCGCGGCCGTGGTCCTCTGCGACATCGAGGGGCTGTCCTACGAGGAGATCGCCGCGACGCTCGGGGTGAAGCTGGGCACCGTGCGCAGCCGTATCCACCGTGGTCGTTCGCATCTGCGCAAGGCGCTGGAGCACCGTGCGCCGGCCGCCCGTCCCGGCCGCGCGCCCGTCCTGGCCACCGGCCGGCCGGCCCTGGAGGGCGGGAGCACGTGAGCAACGGTGTCAGCCGGCACCTCACGTGTGCCGACCAGCACTTGGGTGACCATCTCGCCGCCTTCGTCGACGGTGAGCTGCACGACGACGCCCGCGACCGGGTGCTGGCCCACCTGGCGACCTGCGCCGACTGCAAGGCCGCGGCCGACGAGCAGCGGCGGATGAAGGACGTGGTGGCCGCCACCGCGCCGCCCGCGATCTCGGCGGGCCTGCTCGCCCGCCTCCAGGAGTTGCCCGGGGGTGACGGCGACGGCGGAGAGGGACCCTTCGGCGACGGCGGACTGATGGAGACGGCCAGCCTCGGCGGTGAGCGCCTCGGTGGCGGCCTGTTCGGCAAGGCGCGCGAGGAGTTCTCGCTGCCCCTGTCGGCCTCCGCGTCCCGCGGCTTCCGGATCCACGAGAGCGGCCGCTCCGGCGCCGCGGTCGCGCCCGTCGGCCCCTCCCCGTCCGTCACCGCGGTCCGCGGCCGGCGCCGTTTCGCGTTCGCCGCGGCCGGCGCGGTGTCCATGGCGGCCATCGCGCTCGGCGGCGCCCTTCCGCTGGACGCCGCGGTCGACGGAGCCGGCGGCACCCCGCTCTCCCGCAGCGGCGCGGGTGCCCCCGCGACACCGTTCACCGGTGGGACGGCCCGTGCGGCGGCCGACGTGTGGAGCACCGCCACCAGCGACCTGATCCACCCCGGCTCGGGCGGCATGCACCCGTACGGCGTCGGCGCGCCCGACGGCCGCGGGCCCGGCGCCCTCACCCGGCCGCTGGGCCTGTCCGCCGACGAGCGGTCGATCGCCGCACCGGCCGCGTCCGCCGTCCCGGGCGTGACCCCGGCACCCGCCCTGGCCCCGCCGTCGACGGTGGCCTCGTCCGCCTCTCCCGCCGCCACGAGCGGCGCCGCGGTCTCCCCGGCCGCGCCCGTTCCGCTCGACTCGGTCGTCCCCCTGGTCGGCCACTTCCCCGTGACCCGCTGAGCGGTCGGCTGCGGGCGGCGCCGACTCCTGGTTCAATCCAGGGAGGACTGGTCGTCGTAGGGGAGCACCGTGGACGAGGGGAAGGCCGAAGGGCCGAAGTGGTGGAGCCGGCCGGAGACGGTCGCGCCGGTACCCCCTGAGCCGCAGGACCGGCCCGCCCCGGACGCGCCCGAGGCACCCGCCGGGCCCTCCGCCGGAGCGGCCCCCCGGCACGCCCCGGACCCGTACGACACCCCGCCGTACGGCGAGCCCGGCCCCTGGGCGCCCGCGCCGCCCGTGCAGCACCCCGCCGGCGGGGCCGCCCCGCCGCCCAGCGGCCCGCCCGCCCCCACCCCCGCGCCCGTGCCTCCGCCGCCGCTGTCGGTCGGCCAGTGGCAGCGCTACGACCCCTGGGCGCCCCCGGGCGGCACCAACGGCCCGCAGCGGCCCGCGTCCCAGGCGACAGGCAGCCGGCGGGCCCCTCTGGCGGCCGCGCTGGTCGCCGTCACCCTGATCGCCGGCGGCATCGGCGGGGCGCTGGGCGCCTACGTCCACGACAGCGGCGGCGCGCCGGACGTGACCCTGCCGCAGGCCACCGCGTCGGCCGGACCCCGGGCCCCGGACAGCATCGCGGGCATCGCCGCGCAGGTCCTGCCCGGCGTCGTCTACATCCACGTCAAGGGCGACGACGGGGAGGGCACCGGCACCGGCTTCGTGCTGGACCGCGAGGGTCACATCCTCACCAACAACCACGTGGTGGAGGGCGTCGCCAAGGGCGGCACCATCTCGGTCACCTTCAACGGCGGCCAGGTGAAGCCCGCCACCATCGTGGGCCGGGACACCGGCTACGACCTGGCGGTCATCAAGGTCAACGGAGTCAAGGAGCTCCACCCGCTGACCCTCGGCGACTCCGACTCCGCCCAGGTCGGCGACCCGGTCGTGGCCATCGGCGCCCCGTACGGCCTGGAGGGCACCGTCACGTCCGGCATCATCAGCGCCACCCAGCGCCCGATCACCGCCGGCGGGGAGACCAACAGCAGCGACGTCAGCTACGTCGACGCCATCCAGACCGACGCCCCGATCAACCCCGGAAACTCCGGCGGTCCGCTGGTCGACGCCAAGGGCCTGGTCATCGGGATCAACAGTGCCATCCGGTCGGCGGACAGCGGCACCGACCCCTTCGGCAACGGCAGCCAGGGCGGGAGCATCGGCCTCGGCTTCGCGATCCCCGTCAACCAGGCCAAGCGGGTCGCCGAGCAACTGATCAACGACGGCGAGGCCACCCACCCGGTGATCGGCGTCAGCATCAACCTGCAGTACTCCGGGGACGGCGCCCAGGTCAGCCCCGAGGGCCAGGGCGAGGGGGACTCGGTGACCCCGAACGGCCCGGGCGCCAAGGCGGGCATCGAACCGGGCGACGTGATCACCGCCATCGACGGCAAGCGGGTGCACAACGGCGAGGAGCTGATCGTGCGGATCCGCGCCCACCGGCCCGGCGACACGCTGCAGCTGACCGTGAAGCGGGACGGCAAGGAGCGCGCCGTGGAGCTGACCCTCGGCTCGGCAGCCGGCGGGAGCTGAGCCCGGCGAATTCGGGATTTACCGGGGCGCGGCCTACTGTTGACCCTGCCCACTCCCGTGCGGACGGTTGGGGCAGGTACGGTGAGATCCGCCGGATTCCGTCCGCCGGCCGAGGACCACGAGGAGCTGCACGGTGTTTTCAGACATAGGCGCGCTGGAGGTCGTCGCGCTCGTGATCCTTGCCGTGCTCGTGTTCGGGCCGGACAAGCTGCCCAAGGTCATCAAGGACGTGATGCAGTTCGTCCGCAAGGTGCGGGAGTTCTCGGACAGCGCCAAGGCCGACATCCGCAGCGAGCTGGGCCCGGAGTTCAAGGACTTCGAGTTCGAGGACCTGCACCCCAAGAACTTCGTCCGCAAGCAGCTGCTGGACAACGACGAGCTGGGCCTGAAGGAGATCCGCAACGGATTCGACTTCAAGGAGGAGATGTCGTCGGTCACCGACGCCGTCCACGGCCGCGACAGCGGCGCGGGCTCCGGTTCGCCGGGCTCCTCGGGCACCCCGGACCGGCTGCGCAAGCGCGACGGCCTGACGCCCGGCGAGGCCCCGCCGTTCGATTCCGACGCCACCTGATCCGGGGGCCTGCCCCGTTCACGCAGCGCGAGTGGCTATTCTCCCTTTGTTTGCCCTTATGGAGGAGGCCCCGCGCGTATGGAGACCACAGCTGATCCGGCGGATCGTATGGCCGACGGCTATCTCAAGGCCGACTTCCCCTGGTACGGGCTGGACGAGGCGTTCAGCGGCGACCGCTGGCTCGCCCCCGTCGGCATGAACGCCGACGGCACGGTCGAGCACGGCTCCACCGGCCACGGGGACGAACCGTCCGTCAAGGTCGAGCCCACCCCCGACAACCGCCGCTTCGTGGTGGTCGTCACGGTCGCCGAGCGCCCGGTCCGTCGCAGCTCGGACGGTACCGGCGTGCTGGACGCCACCTCGGTCGCCACGGCCGCCTGGCTGGCGGGCTCGGGGCTGCTGTCCTGCACCTGGCCCACCCAGATGGAGCGGCACCTGCGGCAGAACTGGCTCGACCAGCAGACCGCCATCGCCTGGGACCTCGCGGACGGTCTCGAGGGCCCCGACTGGTCGGCGCTCACCCTGCCGGTGGACGGCGTCCCCACGCCCTTCCACTACCGGGAGTCGGAGTACGGCTGGGTGATGGCCGGATCGGCGCGCGGAGTGCACCTGGGTGCCTTCGGGCGCGGGATGAGTGCCTACGGCCTCGGCCTGGCCCAGGTGAAGGACATCAAGGCCTACCAGGCGTGAGAGACGGCTCAGGGGCGTCTCCCGGAAGGGAAGGCGCCCCTGAGGTGTTCCCGGGGCCGGTGGGGTCCGGACCACGGGACCCGACGGGCGGGATCAGAACTTGTTGCGCGGCGTGATGCCGAGCGACAGGCCGGCCAGACCGCGCTGCCGCCCGCCGAGCTTGCCCGCGATGGCCCGCAGTGCCGAGCCCGCAGGGGACTGCGGGTCGGTCAGGACGACCGGGCGGCCGTCGTCGCCGCCCTCGCGCAGCCGCACGTCGATGGGGATCTGGCCGAGCACGGGCACGGTGGCGCCGGTAGTGCGGGTCAGGCCCTCGGCGACCCGCTCGCCGCCGCCGGTGCCGAAGACGTCGACCATCTCGCCGCAGTGCGGGCAGGGCAGCCCGGACATGTTCTCGATGACACCGACGATCTTCTGGTGGGTCTGCACGGCGATGGTGCCCGCGCGCTCGGCGACCTCCGCCGCCGCCTGCTGGGGCGTGGTGACCACGAGGATCTCGGCGTTCGGGACGAGCTGCGCGACGGAGATCGCGATGTCGCCGGTGCCGGGCGGCAGGTCGAGCAGCAGCACGTCCAGGTCGCCCCAGTACACGTCGGCGAGGAACTGCTGCAGCGCGCGGTGGAGCATCGGGCCGCGCCACACCACCGGGGCGTTGCCCGGGGTGAACATGCCGATGGAGATGACCTTCACGCCGTTGGCCGAGGGCGGCATGATCATGTTCTCGACCTGCGTCGGACGGCCGTCGGCGCCCAGCATCCGCGGCACGCTGTGGCCGTAGATGTCGGCGTCGACGACACCGACCTTCAGGCCGTCGGCCGCCATCGCGGCGGCCAGGTTCACCGTCACCGAGGACTTGCCGACGCCGCCCTTGCCGGAGGCGACCGCGTACACCCGGGTCAGCGAACCGGGCTTGGCGAACGGGATCTCCCGCTCCGCCTGGCCGCCGCGCAGCGAGGTGGCAAGCTCCCGGCGCTGCTCGTCGCTCATCACGTCCAGCTCGACGGCCACGCCGGTGACCCCGGGGACCTTCGCGACGGCGGTGGTCACCAGGTTGGTGATGGTGTCCCGCAGCGGGCAGCCCGACACCGTCAGGTACACCGCCACCCGCACCGCGCCGTCGTCCGCGATGTCGACCGATTTGACCATGCCCAGGTCGGTGATCGGCTTGTGGATCTCGGGATCGTTCACCGTCGCGAGCGCGGCGCGCACCGCGTCGGGCGAGGGGGAGGAGCCTGGGTGAGGATCGGTAGCCATGCGTCGATGGTACGTCCCGCACCGTGCCCGCAGGACCCCCGGTGCGCGGGTTCACACCGCCCTGGCCGGGACCCCGGCGGTCACTCCGCCTCGGCCCGCTGCCGCTCGTCGATGTCCTTCAGGAGCTCCTGCAGTTCCGAGCGGATCCAGTCGCGCGTGGCGACCTCCCCGAGGCCGAGCCGCAGCGCGGCCACCTCGCGGGTCAGGTACTCGGTGTCGGCGATGCTGCGGTCGTTCGCCTTGCGGTCCTGCTCCAGGTTGACCCGGTCGCGGTCGTCCTGCCGGTTCTGCGCCAGCAGGATCAGCGGGGCGGCGTAGGAGGCCTGCAGCGACAGCATCAGGGTGAGGAAGATGAAGGGATACGAGTCCCAGCGCAGATGGCGCGGCGCCAGCGCGTTCCACGCCACCCACGCGATGATCACCACCGTCATCCAGACGATGAAGCGGCCGGTCCCCAGGAAGCGGGCGATCTTCTCCGACAGCCGCCCGAAGGCCTCCGGGTCGTAGGTGGGCAGGAGGCTGATCCGCCGCACCCGCGGCTGGTCGAGGCGGATGCGGGGGCGCTCGTCGCTCACTGGTCCGCCTCGTTCGGTTGCGCCTCGTCGAGTTCCGCCTCGTCGAGTTCCGCCTCGTGCAACTCCGTCTCGCGCCAGTCCTCCGGCAGCAGGTGGTCCAGGACGTCGTCGACGGTGACGGCGCCCAGCAGCGAGCCGCTGTCGTCGACGACCGGTACGGACACCATGTTGTACGTGGCGAGGAAGCTGGTGACCGCCGGCAGCGGGGTGTCCGGCGCCAGCGGCTGCAGGTCGCTGTCGAGGAGCGCGCTGACCAGGGTGAACGGGGGGTCGCGCAGCAGGCGCTGGAAGTGCACCGTGCCCAGGTACTTGCCGGTCGGGGTCTCGTCCGGCGGCCGGCAGACGTACACCTGGGCGGCGAGCGCGGGGGACAGGTCCGGGTTGCGGACCCGCGCCAGGGCGTCGGCGACGGTGGCGTCGGGGCGCAGCACGATCGGCTCGGTGGTCATCAGACCGCCGGCGGTGCGCTCCTCGTACGACATCAGCCGCCGCATGTCGGCCGCCTCGTGCGGCTCCATCAGCCCGAGCAGCCGCTCCTGCTCCTCCACGGGCAGCTCGGCCAGCAGGTCGGCGGCGTCGTCCGGGTCCATCGCCTCCAGCACGTCGGCGGCCCGCTCCTCCTTCAGCTTGCCGAGGATCTCCACCTGGTCGTCGTCCGGCAGCTCCTCCAGGACGTCGGCGAGCCGGTCGTCGTCGAGGGCGGCGGCCACCTCGGCGCGGCGCTTGGGCGACAGATGGTGCAGGACGTTCGCCAGGTCGGCGGCGCGCAACTGGTCGAAGGTGGCGAGCAGCGCCTCCGCGCCCTGCGCGTGCTCGTCCAGCGAGAAGCCGGTGACCGCCGACCACTCCACCGTCAGTGTCAGGCCGCTGCGCCGCAGCGGCCCGCCCTTTCCGCGGCGGACGAAGGCCTTGTCGATCTCCCAGTCCCGGCGTGCGGCCAGCCGCACCATGGACACGTCCAGCACGGTCACGTCCTCGCCGGTCTCCACGAGCCTCACCCGGCGGTCGAGCAGTTCACCGAGGACCAGGGTCTCGGTCGGGCGCTGCTCGAAGCGCTGCATGTTGACGACACCCGTGGTGATCACCTGACCGGACTCCACTCCCGTCACCCGTGTGATCGGCAGGAAGATCCGGCGCCGGCTGACGACCTCGACCACCAGTCCCAGCACGCGCGGCGGCCGGCCCCCGACGCGCAGCATGACGACCACGTCCCGGACCCGGCCGACCTGGTCGCCGTTGGGATCGAAGACCCGCACCCCGGACAGGTGCGAGACGAAGACCCGGGAGGTTCCCGCTGGCATGCCGCCAGGCTAACGCCGCCCCCGCGGGCAGGGCGCGCGGTAATGCTCCACGGGGGCTTCGCACGGCGTTCACAGCGGTTCACCCGGCCAGCGGTACGCTGCGGTGGCTTCGGCTCCGCTTCGCCGCTCCCCTCGTGTGAGGGGGTGCGCACCACCGCAGGAGGAAGAGAACACGTGATCCTCGGCCGCAGGTCGTCCGTCCTCGTGAGTCTTGTGGGCGCGGCCCTCCTCATCGCCGGAGCGACAGGGTGCGCGGGCGATCCGGACGCGGGGACCAACGGGGTCGGCAAGCTGCCGGCCGAGACCATCGAGAAGCGCGCCCGCACCGCCGCCGACGCGGCCGACACCGTACGGCTGACGGGCACCGTCGTCAGCAGGGGCCTGACCTACACGCTCGACATGCGGCTGCGCGGCAACGGCGGTCTGGGCGAGGTCACCTCCAAGGGCAGCACCTTCGAACTGCTGCGGGTGGGCGACGACCTCTACCTCAAGGCGGGCGCCGGCTTCTACGGCGACCAGGTCGGCGCCAAGCTCAAGAACAAGTACGTCAAGGTGCCCGCCGCGGACCCCGCGTACGACCAGTTCAGCGGCTTCACCGACAAGGAGGTGCTGCTGGAGGGCCTGTTCGTGCTGCGCGGCGCGCTCACCGTCGGGGACCACCGTACGGTCGGCGGCGTCCGTACCATCGCCGTTGCCGCGGAGGGCGGCGACGGCGGCACGATCGACGTGTCCCTGGNGGGCGAGCCGTACCCGCTGCGCTACGAACGCGCGGGTGGCGCCGGCACGCTGACCATGGACGACTGGGGCAAGGACTTCACGCTGCGCGCGCCCGACGAGGACGACGTCGTCGACTACGGCAAGGCCGTCACCCAGTAGGCCACGGGGCTCAGGCCTTCTTGCGGCGCCGCAGCAGCAGCTTCGGCAGGCCCGCCGGGATCGGGCGGCGGGTGATCGCGGCCGTCGGCAGCGGGGCCGCCGCGCCGCGGCCGTCCGGCATCGCGCCGGGGCGTTCCAGGAGGTCGCCGGCGGGCTCCAGCCGCAGCACGCGGCACTCGCGGGCCCAGCGTCGGGTCATCGTCGCGGCGTCCGGCGCGTTGAGCCGCTTGCCCTTGAGCTCCTCCACCGCGGCCGTCCACGCCTCGCCGTCCGGGCGCAGTTCGGTGACCCGGACGGGGAAGACGACCAGCCGGCCGCCCTTGTCCTTGCTGCGGACGGTGACCGTGGCGGTGCCGCCGTCGGTGAGTCCCGGCGCGGGCAGCGGCTGCTCGCCGGGGCCGCCGCCGACGACCACCACGGCACCGTCGGCCCAGGCGTGCCACAGGGCCTGACCGTCGGCCCAGAGCAGGCCGGACTTCTTCACGGCCTCCTCGATCAGGGCCTGGTCCAGCTGCGGCTGCGTCACGGTGTCCGTCATGCGCCCCACCCTATGGCGTGGCCCGCGCCGGGCGCCGCCGTGGTTCCGCACACATGCTGAGACGACAGGAGCTCAGGGCCAGGACGGGCCTTACGCTAAGGGGGTCACCGTCCCGCCCCGCCCGAGGAGACCCCGCGTGTCCGCCGCGCCGCCCGCCAGAACCACGCCCGCCGTACCGAAGGCGGACGCCGAGTCCGGCGCGGCCCCGCACGGGAAGGCGCCCCTGGACTTCGCGCTCCTGGCGGTCGCCATCGCCGGTGTCTCCCTGTCCGCGCCGCTGATCGCCGCGACCGCCGCGCCCGCGCTGGCCATCGCCTTCTGGCGGAACGCCATGGCCGTCGGGGTGCTGAGCCCCTTCGCCTGGTTGCGGCACCGGCGGGAGCTGCTGGGGATGGGCCGCCGGGCCTTCGGGCTGTCGGTCGCGTCCGGTCTGGTGCTGGCGCTGCACTTCGGGCTGTGGCTGCCGAGCCTCACCATGACCTCGGTCGCGTCCTCCACGGCGCTCGGCACCACCACACCGGTGTGGACCACCCTGTTCCTGCTGATGCGCGGTCACCGCCCGCCCCGGATGGTGTGGCTGGGCTCGGCGCTCGCGGTCGCCGGCGTGGTGCTGCTGACCGGCGTCGACCTGTCGATGTCGCCGCGCGCCCTGGCCGGGGACGCGCTGGCGCTGGGCGGCGGCATCGCGGCGGCGGGTTACGTCCTGCTCGGCGCGGAGGTGCGACGGACCGTCAGCACGACCGCGTACACCTATGTCTGCTACTCCACCACGGCCGTGGCCCTGCTGGCCGTCTGCCTGGCCTCCGGCTCGGCGCTCGGCTCTTACGACGGCGGCACCTGGGCCAAGCTCATCGCCCTGACCGTGGCCGCGCAGCTGCTCGGCCACAGCCTGCTCAACCGAGTGGTGCGCGGGCTCGGGGCGTCGACCACGTCCACCGCGATCCTGCTGGAGACGCCGGGCGCCGCCCTGGTGGCGGCGGTCTGGCTGGGCCAGACCCCGCCCGCGGCGGCCTACCCGGCGCTCGTGGTGATTCTCGCCGGACTGGCCCTGGTGATCCTGGCGGACCGCAGGAAGGCCGGCTAGGCCTGTCCTACAGCCAGCCGTTGCGGCGCAGGATGCGGTGGATGGCGAGGCAGATCCCGCCGATCGCGACCAGCACCATCGGGTAGCCGTACCGCCAGTGGAGTTCCGGCATGTGCTCGAAGTTCATGCCGTACACACCGCAGATCATGGTCGGGACGGCGATGATCGCCGCCCACGAGGTGATCTTGCGCATGTCCTCGTTCTGCGCGACGGCCGCCTGGGCGAGGTTGGCCTGCAGGATCGAGTTGAGCAGGTCGTCGAAGCCGACCACCATCTCGTGGACGCGGGCGACGTGGTCCGCGACGTCCCGGAAGTACTTCTGGATCTCCGGGTCCACCACGCGCATCGGCCGCTCGCTGAGCATCTGCATCGGGCGCAGCAGCGGGGAGACCGCCCGCTTGAACTCCAGTACCTCGCGCTTGAGCTGGTAGATGCGCCCGGCGTCGGTGGCACGCGGGGACTTGCCCTGGGCGGAGAAGACGTCGATCTCCACCTCGTCGATGTCGTCCTGGACGGCCTCGCTGACCGCCAGGTAGTCGTCGACGACCTGGTCGGCGATGGCGTGCAGCACCGCGGAGGGGCCCTTGGCGAGCAGCTCGGGGTCGTCCTCGAGACGGTGCCGCAGGGCGCGCAGCGAGCCGTGGCCGCCGTGCCGGACGGTGATGACGAAGTGCCGGCCGGTGAAGACCATCACCTCGCCGCTCTCCACCACCTCGCTGGTGGCGGTGAGTTCGGCGTGCTCGACGTAGCGGATGGTCTTGAAGACCATGAAGAGCGTGTCGTCGTAACGCTCCAGCTTGGGGCGCTGGTGGGCGTGGACGGCGTCCTCCACCGCCAGCGGGTGCAGCCCGAACACCTCGGCGATCTCAGCGAACTCCCGCTCCGACGGCTCGTGCAGGCCGATCCAGACGAAGCCCTCGTCCCCGCCGCACACCTTCTCCAGGGCCTCGCGCGGCGAGATGTGGTCGCTGCCGCGGCGCCCGTCCCGGTAGACGGCGCAGTCCACGACCGAGCTGGGCGTGGCCGACGAGGTGCGGGAGCGGTCCGGGCCGTAGTCGTATGACGTGCTGCTCTTGCGCAGGGCGGGGCGGACGACTGCGCGCAGGTCGCGGATCATCGACATGGCAAGCTCCTTCACGGACTGGCCGGGCTGAAATGCGGATCAGGGCAGGGGTGATCACCGTTGATCACTGCGCAGTTCAGGGAGCTCTTCCGGAGGCGGCAGGGTGACCCGGACAGGTCTCGGGAGCGGGCACGCGGCGATGTCACGCGATCGCGCTCGCGAAAATTTCCGGGATTCCCCGGCGGTTCCGTGGTTCTCTGGTTTCACGCCCGGACGACCGGGTACGGAACGCTGGGGATCAGGAGGGTTGCCGGGCGGAAGAGCTGCCGGTACTGCACGGTCGACTAGGATCCATTGCAGCCCCACCTCCTCCGGCCGATCCCCGCTGGGGGAAGATGTGCACGCCTCGAGCGGCGTAGCCGACGGCCCACCTTATCAGGCGGCCCTGGAGCGAAGCCGCTGCTTTGCACGTTCCATACGCGCTCTATGCTCACTCCATGGTCGACGTACTGGGGTTGGTGGAGACGCGACTGCGCATGGCCTTCGGGGAACCGGACGCCCGCGCCGCGGTCACCTTCCTGGGCGCCGAGCGGATCGAGGTACTGCGCTTCCGCGACGGTGAGCTGCTGCGCTACGTGACCCTCGGCATGTCGCGCGCGCCGATGAACGACCCCGTCACCGTCGTCGCGGACCCGGTGCGCGGCCCGCGCGCGGAACTCGTGCTCACCCTGCGCGGCGGGCGCGGCGCCGACACCGACATGGTCCTGCGGCCGCTCGCCGTGCTGGCCGCCAGCCCCCAGGTCGAGGGCGTCGTCGTCACGCCGGGGAACTCGCTGGACGTGGGCGAACCGCTGTGGCCCGGGGCGGCGTTCTCCGCCGTCCTGGTCGCCGAGCCCGGCGGTCTCGTGGAGGACCTTGAACTCGACGACCCGATGGACCCGGTCCGCTTCTTCCCGCTGCTGCCGATGACGGCGAACGAGGCCGCCTGGAAGCGGGTGCGGGGCGCGGGGGCGCTCCAGGAGCGCTGGCTGCAGGCCGGGACCGACCTGCGTGACCCCCTGCGCGCGGCGGTCGCGCTGACGGACTGAGGCTGACGGACTGGACCCCGGGGGTCCGTGACACCTCCTCAGGCGGGCCAGGCGGACGCCTCGCCGGCCCGGGAGTGGCCGGGGGAGGTGTGCCGTACGACGGCGCCACGCGCCGAACCCGGACGGGTGATCGTCCTTGACGCGGGCACGCCGCCGGAGGACCGTGGGGCGTTATGAGGGGCGAACCCAGTTGCCCGAAGTGCGGTGGCCGGGTCCGAGCGCCCGGGCTCTTCGCCGATTCCTGGCAGTGCGACGAGCACGGCGCCGTGTACCCGTTGCAGCCTGTCGTCCCGCCGAGTGTGGAAGCCCTCGGCGTGGTCGTGAGCCGGTCGCGCGTCCCGGTGTGGATGCCCTGGCCGCTGCCCGTCGGCTGGCTGTTCACCGGGGTCGCGTCCGCGGGGGACGACCGCAGCGGCGGGCGGGCCACGGCGGTGGCGTGCTCGGGTCCGGGGCCGCTCGGCGGGCAGGGCGAGATGGTGCTGGTGGCGGAGGAGCTGGGGGTCGGGCTCGGAGCGCGGTTCGCCGGGATCCCGGGGCCGGACCCCGGACCGGCGATGTGCCTCGGCAAGCCGCCGGCCGCCAAGGTGATCGCCGCCGGGCGGCCGACCGGCCTGTGGCACGTGAACGGGACCCCACCGGACCGCGCGGTCTTCGCGGGGGAGTCGTTCGGGCTCTGGCTGTGGGCGATCGTGTGGCCGGAGGAGTCGGGCCTGCTCATGTACGACGAGCTGATACTGACCGATCTGCGCGAGGCCGGCGCCGAAGTCGATCTCGTACCGTGCGGGGCGCTGTCCCCTCGCTTGCTCTCCTGAGATTCAGAGGTTGGCCAGGCAGTTATCCTGGTAATCGCAACCCCTGAATCCGTCCGAGCACCGAGCGCCTGGAGTGACCTGAGTGCGAATCGACCTGCACGCCCACTCCACCGCCTCCGACGGCACGGACACCCCCGCGGAGCTGGTCCGTGCCGCGGGCGCGGCCGGGCTCGACGTCGTCGCCCTCACCGACCACGACACGGTCGGCGGCTACGCCGAGGCCGAGAAGGCGCTGGCCGAACTGCGCGCCGCGGGCGCCGCGGCGCCCGTCCTGGTCACCGGCGCCGAACTCTCCTGCCGCATCGACGGGGTGAGCCTGCACATGCTCGCCTATCTCTTCGACCCGCAGGAACCGGAGCTCCACCGGGAGCGCGAGCTCGTACGCGACGACCGGCTGCCCCGCGCGCAGGCCATGGTCGCCCGGCTCCGCGAGCACGGTGTGCCGGTGACCTGGGACCGCGTGGCCCAGATCGCCGGCGACGGCGCCGTGGGCCGGCCGCACATCGCCCAGGCGCTGATCGAGGCCGGGCTGGTGGACAGCATCGCCGAGGCGTTCACACCCGAGTGGATCGGGCCGGGTGGCCGCGCCTACGCCGAGAAGCACGAACTCGACCCCTTCGAGGCGGTCCGGCTCGTGAGGAACGCGGGCGGGGTGACGGTCTTCGCCCATCCCGCCGCCGTCAAGCGCGGCACCTGCGTGCCCGAGAGCGTCATCCACGAGCTGGCGGCGGCCGGGCTGGACGGCATCGAGGTGGACCACATGGACCACGACGAGCCCACCCGCGCCCGCCTGCGCTCCCTCGCCGCGGAGCTGGGACTGCTGGCCACCGGGTCCAGCGACTACCACGGCACCCGCAAGACCGTCCGGCTCGGCGAGTACACCACCGACCCCGAGGTCTACCGGGAGATCGTCCGCCGGGCCACCGGCGCGGCGCCCATCACCCCGTGAATCGCGGCGCCCATCACCCGTGAACCCCTGACGTTCCGACCTTCCGCCCCCTGCCCCTGTAACCGCACCACCGCTAGGCCCATGGATCTCTTCTCCCTCACCCTGTTCGGCTCGGTCTTCGTCACACTCTTCGTGATCATGGACCCGCCCGGGATCACCCCGATCTTCCTCGCCCTCACCTCCGGCCGCGCGGCCAAGGTCCAGCGCCGCATGGCCTGGCAGGCCGCCGCCGTCGCGCTGGGGGTCATCACCGTCTTCGGCATCTGCGGCCAGCAGATCCTCGACTACCTGCACGTCTCGGTGCCGGCCCTGATGATCGCCGGAGGGCTGCTCCTGCTGCTCATCGCCCTCGACCTGCTCACCGGCAAGGCGGACGAGCCCACCCAGACCAAGGACGTCAACGTCGCGCTGGTGCCGCTGGGCATGCCCCTGCTCGCCGGACCAGGCGCGATCGTCACCGTGATCCTCGCGGTGCAGCGCGCCCACGGGTTCGGGCAGCAGCTGTCGGTGTGGATCGCCATCGCCGCGATGCACGTGGTGCTCTGGCTGACGATGCGTTACTCGCTGGTGATCATCCGTCTGATCAAGGACGGCGGTGTGGTGCTGGTCACCCGGCTCTCCGGCATGCTGCTCTCGGCGATCGCGGTGCAGCAGGTCGCCAACGGGGTCTTCGGCTTCATCCGGGGCGAGGGCTGACGGACCGTCGGCGGAACCCGGACGCGACAAGGGCCCCGTACCGTGGTGTACGGGGCCCTTCGCGTTCATGGCCTACGGCCCTGCGGCCGCGCCGGGGTGACGGAGCCTTACTGGGCGGGGCGGATGTAGATGCGCTGGCCGATTGCGGCGGCCTGCTGGACGATCTGGTCGACGGAGGCGGCGTCCACGACCGTGCAGTCGACGGCACGGCCGTCCTGGTCGTTGAGGCGCATGATCTCGAAGCGCATGGTGTTCACGGCTTCTCCCTTCGCGTCCGGGCACTCCTCCATTGGAGTACGGGGCTGCTTCGCAGCCGTTACCTGCCGGGGTCATTCATGTATCAACAACAGTTGCCCCGGCGAAAACCTTCCCTGTCCTAAAGAAAATTCTTCCCACGCATCTACCGGCGGGTAGCCACCGGTACCGGCGGTCCTGGTTCCGGTTGTGTGTGCGGACGGAAGCGCCGGACAATGTGATCTCTATGAACGACGACGCCCTTTCCGCCATCGCCGCCGGCATCGAGCGCACGAACGAGCTCCTGCAGCGGGTGCTCGCCGAGGTCGCCACGACCCCGGCGACCCACGCCGTGTTCGTCGACGCCGGGTACGTGTACGCCGCGGCCGGTCGCCTCGTCGCGGGCACCGAGGACCGAAGGGCCTTCGAACTCGACGCCGAGGGGATCATCGAGGCCTTCATCGACCGGGCCCGCACCCTCTTCGCCGACAGCCGCCTGCTGCGGGTCTACTGGTACGACGGGGCCCGCCGCCGCATCCACACCGCGGAACAGGAACGCATCGCCGAGCTGCCCGACGTCAAGGTCCGGCTCGGCAACCTCAACGCCAGCCGCCAGCAGAAGGGCGTCGACTCCCTGATCCGCAGCGACCTGGAGTCACTGGCCCGGCACCGCGCCATCAGCGACGCCGTCCTCATCGGCGGCGACGAGGACCTGGTGTCCGCGGTCGAGGCCGCCCAGGGCTACGGGGCCCGCGTCCACCTGTGGGGCATCGAGGCCGCCGACGGCCGCAACCAGGCCGACCCCCTGCTGTGGGAGGTCGACAGCCTGCGCACCCTCGACCTGGACTTCTGCAAGTCGTACATCACCCGGCGCACCTCCCCCGTCTACGGCGACGCACCGATCCCCACCGGGCCCATCCCGAGCCGTGAGGACGTGCACTTCGTCGGGGCCCGGGTCGCCTCGCAGTGGCTGGCGACCCGCGGCCGCGACTCCCTGGCCGAGCTGCTGCCCGGCCATCCGTACCTGCCGCCGGCCTTCGACCAGGAACTCCTCGTCGAGGCCGAGGGCATGCTCAACATCTCGCTGCGCGGCCACGCCGACCTGCGGCGGGTGCTGCGCGACGGCTTCTGGGAGCACCTCCAGGCGCGCCTGTAGGTCCCGCAAGGCCCCTCCAGGCGCTCTCAGGCCCCTGGACCGGTGCCGCCCCAGAAGTCGGCGAGGGCCCGTGCGGTGGGGGCCGGCCGCTCGGCGTTGGGGGAGTGCTCGGCCCCCTCGACGACCACCCGGCGCGCCCCGAGACGCCCGGCCATCGCGTCCAGCCACGGGACGGGCCACGCGTAGTCCACCGCGCCCGAGAGCACCAGCTTCGGCAGCGGAACCGCCGCGAGCTCCGCCACCCGGTCCGGCTCGTCGATCAGCTGCCGGCCGGTGACGATCAGCTGCTCGGGCACCGTGGCCAGCCAGCGGCGGTGCAGGAACTCCTCGACCGGGCCCGCGGCGTTCGCCGTACCCTCGAGGTCCTCGGCGTCCAGCTCGCGCATCGCGAGCCACACGCTCTCCATGTCCATCGCCGACAGGGCCTCCACCAGCAGCTTCGTACGGGCCTGCTGCGCCGCTTCGACGGCGGCCGGGCCGGAGCTCATGAGGGTGAGGGAGGCCCAGGGCAGGGCGGCGCCCTCGTCGTGCGCGGCCAGGACGGCGGCGCGGACGACCAGGCCGCCCATCGAGTGCCCCAGCAGGTGCACCGGCTCACCGTCCGCGCTGGCCAGCGCGGCGGTCTGCGCGAGCACGTCGGCGGCCAGCTCTTCCTGCGCGTACGCCGCCTCGTCCCGAGGGCCTGGGGACTGGTGCTGGCCCCGGCCGTCCACCGCGACCGTGCGGTAGCCGGCGGCCGCGAGGGGCTCCAGCAGCGCGAGGAAGTCCTCCTTGCTGCCGGTGAACCCGGGCACCAGCAGCGCGGTGCCGCGCCGCGGCGTACCGGCCGGCGGTACGGCGTCCAGCACGGCGAAGACGCCTCGGGCCGTCTCCAGGAGGTACGCGTTGGCGTTCTCGGGCAGCGTCAGGAAGGGCGGTCGGCTCATGGGGCGAGGCTAGCCGGGCCGGGTTGCGCCCACACGACGCGCTCCCCAACCCCGGGCGCCGCGCGGACGCAACGCCGACGGCCGGGCACCCCCGTCAGGGGCGCCCGGCCGTCGGCGGTACGGGTGCGGGCCTCAGCCGGTGGCCTCGTCGGCCGGCTTGGCCGTCCGCGTGCGGCGACGGCGGCGGACGGTCTTGGCCGCGCCCTCGCCCTCGGCGGGTGCGGCTTCCGGGGCCGCGGCCTCAGAAGCGGCCGGAGCCTCGGCGGCGCCGGTGGCGCCGGTGGCGGTGCCTGTGGCGGCGGACCGGGTGCGGCGGCGGCGCGGGGCCGGGACCTCCTCGGCCGCCGGGGCGTCCGCGACGGTCTCGGTGCCCGCGGTGCCCGCGGTGCCCGCGGTGCCCGCGGTGCCCGCGGTGCCCGCGGTGCCCGCGGTGCCCGCGGCACCCGCACGCGTGCGGCGGCGACGGCGCGGCGCCGGAGCCTCGGTGGTGGCCGGAGGCTCGGCGGTCTCCACGGCCGCCTCCGCCCCGGCGGGCGTCTCGCCGACCGACTGCCCGCCGCGGGTGCGGCGGCGCTGGCGCGGCGTACGGGTACGCGCCGGACGCTCCTCCGCCTCGGCGGAGGCGGCGGGGCCGGACCTGCGGCCGCCACGGCCACGGCCACGGCCGCCGGTCTCGCCGAGGTCCTCGATCTCCTCCGCGTCGAGCCCGGCACGGGTGCGCTCCGCACGCGGCAGCACGCCCTTGGTGCCCTCGGGGATGCCGAGCAGCTCGTAGAGGTGGGCCGAGGTGGAGTAGGTCTCCTCCGGCTCGTTGAACGGCAGGTCCAGCGCCTTGTTGATCAGCTGCCAGCGCGGGATGTCGTCCCAGTCGACCAGGGTGATCGCCGTGCCGGACGCACCCGCGCGGCCGGTGCGGCCGATGCGGTGGAGGTAGGTCTTCTCGTCCTCCGGCGTCTGGTAGTTGATCACGTGTGTGACGCCCTCGACGTCGATACCCCGCGCGGCGACGTCGGTGCAGACCAGGACGTCGACCTTGCCGTTGCGGAAGGCGCGCAGCGCCTGCTCGCGGGCACCCTGGCCGAGGTCGCCGTGGACGGCGCCGGAGGCGAAGCCGCGCTGCTCCAGCTGCTCCGCGAGGTCGGCGGCCGTGCGCTTGGTACGGCAGAAGATCATCGCCAGGCCGCGGCCGTCGGCCTGCAGCACCCGGGAGACGAGCTCCGGCTTGTCCAGCGAGTGGGCGCGGAAGATGTGCTGGGTGATGTTGGCGACGGTCGCGCCCTCGTCGTCCGGCGAGGTGGCCCGGATGTGCGTGGGCTGCGACATGTAGCGGCGGGCGAGGCCGATGACGGCGCCCGGCATCGTCGCGGAGAACAGCATCGTCTGCCGCTTGGCCGGCAGCATCTCGATGATCTTCTCGACGTCGGGCAGGAAGCCCAGGTCGAGCATCTCGTCGGCCTCGTCGAGGACGAGCGCGCGGACGTTGCGCAGGTTGAGCTTCTTCTGGCCCGCGAGGTCGAGCAGCCGGCCCGGGGTGCCGACGACCACGTCGACGCCCTTCTTCAGGGCCTCGACCTGCGGCTCGTACGCGCGGCCGCCGTAGATCGCCAGAACGCGGACGTTGCGCACCTTGCCCGCGGTCAGCAGGTCGTTGCTGACCTGCGTGCACAGCTCACGGGTGGGGACGATGATCAGGGCCTGCGGCCCGTCGACGAGGTCCTCGGGCCTGGCCCGCCCGGCCTCGACGTCGACCGGGACGACGACCCGCTCCAGGAGCGGGAGGCCGAAGCCCAGGGTCTTGCCGGTGCCGGTCTTGGCCTGGCCGATGACGTCGTTGCCCGCGAGGGCGACGGGAAGCGTCATCTCCTGGATCGGGAAGGGAGTGGTGATGCCGACGGCCTCGAGGGCCTCGGCGGTCTCGGGGAGGATCCCCAGATCGCGGAAAGTCGTGGTGGTGGTCAGGATGCTGCCTCTTCTATTGGGACGCGGCGCCGAGCGGTTTCCGGGGGAGGGTCGGGCGCAAGGAACTGCGCTGACCGCGGAGTGTCGTCCGGCCGTGATGGCCGAGGTGCGCGGGACCACTGCCCTCGTGCGCGCCGCGAAGCTGTCCCTCCCCACGTGGGGAGGGCGGTCGGTAGGAGCCGATCGGGCCACCGACCGGGCATCCATTCATGCGCGACCCGCCGGGTCACCTGGCGGGTCTATATCACTGTACCCCGGAATCACGCACCGGCGGAGGATGGATTTTCCGGTACGCGGGACAGGTCACCCCGCGGCACCCGCGCGGCGGGCCGCACGGGATGGTTGCCGCACTGGCGGGGTTGGCTATTGTGCGCAGCATGGAGACGCCTCACACCCCCGCCGACACCCCCGCCGAGACGACCATCGCCGCCAAGGACTGGGCCGCGGCCTCCGCGGCGCCGCAGTACCGCGCGGCGGTCGTGGACCTGCTCGGGGCACTCGCGTACGGCGAGCTGGCCGCCTTCGAGCGGCTCGCGGAGGACGCCAAGCTCGCGCCGTCCCTGGAGGACAAGGCGGAGCTCGCGGCGATGGCGTCCGCCGAGTTCCACCACTTCGAGCAGCTCCGCGCGCGGCTCACCACCATCGAGGCGGACCCGACCGCGGCGATGGAGCCCTTCGCCGCCGCACTCGACGAGTTCCACCGCCAGACCGCGCCGTCGGACTGGCTGGAGGGCCTGGTCAAGGCGTACGTCGGCGACTCCATCGCGTCCGACTTCTACCGCGAGGTCGCCGCCCGGCTCGACACCGACACCCGCGAACTGGTGCTGGCGGTGCTGGACGACACCGGCCACGCCTCCTTCGCGGTGGAGAAGGTGCGCTCGGCCATCGAGGCCGAGCCCCGGGTCGGCGGGCGGCTCGCGCTGTGGGCGCGCCGGCTCATGGGCGAGGCGCTGTCGCAGGCGCAGCGGGTCGTGGCGGACCGGGACGCGCTCAGCACGATGCTGGTCGGCGGGGTCGCGGACGGCTTCGACCTCGCGGAGGTCGGCCGGATGTTCACCCGGATCACCGAGGCCCACACCAAGCGGATGGCGGCGCTGGGCCTGTCCGCCTGAGCGGACCGCGCGGCTCAGACCGTGCGCGGCGAGGACCGGCGGGTGCTCCGCGGCGGGCGCACCAGCAGCGAGAGCAGGACGGCGGCCACCCCCACCGACACGGCGAGGTTGATCAGGAACCGGTCGGAACCGAGGACGGTACGGGTGATCAGGCCGCCCAGTACGGCGGCGACGGCTCCCGTGGCGAGCACCAGCGTCGCCTCGGGAAGGCGCCGGCGGGGGAGCAGCCGCGTGGCGGCGTACGCGACGGACAATCCGACGGCGGCGAACGCGAGCGCTTCCCACATCATCGTGCGGCCCCTCCCGGAGACTTCGGTCGCACGGGTCCTACCCCGCGGGTCAGGACGGCGAAACGGCGGGTCACCCCATTCGGGGGTGACCCGCCGTACGTCCTCCCCGTCACGGGAGCGGTCAGGCTGCGGCCTACAGCTGGGCGCCGAAGCCGACCCGGCGCGTCGCCGGCTCGCCGATCTCCACGTAGGCCAGCCGGTCGGCCGGCACGAGCACGCGCTTGCCGTGCTCGTCGGTGAGGCTGAGCAGCTTGCCGGTGCCCGTCAGCGCCTCGGCGACGGCCTTCTCGACCTCCTCGGCCGTCTGCGCGCTCTCGATGATGATCTCGCGCGGCGCGTGCTGCACGCCGATCTTGACCTCCACGGCTTTCGTCCCTCCGAACGGTCTGCGGTGTGCGCGGTTGGAAATCGCGCCGTACGCAGGACACATTAGCCGCGCCCGGCACCGGGACACCGGCGGACGGGCACGCCCAGAGCGAACACCCGGGGGGACGTCGTCAGTGCTCGGTGCCGTGCAGCGGGAAGCCGGCGATGCCGCGCCAGGCCAGGGAGGTCAGCAACTGCACCGCGGTGTCGCGGGGCATGGAGCTGCCGCTGGAGAGCCAGTAGCGGGCCACGACCTGCGAGACGCCGCCGAGGCCGACGGCGAGCAGCATGGACTGCTCGGTGGTCAGACCCGTGTCCTCGGCGATGACCTCGCTGATCGCCTCGGCGCACTGCAGCGCGACCTTGTCGACGCGCTCGCGGACGGCCGGCTCGTTGGTGAGGTCGGACTCGAAGACCAGGCGGAAGGCGCCGCCCTCGTCCTCCACGTACGCGAAGTACGCGTCCATGGTCGCCGCCACCCGCTGCTTGTTGTCGGTGGTGGAGGCCAGTGCGGTGCGCACCGCGTCCAGCAGGGCCTCGCAGTGCTGGTCCAGCAGCGCCAGGTAGAGCTCGAGCTTGCCGGGGAAGTGCTGGTAGAGCACGGGCTTGCTGACGCCCGCACGCTCGGCGATGTCGTCCATCGCGGCGGCGTGGTAACCCTGGGCGACGAACACCTCCTGAGCCGCGCCCAGCAGCTGGTTCCTCCGGGCCCGGCGCGGCAGGCGTGTGCCGCGAGGGCGCGCCTCAGTCTGCTCGATGGCTGTCACGCCGCCTCCCAAGTGATGTCGTTCTGCGCTGCGGGTGCCATCGTACTTTTCGGTAGCGGGGGCATGCGCTGTGCGAACGCACATTCTCACCAAGTGGAACTCAGCGATAGTCGTCCTCGTCGAGTTCGACCACCCTGTGCTGCTCGGCCACGTCCGCCGGATCGGCGTCGTCAGGGCGTTCGGTGATCGGGACATCGCGGTGCTGCAGCAGTTCGAGATGCTGTTCGGCGATGTCCGCCTCGGGGGCCTCGATGTCGGCCTCGGCGTCCTCCAGGTCGTCGATGACGTCGTCGTCGAAGGTCTCGATGTCGTCGGACACGGGCACCTCCCGATTCCTCTGGTCGTGCGCTGGCGTCCCCCCGCTGCTACCCACTGTCCCCCTCTTTCCCCTTCTGCGAGCGTAGGAGACAGGGATGGGGTGTGCAGAGTGACGGGAGAGGCGGAAAATCCCCACGACGCGTGTGAGTGCGAACACACGAGCCCACGCGTGATCACCTCGTAACATTGCCCCATGTCCTCGACGGAGTCCTCCGAAGCCGCACTCGCCGCCGTGCCCGTACCGCCTTCGGGAGCCAGAGCCGGGGACGGGGAGACGGTGCGGACCGTGGCCCTGCCAGGGCGGACGCTGACCGTACGAGCGCGGGCGGAGCAGGCCGAAGGGCTGCCGTCCGCTCTCTTCGTCCACGGCCTGGGCGGGTCCTCCTCCAACTGGTCGGCACTGATGCGGCTGCTGGCGGACCGGGTGACCTGCGAGGCCCTGGACCTGCCCGGTTTCGGGCATTCGCCGCCGCCGGACGACGGCAACTACTCGATCGGGGGGCACGCGCGCGCCGTCGTGCGCCTGCTGGAGGCTTCCGGGCGCGGGCCCGTGCACCTCTTCGGCAACTCGCTGGGCGGAGCCGTCGTCACCAAGGTCGCCGCGGCCCGGCCCGACCTGGTCCGCACCCTGACGCTGATCTCGCCGGCGCTGCCGGAGGTGCCGCCCCGGCGCGGCGCGTGGCCGACCGCACTCCTCGGGGTGCCGGGCGCCACCGCGGTGGTGACCCGCGCGACCCGCGACTGGTCCGCGGAGCGGCGCACCAAGCAGTTGCTGGACCTCTGCTACGGCGACCCGTCGCTGGTCAGCGAGGCGTCCTTCGCCGAGCACGCCACGGAGTACGAGCGCCGGCTGAAGCTGCCGTACTTCTGGGACGCGCTGACCCGTTCGGCGCGCGGCATCGTCGACGCCTACACGCTCGGCGGCCAGCACAACCTGTGGCGGCAGGCCGAGCGGGTCCTCGCGCCGACGCTGCTGGTGTACGGCGGCCGGGACAAGCTGATCTCCCCCCGGATGGCGTACCGTGCCGCCCGGACGTTCCGTGACGCGCGGCTGCTGACGCTCCCCGACAGCGGGCACGTCGCGATGATGGAGCACCCCGATGCGGTGGAGCGGGCCTTCCGCGAACTGCTGGACGCCACGGACGCGCGGACGGATCACTGACTTCATGGGCAGGCACAGCGCACCGGGCGGCCGTGACGGCCGCCGCGACGACGTACCGGGTATAGCCGGCGGCACCCCGGGCGGCGGCCGCCGCCGCCGTCCCGGCCCGGCGCCGACCCCGCCCCGTACGGGCGGACCGGGCCAGGCGCCCGGTGGTTCCGCGCCGGCCGGCCGGGACGGTTTCCGGCCCGGCGACCCCGGGCACGGCCACCAGGACGCACCGGGCCGCGCACACCCCGAGCACCAGGAGCACTCCGCCTGGGGCCGGGCCGGTTCCTGGGTTCCGCCGCGCACACCGCGCGGCACCCGGCCCGCGGAGCTGGCGGACACCGCGCTCGGCACCGAGTACCCGGAGGACGACGACCCCCTCGACGGGCGCGTCCGCACCGCGCCCCGAATATCCGGCTTCCCGCGCCAGCGCCGGGCGCCCGGCGCTGGGTTCCGTGACGTCCCCGGCCCGCGGAAGGACTTCGTCGAGGCCTTCGACGTCCCCTCCGCCTCCGCCCCTTCCGCCGCCACCGGACCCGGGGCCCCCGTCGAGGGCACCGGGGAGGGCGGCGAGGGCGGGGAACAACCCGAACAGCCCAAGAAGACCGTCAGGACTCGCGCCCTCAGCGGCGCCGCGGCCGCGGCGGTCGTGACCGTGCTGGCCGTCGTCGTGGCGGGCCAGATGGCCGCCGGGGGTGAGAAGCGTCACTCGTCCGCCGCCGCCGCGGCGCCGGGCGCCGGCCGGGACTCCGACGACGCCGCGTCACGCTCCAAGGACCGGGTGACCCCCTCGGCCTCACCCTCCGCGGTCGCCGCTCCGCTCACCTACGGCCAGGCGATGACCAAGGCCTACCCGCTCGACCAGGACCTGAGCCTGGCCGGGAAGTTCCAGACCGTGGGCGGCCGCGAGAAGGCCCCCGGCAGGGGCACACTGCTACGGGTCCGGGTGGACGTCGAGAAGGGCCTGCCGCTCAATGCCCGGCTCTTCGCGGACGCGGTCTACAAGACGCTGAATGACAAGCGAAGTTGGGCCCACGGCGGGGCCCGCACCTTCGAGCGGGTCTCAACGGGCCCCGCCGACATCGTGATCACCCTCGCCAGTCCGGGAACCACGGCCACCTGGTGCGCCAAGTCCGACCTGGACACCACGGTTGACAACGTGTCATGTGACGCGGCGTCGACTCCGCGAACGATGATCAACGCGTACCGCTGGGCCCAGGGGTCGGAGACCTACGGCCGGGAGCGGATGCTCGCCTACCGCGAGATGCTGATCAACCACGAGGTCGGGCACCGGCTCGGCTACGGCCATGTGCTCTGCCCCAAGGAGGGCGCCCTGGCCCCGGTCATGATGCAGCAGACCAAGTTCCTCAACTACGGGGGCCTGACCTGCAAGCCCAACGCCTGGCCCTACCCCCGGGGCTAGCTTTTTGACATCGGGCGATTAATCGTTCAATGTTTTCGGCATGCCGCACAGCCCTGCCACAGACGCCGACGCCAGCATCGAGCTGGCGCTCATCGGCGTGGCCGGGCACTGCGTCGCCGACATCCTGTGTCGCCGTTCCACGGTGCCGGGCGCGTAGAGGGCGCAACTCCCCTCGCCCCGGTCCTCTCCGACCCGTGGGCGCGCGTCTCGACGCTTGATCGATCCATCACGGTCCCCTTCGCGGGGTCCGTCGCCGCTGCCTGCGGGTCTTCACCAGCCCCGCCTTCTTCTCCATCTCGCAGCCGCGAAAGGGATCTTCGATGTCTCACCTGTCCGTCACACCCCGCCGCCTCGCAGCGGCCGCCGTCGTCCTGGCGATCACCGGCGGCGCCGCCGCGTGCGGCCCGGAGGACAGCGGGGCCAAGGCGGCCGACGGCAAGCCCGCCAAGGGCGGCACGCTCTACGTCCTCAACCAGGCCCCGCAGGAGGACTTCGACCCGGCGCGGCTCTACACCTCCGGCGGCGGCAACGTCCCCGGCCTGGTCTTCCGCACGCTGACGACGCGCAACCGCGAGAACGGCGCGGACGGTGCGAAGGTCGTCCCGGACCTCGCCACCGACACCGGCACGCCCAACGGGGACGCCACCGTCTGGACGTACCACCTCAAGGACGGCCTGAAGTACGAGGACGGCAGCGCGATCACCACCGCCGACATCAAGTACGGCATCGAGCGCTCCTTCGCCGCCGAACTGTCCGGCGGTGCCCCCTACCTGCGCGACTGGCTGGTTGGCGGCAAGGAGTACCAGGGCCCGTACAAGGACAAGGGCGGCCTGGCCTCCATCGAGACCCCGGACGCGAAGACCATCGTCTTCCACCTGAACAAGCCCGAGGGCGACTTCCCGTTCCTGGCCACCCAGACCTCCTTCGCCCCCGTGCCGAAGGCGAAGGACACCGGCACCAAGTACGAGAACCACCCGTTCTCCTCCGGCCCCTACAAGGTCGTCGCCAACGAGAACGACGGCGAGCACCTCGTCCTGGAACGCAACACCCACTGGGACGCGAAGACCGACGAGGAGCGCAAGGCCTACCCGGACCGCATCGACGTGCGCTCCGGCCTCGACGCCGCCGTGATCAACCAGCGCCTGTCCTCCGGCGCCGGCAAGGACGCGGCCGCCGTCACCACCGACACCAACCTCACCGCCGCCGAACTCGCCAAGATCACCGGCGACAAGGAGCTCGCCGGCCGCGTCGGCACCGGCCACTTCGGCTACACCGACTACATCTCCTTCAACCCGAAGGTGAAGCCCTTCGACGACCCCAAGGTGCGCCAGGCCATCTCCTACGCGGTGGACCGCAGCACCGTCGTCAACGCCCTCGGCGGCTCCTCGCTCGCCGAGCCCGCCACCACCTTCCTGCCCGCGCAGGAGTCCTTCGGCTACACGCCGTACGACGCGTTCCCGGCGGGCAAGAGCGGCGACGCGGCCAAGGCCAGGGAGCTGCTGAAGGAGGCCGGTCACCCGAACGGCCTGACCGTCACGCTGACCCACGACAGCAGCGGCGGCGACGAGCAGGGCCCCGAGGTCGCCACCGCCCTGCAGGACGCTCTGAAGAAGGCCGGCATCACCGTCAAGCTGGAGGGCCTGGAGTCCAGCGCCTACAGCGAGAAGATCCACGGCGTCACGACCGAGCCGGGCTTCTTCCTCGCCGGCTGGGGCGCCGACTGGCCGTCCGGCGGGCCCTTCCTGGCCCCGATCTTCGACGGCCGGCAGATCGTCAAGGACGGCTACAACTTCAACAACGCGCAGCTGGACGACCCGGCGGTGAACAAGGAGATCGACGAGATCAACAAGCTCACCGACCTCAAGGCCGCCGCCGTCCGCTGGGGCGCCCTCGACAAGAAGATCGGCGAGCAGGCGCTGACCGTGCCGCTGGTCCACCCCGTCTACAAGCGCCTGTACGGCAAGGACGTCAAGAACGTCGTCATCAGCGACTGGACCGGCGTCCTCGACGTCTCGCAGGTCTCGGTCAAGTGACCACCACCGACGTGCTCGCCGCGCCCGGCAGCTCTGGCGGCGGCTGCGCGCCCAGCGCGCGGCCCTCGCCGGCGTCGCCGTGATCGTCCTGCTCGTCCTGGTGGCCCTCGCCGCCCCGCTGCTCGCGGCCCTGGAGGGCCAGGACCCGGACGCGTACCACGCCTCCGCCGTCGACTCCGCCCTCGGCGGCGTCCCGGTCGGCTCCTTCGGCGGTGTGAGCGCCGACCACTGGCTCGGCGTCGAACCCGGCACCGGGCGCGACCTGTTCGCCCGCCTCGTCCACGGTGCGCGGATCTCGCTCGGCATCGGCCTCGCCGCCACCGTCGTGCAGGTCGTCCTCGGGGTCGCCGTCGGCCTCGCCGCCGGACTCGGCAACCGCTTCCTGGACAACCTGCTCAGCCGGACCACCGACGTCATGCTGGCGCTGCCCACCCTGGTCTTCGCCATCGCCCTGCTGGCGATCGTCCCCGCCGGCTTCCCGCGGCCGGTGCTGCTGGTCCTCGTCCTCGGCCTGCTCGGCTGGGGCGGCACCTCCCGCATCGTCCGGGCCCAGACCCTGAGTCTCAAGTCCCTCGACTACGTGGCCGCCGCCCGGCTCGGCGGCGCCGGACGGTGGCGGATCGCCCGCCGCGAACTGCTGCCGTCGCTGGCCGCGCCCGTGGTGACCTACAGCGCGCTGCTGGTGCCCTCCAACATCGCCTCGGAGGCGGGACTGTCCTTCCTCGGCATCGGCGTCAAGCCGCCCACGCCCTCCTGGGGACAGATGCTCTCCTCCGCGACCACCTGGTACCAGGCCGATCCGACGTACGTGCTGCTGCCCGCCGGCCTGATCTTCGTCACCGTCCTCGCCTTCACCGCGCTCGGCGACGGCGTGCGCACCGCCCTCGACCCGCGGGCGGGCAGCCGCCTGCGGGCCGTGGTCCGCAGGCGGAAGGAGGCGCGGCCGTGACGCTCCTCGCCCGCTTCGCGCTCCGCCGCCTGCTGGCCGCCCTGCTGGTGCTCCTGGTGCTGAGCGTCGCCGTCTACGCGCTCTTCTACGTCCTGCCCGGGGACCCGGCCCGGCTGGCCTGCGGGCCCAAGTGCACCGCCGACCAGGTCGCCCAGGTCCGCACCCAGCTCGGCCTGGACGACCCGGCCCTCGCGCAGTACGCCCACTTCCTGCACGGCCTGTTCGCCGGTACCGACATCAGCACCGGCGTCGGCACCGAGCACTGCGGCGCCCCGTGCCTGGGCTTCTCGTACCAGAACGGCGAGCAGGTCACCTCCCTGCTCGCGCAGCGACTGCCGGCCACCGCCTCGCTCTCCCTCGGCGCGATGGTGCTGTGGCTGGTCATCGGGGTCGGCACCGGCGTGCTCTCGGCGCTGCGCCACGGCGGGCTCACCGAGCGGCTGCTGACCGGGCTCACCCTCGCGGGCAACGCCGTGCCCGTCTTCATCATCGGCATCCTGCTGATGCTGCTGTTCGTCTCGGTGCTGGGCTGGCTGCCCTTCCCCTCCTACGTCCCGCTGACCGAGGACCCCGAGCAGTGGGCCTGGAACCTGGTGCTGCCCTGGCTCTCCCTGGCCATCCTGGAGAGCGCCAAGTACGCCCGGCTGACCCGCGGTTCGATGCTCGACACGCTCTCCGAGGACCATGTGCGCACCTTCCGCGCCTACGGCGTCCGCGAGCGTTCCGTCATCGGACGGCACGCCCTGCGCGGCGCCCTGCCGCCGGTCATCGCGCTGACGGCACTGGACCTGGGGACGATGTTCGGCGGCGCGGTGCTCACCGAGTCGCTCTTCGGCATCCCCGGGCTCGGCAAGAGCCTGGTGGACTCGGTCAGGACCGAGGACCTGCCGGTCGTCGTCGGGCTCGTGCTGGTCACCGGATTCTTCGTGGTCCTCGCCAACGCCCTCGCGGACGTCCTGTACGCGGTGGCCGACCGACGGGTGGTGCTGGCATGACGTCACCGCTGATCGAGGTCGAGGACCTCACGATCGACTTCCCCACCGGCACGGGCACCGTCCGCGCGGTGGACGCGCTCTCCTTCTCCTTGGAGCAGGGCGGCGCCCTGGGCGTCGTCGGCGAGTCCGGCAGCGGCAAGAGCGCCACCGCCTTCACCCTGCTGGGACTGCACCGCGGCAGCGGCGCGCGGATCGGCGGATCGGTGCGGGTGGCCGGCGTCGACGTCCTCACCGCGGGGGAGAAGGAGCTGCGCGGGCTGCGCGGCGGGCTGGCGGCGATGGTCTTCCAGGACCCGCTGTCCTCGCTCGACCCGTACTTCGCGATCGGTGACCAGATCGCCGAGGTGTACCGGGTGCACCACCCGCGGGCGTCCCGGCGGGCGGCCCGTGAGCGGGCGGTCGAGGTGCTCGGCCGGGTCGGCATCGCCGACGCGGCGAGGCGGGCCCGCTTCCGGCCGCACGAGTTCAGCGGCGGCATGCGCCAGCGGGCCCTGATCGCCATGGCGCTCGCCTGCGAGCCGCGGCTGCTCGTCGCCGACGAACCGACGACGGCGCTCGACGTCACCGTCCAGGCGCAGATCCTCGACCTGCTCGGCGAACTGCGGCAGGAGACCGGGATGGGGCTGCTGCTGGTCACCCACGACCTGGGCGTGGTGGCCGGGAGTGTCGACGAGGTGCTGGTGATGAAGGACGGCCGCGCCGTGGAGCGCGGACCGGTCGGCACCGTGCTGGGCGCGCCGCGGGAGCCGTACACCCGTGACCTGGTGGCCGCGGTCCCGCGAGTGGGGACGGCGAAGCCGCGCGGCGCCACCACGGGTGAGGTCCTCCTCGAAGCCGTGGGCGTACGGCGGGAGTTCGGCCGGCGCGGCGCCCGGGTCGCGGCGGTCGACGGTGTCTCGCTGACCGTGCGCGCGGGCGAGACGCTCGGCGTCGTCGGGGAGAGCGGCAGCGGCAAGACCACGCTGGGGCGGATGCTCGTCGGGCTCCTGGAGCCCACCGGCGGCGAACTGCGGCGCCCGGGCGCACGCCCCGTCACGGGCACGCCGGGACTCCAGATGGTCTTCCAGGACCCGGTGTCCTCGCTCAACCCGCGACGCAGCATCGGCGAATCCATCGCGGACCCGCTGCGCACGGCGGGAGTGCTCGACGAGGCCGCGATCGTCGCCCGCGTGCGTGAGCTGCTGGAGCGGGTCGGGCTCGACCCCGGCTGGTACCACCGCTATCCGCACGAGTTCAGCGGCGGGCAGCGGCAGCGGGTCGGCATCGCCCGGGCGCTGGCGCCCGAGCCGCGGCTGATCGTCTGCGACGAGCCGGTGTCGGCGCTCGACGTCACGACGCAGGCCCAGGTCATCCGGCTGCTGGACGAACTGCAGCGCGAGCTGGGACTCGCGCTGGTCTTCATCGCCCACGACCTGGCCGTGGTGCGCCAGGTCAGCGACAACGTCGCGGTGATGCGGGCGGGGCGGATCGTCGAGTACGGGCCCGCGAGCCGGGTCTACGAGGCGCCGGAGCACGAGTACACCAAGGGGCTGCTGGCGGCGGTCCCGGTGCTCGACCCGGACGAGTCCGCCGCTCGCCGCGCCGCCCGCCGGCGCGCCCTGGCGACCACCGCCTGACCCGCCGGGCGCGCCCGGGCCGGTCGGCCGGGCGCGCCCCGGCGTGCCGCTCCGCGCCTGGAGCGGGCCGCGCCGCCGGCTTCGGCCTGCGGCCGATCGACCGCAAACCGAAGCCCCGGGGCACTCGCCCCGGGGCTTCCTCGTGACACGGGCCGGTGCGCGAGTGGAACGCGCCCCGCCCGGCCCGGCGCACCCGCCCAGGCGGACGTCTACTCGGTCACAACGTACAACGCTGGGAAAAGTTACGTCTCTTCACCCCTTTCGGTGGCACGGCGGACAACCGTCCGCCGTGCCCCCACTTCGCCGGAATACGGTCATCGCGCCCGAACAGACCGGTGCCGAGAGGGGGAAGACGTGCGTATCGCATTACTCGCGGAGGGTGGTTATCCGTACGCCCGGGGTGAGGGGGGTGCCTGGGTCGACCGGCTCGTACGCGGGCTCACCGGGCACGAGTTCGCGGTGTACGCGCTCGGCAGGAGCGAACGGGCCGAGGCGGCGGGGATGGTGGCGCTGCCGCCGCAGGTGCGGGACGTGCGCGCGCTGCCGTTGTGGGGGCCCCCGCCGGGGCCGGGGGCGGTGCCCGGCAAGGCGCGCCGCAGGCGGGCGCAGGCGCTGGAGCAGTACCGCGACCTGGTCGGTGTGCTGGCCGGGGACGCCGGGGCCAATGGTGTGGCGGACCGTTTCGCCTCCGCGCTCTACGGCCTCGCCGAACTCGCCCGGGAGGACGGGGGCGTCCCGGCGCTGCTGCGCTCCGAGCACGCGGTGCGCGTGCTGGAGGAGGTGTGCCGGGCGCCCGGCGCGCGACCCCTCGTCGCGGAGGCCGGGGTGGGCGACCTCCTGCTCGCCGCCGACCAGGTGGAGCGCGCGCTGCGGCCGCTCTCCGCCCCCTGGTACGACGAGTTCGGCGACGCCCTCGCCACCGCCGACCTCTGCCACGCCGTGACGGGCGGCACCGCGCTGCTGCCCGCGCTGCTGGCCAAACGGTTCTTCGGTACGCCGCTGCTGGTGACCGAGTACGGCGTGCGGCTGCGCGAGACCCTGCTGCTCCACCGCGCCGCGGGCCTGTCCGCCCCCGTACGCGCCCTGCTCGCCGCCTTCCACCGCCATCTGGCGGGCGAGGCCTACCACAGGGCCGCCCTGGTCACCCCCGGCAACGCCCACGCGCGCCGCTGGCAGGAGCACTGCGGCGCCGACCGGGAGCGCGTCCGCACGGTCTACCCCGGCTACCAGGGGCCCCTGCCCGAGCCGGCCGCCGAGGCCGAGGGCGGCGACCCCACGCTGGTGTGGGTCGGCCGGGCCGACCGCGGCAAGGACCTGATCGGGCTGCTGCACGCCTTCGGGGAGGTGCGCAAGGAGGAGCCCGGGGCGCGGCTGCGCGTCGTCCGCGCCGGTGAGGGCGACCCCGCGTACCTGGAGCAGTGCCGCTCGCTGGCCGCGCAGCTCTTCCCCGACGAGGCGGCCGACGCCGTCACCGCGGGGGAGAACCCGGTCACCTTCGAGGAGCTCGGCTCGCCGGGCGCCCAGGCGCTGCCCGACGCGTACGCCGCCGGCGACGTGGTCGTCCTCTCCAGCGTCGTCGAGGGATTCCCGGTCACCCTGGTCGAGGCCATGCTCTGCGGCCGGGCCACCGTGTCGACCGAGGCCGGCGCCGTACGGGAGGTCATCGGCGGGACCGGTCTGGTCGTGCCGCCGCGCAACCCGAAGGCGCTCGCCGAGGCCTGCGTCGCCCTGCTGCGCGACCCCGAGCGCCGGCAGCGGCTCGGCGCCGCCGCCCGCGAACGCGCCCTGGAGCTCTTCACCGTCGAGCGGAACCTGGCGGCGTTCCGCGAGATCTACCTCGACCTGGTCGCCCACGCGCCCGGGCGCCACGCCCCGCTGCGCGACCCGGACGGCACCCCCGTCCCCTTCGGCAGGCCCGCCGAGTCGCGTGTCCCAGGCCGCTGGACGGCCGCGCCCGCCTGGGCGCTCGCCGCCCGCGAGCCCGCGTACGCCGGAGCCGAGAGGCGGGAGCGCGCATGAGCCACGTGCAGGAGAGCGGCACCGGCGCCCGCGGGGGCGCCCCGCGCAGACGCGGCCCCGCCGACCCCGTCCGCGCCCTGATGCACCGTCACCAGCGGCTGTGCGCCGAGGCCGTGGACCCGCTGGAGATCGTGGCGGGACTGGAGGCGCAGGGCGTCACCGACCGCGTCGCGGCGGGCTTCCGGCACCGCGACGTCTTCACCCTCGCCGAGGAGCTGTACGCCCGGGTGCCCCGCGCCGGCGCCCCGCCCGCCGCGGGTCGGCCGGTGCGCCGCCCCGCCCTGCTGCTCACCCTCGCCCCGGGTGCCGTCTGCGCGGCCGCGAGCGGGGCGCTGCACGCGCTGTCGCAGGTCACGGTGGTCGCCGTGGCCGTGCCGCTGCTGCTGCTCTCGCTCCTCGCCGCGCTGCGCCGCGGACCGCTGAGAGCGCCCTACGGCACGGGTCCGGGCGGCGCGGTGTGGAGCTGCTGGCTGGTGGTCTTCGGGCTGTACGGGCCGCGCGCCGTCGACGGTCTCGCCGGGGGCGCGCTGCCCGCGGCGGACGCCGCCGAGCTGACCGCGCTGGCGCTCTCCCTCGCGCCCGCCGCCTGGTGCGCCCACCGCTTCGCGGTGCGTTCCCGGGCCCATCTGCTGCGCAGCCGCACCCTGGAGGAGTTCGGCGGCGCCGTACGGCCGCTGCTGGCGGGCACGCTCGCGCTCTTCCTCGCCTGTGCGCTCGTCCTGCTGTGCGCCGCCCGCGCCCTGACCGGGGCCCCGCTCACCCCCGCCGCGCTGGCCGGTCCCGCCGCGCTCGCCCTGCTGCTGTTCACCGCCCGGCTGCTCGCGGTGCACGGCCACCCGGACCCCGCCGCCATCGGCACCGGGCTCGCCTGCGCCGCCGAGGCCGTGGCCCTCGCCGCCGCCCTGCTGGACCGGTTCCCCCTTCCGCCGGGCGCCGTACCCGCCCTGGCCTGCGGGGCCGCCGCCCTGGCGCTGGCGGCCCATGCCCTGACCACGCTCTCGCGCGCCTCGGCGTACACGGCCGCGGCGGCGCCGCGATGAGCGGGCGGCGGCGGCCGGATCGGCCCGGCACACCCCACAGTTCCGAAGAAGAAGCCAAGGAGCCACCCACGATGACCCACCCGCACCCCAGGCCACGGCACGCGCAGCGGAGGCGCTCGCTATGAGAGTCCTCCTCCTGGGCGCCAACGGATTCGTCGGCCGCCACGTGGCCGAGCGACTGCTGGCCGACCCCGCCGTGCAGCTGACCGCGCTCGGCCGCAGCGACGACGCCGACGTGCGCTTCGACCTGTCGTCCGGCAGCCCCGGCGCGCTGGCGCGCTTCATGGACGCCGTCCACCCCGGGGTGGTCGTCAACTGCGCGGGCGCCACACGCGGCGGGGCGCGCGAACTCACCCGGCACAACACGATCGCCGTCGCCTCCGTGTGCGAGGCGATGCGCCGCAGCGCCACCTCGGCCCGGCTGGTCCAGGTGGGCTGCGCCGCGGAGTACGGGCCCTCGCCCGCCGGCTCCTCGACGGCCGAGGACGCGGTGCCACGGCCGGGCGGCCCGTACGGGGTCAGCAAGCTGGCCGGGACGGAACTCGTCCTCGGCTCGGGACTCGACGCCGTCGTGCTGAGGGTCTTCACCCCGGTCGGGCCGGGGACGTCCACCGCCTCGCCGATCGGGCGGCTCGCGGAGGCGATGCGCCGGGCGATGCAGACCGGTGACGGCGACCTGAAGCTGACCGGCCTCGGCGTGCAGCGGGACTTCGTGGACGTGCGCGACGTGGCCCGCGCCGTGCACGCGGCCTCGCTCTCCGCCGCGCAGGGGCTGGTCAACATCGGCACGGGCCGCGCCGTACCGCTGCGCGAGGTCGCCGCGGCCCTGGCCAACGCCGCGGGCTATACGGGCGCCCTCCACGAGGTGGAGGACCCGCACCTGACGGCGAACGGCAGCGGCCACCCCCACTACCCGGACGGCTGCGGCGTCTGGCAGCAGGCCGACATCCGCACCGCCCGCGACCGCCTCGGGTGGCGCCCGCGCATCGCCCTCGAGGAATCCCTCGCCGACGTCTGGATGGAGGCGGCATGCCGCGTGTGAACCCGAGCGGCCTGCGCAGGCCGGTCGACCGCTGTGAGGGACTGGGCTTCGGGGTCCCGGCGTACGCGCACCCGCTGGTCGCCCCGGGCGAATGGGCCGAACTGGCCCGCCCGGAGGCCCCGATGCACTGGGTGGTGCTCAACGTGGCGCGCGGCCCCGGCGCCCGGATCGACCCGCTCTACACCGAGGCGTGCGCCCGGCTGCGCGACGCGGCGGTGCCCGTGCTCGGCTACCTGGACACCCGGCACGGGGCGCGCCCCTTCGGCCAGCTGGTCGCCGACGCGCACCGCTTCCTCGACTGGTACCGGGTCGACGGTTTCTACCTCGACCGCGCCCCGACCACGAGTTCGGAGCTCTCGGACTGCCGGCGTGTGATCACCACCGTGCGCGCGCTGCTGAGCGTGGAGGGCGGCAGCACCGGCCACGTCGTGCTGGGCCACGGCTGCCATCCGTACCAGGGCTACGCCGAGGCGGCCGACCAACTGGTGACCTTCGCCGGGCCGTGGACCCAGTACCGCTGGTCGGAGGCCCCGGAATGGACGGCCGCGTACCCGCCGGAGCGCTTCTGCCACCTCGTGCACGGCGTCCCCGCACCCCACCTGGAGAACGCCATGCGGATCGCCCGCTGGCAGGGCGCGGCGACGGTCTACTTCACCGACCGCACCGACCACGCGGCCTGGGACGGCCTGCCGGGTTACTGGGACGAGGCCTCGCGCATGCTGCGCCGCCAGCCGCCGCCCAGCATGTGACCGGAATCCGTCTCGGCCTTCGGAACGGCAGTCTCGGAATGAAGAAGGGCGTGGCAGTGTTACGGGAAGAACATCCGTAGTGATCGATCGACAAACGGAGTCCCCGTGTCGCTGCCACCCCTGGTCGAGCCGGCCGCCGAGCTCACCGTCGACGAGGTCCGCAGGTACTCCCGCCACCTGATCATCCCCGATGTGGGGATGGACGGGCAGAAGCGGCTGAAGAACGCGAAGGTGCTCTGTGTGGGCGCCGGCGGTCTCGGATCACCCGCCCTGATGTACCTGGCCGCCGCCGGTGTGGGCACGCTCGGCATCGTGGAGTTCGACGAGGTCGACGAGTCCAACCTGCAGCGCCAGATCATCCACAGCCAGGCGGACATCGGCCGCTCCAAGGCGGAGTCCGCCCGCGACAGCGTCAAGGGCATCAACCCCTACGTCGACGTGGTCCTTCACGAGGAGCGGCTCGAGGCCGACAACGTGATGGACATCTTCAGCCAGTACGACCTGATCGTCGACGGCACGGACAACTTCGCGACCCGCTACCTGGTCAACGACGCGTGCGTGCTGCTCAACAAGCCGTACGTCTGGGGCTCGATCTACCGCTTCGACGGCCAGGCGTCCGTCTTCTGGTCCGAGCACGGTCCCTGCTACCGCTGCCTCTACCCCGAGCCCCCGCCGCCGGGCATGGTCCCCTCCTGCGCCGAGGGCGGCGTCCTGGGCGTGCTGTGCGCGTCCATCGGCTCCATCCAGGTCACCGAGGCGATCAAGGTCCTCACCGGCACCGGCGAGCCGCTGGTCGGCCGGCTGATGATCTACGACGCCCTGGAGATGCAGTACCGCCAGGTCAAGGTCCGCAAGGACCCGGACTGCGCGGTCTGCGGCGAGAACCCGACCGTCACCGAGCTCATCGACTACGAGGCCTTCTGCGGTGTCGTCTCCGAGGAGGCGCAGGAGGCGGCGATGGGGTCGACGATCACTCCGAAGCAGCTCAAGGAGTGGATCGAGGACGGCGAGAACATCGACATCATCGACGTCCGCGAGCCCAACGAGTACGAGATCGTCTCCATCCCGGGCGCCCGTCTGATCCCCAAGAACGAGTTCCTCATGGGCAGCGCCCTGCAGGACCTCCCGCAGGACAAGAAGATCGTCCTGCACTGCAAGACCGGTGTCCGCTCCGCCGAGGTCCTCGCCGTGCTGAAGTCCGCGGGCTTCGCCGACGCGGTCCACGTCGGCGGCGGCGTCATCGGCTGGGTCAACACGATCGAGCCGGACAAGCCGGTCTACTGACCGACGGAGAACGAGGGCCCACGGCGTCCGACCGGTTCGGACGCCGTGGGCCTTCGCCGTTCCCGTGGGCCGTACGTCACGGACCTGCCGTCGTGGCCCCGGCCGGTTCACGCCGTGCCGGGGCGCCGGCGACGCAACGGCGCGCCACCGGAAGGGACTTCCAGGAGCGGTGCCGTTTGAAGGGCAGCTCGAAGACCCGGGCGAACAGCCACGCCCCCAGCAGCGAGACGGGCAACGCCACCAGGAGCGTGAACCAGAACGTGGGAAGCCCGGGGGCGACGAACCGCGGGGCGACCCGCCGGACGACGGCCATGACGACCGGCAGATGGATCAGATAGAGGCTGTACGACACGTTGCCCAGCGCCCGGACGGGACGCGCGGTCAGCAGTCGCAGCAGAAGGGACGGGCGGCCCGTGGCGACCGCGGCGATCAGCATCGTCATGGCGGGCGCGACGGCGAGGTCCACCCAGAAGTAGTGGTCCACCGTCCAGACCGGGCCCTTGGCGGCGACGAAGGCCGCGACCGGCGCGGCGGCCGCCACGGCGAACCAGTGCCACGGCAGGCGCCGGACCCGGGCCGGGGCGGCGACGATCCCCGCGCCCACGAGTCCGGCGACGAACACCGGGGCCAGATGCGGGGTGAGCCAGTTGTTCCCCTCCACCGGGGACGCGCCCGGCGCCATCAGGCCGCGGGCGACGACCGGGAGCGTCACGCCCGCGACCAGCACCACCGCGCCCAACCGCCGCCGCACCAGCAGGAGCAGCGGGAAGAGCAGGTAGAGCTCCGCCTCCACGGCGATCGACCAGAACGTGCCGTTCGGCGTCGGCGCGGTGAACACGTCCTGGGCGACGAGGCCGTACACCAGGACCGTCGCGCCGGTCGGCGGCCCGAAGTGCGAGGCCGGCACCACGAACCAGGCGATGACCAGGCTCATCGCGAGCGCCGCCCAGTACGGGGGAAGGATGCGCCAGGCCCGGCGGCGCAGGAACCGGGCGGCCCCGCCCAGCCGCCAGCCCTCGCGCGCCGGGGAGATGGCCAGGGAGAACCCGGACAGCACCAGGAAGAAGACGACGGCGAGGCGGCCGTAGATGAGCCCGTCCAGCCACCAGGGCGCCGAACTGTCCGGATACCCGGGGAACGTGTAGAGCCAGCAGTGGAACAGCAGGACGTACAGGGCGGCCAGGCCGCGCAGTCCCTCCAGGCCCGGCACCTCGGGCCGGGCGTGGCCTTCACGGGTGTTGCCGGCGGGACGGCTCGCATCCACGGGGATCGTCGGGCCCTTTCTGCGGTGTCGGCGACCCAGTGCCACCCACGGTGACTGGTACGTCGCCGCGGGCCGGGCGGTTCAACGGGCCCCGCACTCTCCCGTCCCGTTCACTGCACGCCGTTGCGGATGACGTCCGGGCGGTTGGTGATGATGCCGTCGGCGCCGAGGGCCGCCATGCGGACGGCGGTGGTGAGGTCGTCGACCGTCCACGCGTTCACGCGCAGCGGCTTGCCGTCGGGGCCGTCGACGCTGTGGACGGCCCGCACGTACGCGTAGGTGACGTCCTTCTCGTCCGGGTTGATCTGGTCGGCGAATGCCGCGTACTCCTTCAGACGGGAGACCGGCGGGCTGCCCAGGAACCCGGTCACGACGGCCGGGCGCAGTGCGTGGGTGCGGCGCAGGGCGTCGGCGCTGAAGCTCTGGATGACCAGTCGGCCGTTGAGGTGGGCCTGGTCGAGCCAGCCGGCCTTCTCCAGTGCGTCGACGGTCTGCTTCTCGACGCCCGGGTAGAGCTCGGGCTGCTTGAGTTCCAGCAGCAGGCCCTGCTGGTCGCGGTCGAGGAGGGTCAGGTACTCCTGCAGCGTCGGGACGCGCTCGCCGCGGAAGCGGGGGGCGAACCAGCTGCCGGCGTCGAGCCGGCGGATCTCGGCGAGGGTGAAGTCGGCGACGCGCCAGGGGGAGCGGTCGGGGAACACCTGCTCGACGTCGGTGGTACGGCTCAGCGTCGTGTCGTGGATCACGACCAGGGCCCCGTCCTTGGTGCGCTGGACGTCGTTCTCGATCCACTTGATGTGCTGCTCGTGGGCCCGGCGCACGGCCGCCAGGGTGTTCTCGGGGGCCTCGGTGGAGGCGCCGCGGTGGGCGAAGACCGTGGGGGAGGAGGGGTCCGCGGGCGCGGCCTGGGCCGGCATGGTGACGAACGCGGAGGCTCCGAGGAGGACGGCGGCCGTGACGGTGCGGGCGAGGTGTTGGTGCATGCGTACTCCTCACGACGGCGCGAGCCCCTCCCGACCGAGGGTCGCAGCCCGTACCGGGACACGGCGGTGCACGACATGACAAACGGGTGAATAACAACATCCCGTTCCCCCGTCAGGGTGGCACGGATGAGGTCCGGCCGCAGTTCGTGGCCCGCCCGGGCCCGACGGGCGGCGCCGGAACAGGCCGCGGGGCCGCCGTGAGCGCCGCTGCGGGCGCCCCGGGCGACCCCTTGGTCACGGATCGTGAGGTTCCGGGCCGGTCGTGGGGTCAGCGGTGGCGGCCCTCCAGCATCGCCTCCAGCGTGTCCCGGTGCAGGATCAGCGCGTCGGGGTCGGCCGGCATCTCGCGCTCGCCGAAGTGGACCTGGCGGTGACCGATCCGCAGCATCACGACCGCGTGCCGCAGCGCGGCGTACAGGAGGTGGAAGTCCAGGTCGCGCGGGGTGTGCCCGGTGAGTTCCGCGTAGGTCGCGGCGATGCGGTCGCGGTCGAGGAAGTCCGGCATGCCGGGGAATCCGGCGGTGACGGTGAGGTCCTGGAAGAAGCGGTGCAGGTACACCAGCCAGGCGAGGTCGAGTTCGCGGGGGCCGGAGGAGGCCGTCTCCCAGTCGAGCACGGCGACCGGCGAGAAGTCCGCGTCGTAGACGATGTTGCCGATCCGGGCGTCGCCCCAGCTGAGCACGGACGGCCCGGGGTCCGCCGGCCAGTGCTTCTCCAGCCAGGCGAAGGCCCGCTCGATCAGGGGGGAGCGGGCCGGTCCGTCGACGACCCATTCGTAGTAGGCGCGTTGGGCGTCGACGTGGGCGCGCAGCGTCCCCTCGCCGCGGACGGTGTGGAGTTCGGCGAGGACCCGCACCGTCGAGCGCTCCAGTCGGGCCCGGTCCTCCTCGGAGGCGTCGAAGAGCCAGTTGCCCCCGTAGGTGTAGGGCGGGACGTCCGGCGGGACGCGCCCGGGGACGCGCTCCATGACGAAGAACGGCGCCCCGAGCGGCCCCGGGTCGGGTTCCAGCCACAGCAGTTCGGGCACGGGGACGCGGGTGCGGGCGGCGACCGTGCGGATGACGCGGTACTGCTCGGCCATGTCGTACGTGGGGAGGACGGCGTAGGCGTCCGGGTCGCCGGCCAGCCGCAGCACGCAGGGGCGGATGCGCTGGCGCGCGGTGCCCTCCGGGTGGGGGACGGCCAGGTCGAACAGGACGGTCTCGCCGGACAGGCCGTTGGCGGCGGGCAGGTGCACGCCGCGGCTGTGGGCGCCGGGGTGCTTCGCCGCCAGCCACTCGTCGAGGCGGCTGCGCAGCAGTCGGGGATCGCGGGTGGTGGTGCGCACCGTTGTCACATGGCCTCCTGACCGGTGAAGCCGCTGGGGGTGTGGCGGCCGAAGCTGCCGAGCTCAAAGATGCCGTAGCCGACCCGGCCGTCCCAGGCGAAACGCGCGGCGTGGTCGGTGACTCCGTACGCGGCGGGCGCGGTGACCGCCGGATCCGTCAGGTCATACGCACGGCGGTCGAGCCAGCCGCGGCCCTTCCACTCGCCGTGCCGCCAGTCGCGGGCGGGCGAGTAGCCGGCGCCGACGGCGAGCGGGCTGGAGACCATCACCTCGGCCTCGATGTTCCCGCCGTCGAGGTGGACGACGGCCGAGACCGGCACCCGGGTGCCCTCCCGGTAGGTGATGTCGACCGAGGCCCGGCCCAATCGCCGGTCCGGGCCGTGCTCGGTGATCTGCGGGGCCTCGTCCAGGGAGCGGTAGCCGTCGGCGTCCTCCTGGGCGATCACCATGACGAAGCGGTCGTCGAACCGGATCGGTATCCACAGCCGGTGGAAACCCCGCGGGCGGTCGAAGAAGTGGAAGATCGAGCGGTCGTGGGCGTTGCGGTCACCGGTCGCGACATGGCGCATGGATCGGGCGATCTGATGGACCGGGTACTCGTCCAGGGGCACGGGTCGAGGCGCGGGCATGCGCCTGATGATGCGTCAGTGCGGTCGCGGTGGGAAGAGGCCGTGCCGCGCCGTCAGTCCTCGCTCCCGGGGGGGTCCGGCTTGGGCCTGGCCCGGCTCGGCTGCACCCGCGGCGGCTCCCCGGGCATCTTGGGGTGGTCCGGCGGATACGGCATGTCGCCCAGCCCGTGGTCGTGTTCGTCGCGTTCGGCCAGCTCCAGGACGGCGTCCAGCCGGTCGGCGTGCTCCTCCATGCCGGTGTGCACGTCGCCCAGCTCCGCGTACCGCGCGGGCATCGTGACCAGGTCGAAGTCCCGCGGGTGCACCTGCGGGACCTCCTCCCAGCGCAGCGGCGCGGAGACCGGGGCGTACGGCCTGGGCCGTACGGAGTAGGCGGAGGCGATGGTGCGGTCGCGCGCGGTCTGGTTGTAGTCGACGAAGATCTTCTCGCCGCGCTCCTCCTTCCACCACGCGCTGGTGACCTGGTCCGGCATCCGCCGCTCCATCTCGCGGGCGATGGCGATGGCGGCCCGCCGCACGTCGGTGAACGTCCACTGCGGCTCGATGGGGACGAAGACGTGCAGGCCCCGCCCGCCCGAGGTCTTGGGCCAGCCGCGCAGGCCCAGTTCCTCGAGCAGCCCGCGCAGTTCGACGGCGACGCGCACCGCGTCGGAGAAGTCGGTGCCGGGCTGGGGGTCGAGGTCGATGCGCAGCTCGTCCGGGTGGTCGAGGTCGCCGCGCCGGACCGGCCAGGGGTGGAAGGTGAGGCAGCCGAGGTTGGCGCCCCAGACGACCGCGGCCGTCTCGGTCGGGCAGATCTCGTCGGCGTGGCGGCCCGAGGGGAAGCGGATGCGGCCAGTGGGGATCCAGTCCGGGGTGTTCTTCGGCGCGCGCTTCTGGAAGAACGACTCGCCCTCGACCCCGTCCGGGTAACGCTCCATCGTCGTCGGCCGGTCGCGCAGCGCCCGCAGGACGCCGTCGCCGACCGCGAGGTAGTAGCGGGCCACGTCCAGCTTGGTGAAGCCCGGTTCGGGGAAGTACACCTTCCCCGGGTTCGAGATCCGGACCGTCCGCTCGCCGACGGTCAGCTCGACCGCCTCCGCCATGCCGTCACCGCCTCTCCCGTCACCGCCTCTCCCGTCCCCGACACGGTAGGCCCGACGGGCGGGCGGCGCCTGTCGGGCGGAGAATCGCGGCATGGACCTCCCGGTGATGCCGCCCGTGAAGCCGATGCTCGCCAAGTCCGCCGCCGCGATCCCGCCCGGCATGCTGTACGAGGGCAAATGGGACGGCTTCCGCGCCATCGTCTTCCGGGACGGCGACGAGGTCGAGATCGGCAGCCGCACCGGCAAGCCCCTGACCCGCTACTTCCCGGAGGTCGTCGAGGCGGTCCGCGCCGAACTCCCGCCGCGCGTCGTCGTCGACGGGGAGATCGTCATCGCCCGCGAGGGCCGGCTGGACTTCGACGCGCTGCTGGAGCGCATCCACCCCGCCGACTCCCGGGTGCGCCAGCTCGCCGAACGCACCCCCGCCTCCCTCGTCGCCTTCGACCTGCTGGCGCTCGGCGGCCGCTCCCTGATGGCCGATCCGCAGACCTGGCGCCGCCAGGCCCTCGTCGACGCGCTCGGCCCGGCACGGGCGCCGGTCCACGTCGCTCCCGCCACCACCGACATCGAGCTCGCGCGGCGGTGGTTCGACCAGTACGAGGGCGCCGGGCTGGACGGCGTCGTCGCCAAGCCCACCGACGTCGGCTACCGCCCCGACGAACGCGTGATGATCAAGGTGAAGCACGAGCGCACCGCCGACTGCGTGCTCGCCGGCTTCCGCTGGCACAAGTCCGGTCCTGTCATCGGCTCCCTCCTGCTCGGCCTGCACGACGCCGCCGGCCGGCTCCAGCACGTCGGCGTCTGCGCCTCCTTCCCCATGCGGCGCCGCGAGGAACTCGTCGCCGAACTGGAGCCGCTGCGCATGGAGTCCGCCGAGGGCCACCCCTGGGCCGACTGGGCCGAGGCGGATCCCGGCGGCCGCATGCCCGGGGCCCAGAGCCGCTGGAGCGCGGGGAAGGACCTCTCCTGGATCCCGCTGCGGCCCGAGCGCGTCCTGGAGGTGGCCTACGACCACATGCAGGCCGACCGCTTCCGGCACACCGCCCAGTTCCGCCGCTGGCGCCCCGACCGCGACCCGGCCGGCTGCACCTACGCGCAGGTGGAGGAACCCGTCGGCTACGACCTCGGCGACATCCTGCGCTGAGTCCCAGGGCCCCCGGTCCCCGGTACGCGTACCGGCGCCAGCCGCAGCCGCCGCGGGGGCCGCAGCAGCGGGAGCCGCGCCACCGCGGCGGGCAGCTCGGGCCGTCCGGGCCGCTCCCCGGCGTCGGCGAAGGCGGTGAACCAGAGGACGACGTCCTCACCGGTACGCACCGGCAGCGCCGGGAAGTCGTTCGGCGCGTGCTCGCTGCGGTGCACCGCGGCGTCCGCCGGCAGCCCGCCGGGCCGCGCGAGGGCCTCGGCGAAGACCGCGGGGTCGGCGGGGTGGCAGACGGTCACGACGACCTGACCCGCGTCCGGCGGCACGCGGTAGCCGGGGCCGCGCAGCAGCAGGACGTCGTCCGAGTCGGTCATGGTGGCGTTGGCGGCGTCCCGGTGCGCCCGCCACACAGGGCCGCCGTAGAAGGCCCGCAGCGAGCGGAGCCGGGCGGGCATGCCGGGGAAGCCGCGCATCCACACGAAGCGGTCCGGGTCGTCCAGATCGGCGAAACGGCCGCCGACCCGGATCCCGGCGGCCTCCTGGCCGGTGACGAACTCGCGCTCGAACAGCTCGGTCAGGGTGTCCCTCGCGCCGGGGCGCAGGGTGTACTGCCGCAGTTCGACGATGTGCGTGGTCTCCATGACCGGGCACCGTAGGGGCGGCCCACTGACATCTGCTGTCAGTGGGCCCGCGTCACAACGCCTGCCGCCTGGTGAGTGTGGTGAACGCCAGCCAGCCGGGCAGCACCGGCAGCCAGAAGGTCAGCACCCGGAACAGCAGCACCGCGGAGGTGGCCGTCGCCGAGTCCAGGTGGCCGATGGTGGTCAGACCGGCGATCAGCGCGCCCTCGACCGCGCCCAGGCCGCCCGGGGTCGGGGCGGCGGAGCCCAGGGCGTTGCCCGCCAGGAAGACCACCGCGATCGCCGCGAAGTTCACCTCGCCGTGGAAGGTGCGGATGCTCGCGTCCAGGCACAGCACGAAGGCGAGGGTCAGCAGCAGCGTGCCGCCGATGCCCGTGGTGAGCTTCATCGGCTGCTGCAGCACGTCCAGCATGCGCGGCACCACCCCGGCGAACAGCGCCCGCACCCGGGTGGAGACGAAGCGCCGCAGCGGCGGGACGGCGGTGACGACCAGGAAGAGCACGCCGGCCGTCAGCAGCCCGGCCATCACCGTCCGGGACGGCGACAGCGTGGGCGTCTTCTCGGTGCCGGTGATGTAGCCGAACACCAGCAGCAGGCTGATGTGCGAGCCGAGGCCGACCAGCTGCGAGGCGCCCACGCTCGCCACCGCGAGGCCGGGGCGCACGCCCGACTTCTGCAGGTAGCGCGTGTTGAGCGCGACCCCGCCGATGGCGGCCGGGGCCACCAGCTTCACGAAGGAGCCGGCGATCTGCGCCAGCGTGGTGCGGAGGAAGGACAGCTTCTCCGGCACGAATCCGGACAGCGCCATCGCCGCCGCGACGTAGCTGAGCGCGGAGGCCAGCACGGCCACGATCACCCAGATCCAGTTCGCCTCGCCCAGCAGCGTCGCCGGGTCGATGCTGCTGATCTGGGAGAGCAGGAAGTACGCGGCGAAGGCGCCCGCGATGATGCTGATCAGCGTGCGCGGCCGCACCCGTTCCAGCCGCACCGGCTCGACCGGGGCCTGCGGACGGATGAGCAGCACCTGGTGGCGGATCCGGGTGAGCAGGTCCTCCTCGCGGACCCCCTCCAGCGCGTCCTCTATCGCCTTCTTCTCGGCCCGCCGCTCGGCCTTGGTCTCCTTGCCCGCGTCCTTGGCGTCGGTCTCCCCGGCTTCCCCGTCCGCCCGCCGGGCCCGGGACGCGGCCAGCACGGCGTCGCGCTCGCGCTGCGCCCGCTCCCTGGCCAGCTGCTTCAGCGTGGCCCGGGTGGTGCGGCTCAGCGCGATCGGCTGCAGCAGCGGCAGGGAGTCGGCGACGGCGTCCGGGCCCAGTACGGCGACGGCCGAGGCCACCGACCGCTCCGGGCCGACGCGCAGCGCCAGGGTGGTGAGCAGCTGCGCCACGTCCATGCGCAGCACGATGTCGCCCGCGGCGATCTCCCCGCCGCGCAGGTCGGTCAGGAAGACCCCGCCGGAACGATCCATCTTCAGGGCCTCGCCGACCAGCCTGCGGTGCGCGATCCGCCGCGACTGCAGCGCCCGCACCTGCTCCCAGGCGCCGTGCAGGACCTCGTCGGTGATCTCCTCGTCCGGCAGCGCGTCCAGCGAGCGTCCGCCCATGTGCTCGTAGACCAGCATCACGGCGTCCGGACCCAGCTCGGAGGTGGCGATCAGCCGCGGGGCCTTGGCGCCGGCGGCGATGGCCGCGTAGGCGAGCAGCGCCTCCTGCTCCAGCGCCTGGCGCAGCGACTGCAGGCTGCGCCGCTGGGTGATCCCGCGCAGCTGGAGCCGGCGCCACATCCGGTAGAAGAAGCCGTGGGCCTGCTGCTCGCGGTCCACCACCGTGACGTCGAGCAGCGGGCCGTCCTCCAGGGTCACCAGGTAGCGGCGGCCGCGGTCGGAGTCGGGCGCGTCGGGGAACTCGTCCTCGGCGCGGACCGCGGTCAGCGGGGCGAAGCCCACCCGGCGCAGGCCCGCGAGCAGGTTCTGGCCGGTCGGGCGGACGTTCGGCGAGCCGACCCCGTAGAGGGTGCCGTAGGCCACGGTCCAGCCGATGAGCACGGTGACGATGATCGAGAACGGTGTGGTGTAGCCGCCCACCAGCACCGCGAAGGAGTCCACGACCAGCACGAACCACAGCGCCACCCGCCAGCGCGGGCGCCGGGCCATGCCGACCGCGGTCATGTAGGCGATCACCGGGGCCAGATAGCCGTGGACGGGGTCGGTGATCCCGCCGCCGGGCGCGTCCCGGGTCAGCGCGTCCCGGATCGCCACCGGCGCCGCGTCCGACACCCACAGGTCGGTCGCGAGCGACACCCCGTGGGCCAGGACCGCGGCCAGCACGCCGTCCGCGATGCGCAGCCCGTCGCGCTTGATCAGCCGCTCCACGGCGAAGGCCACGGGCACGATCAGCACCGCCACGGTCGCCAGCAACCCGGCGATCGTGATCAGCGGCTCGGGGGCGTGCGTCGCGCCCTCGGCGATGTCCTGCTCCACGCCGGAGGTCGTCGCGTGCGCGAAGCCCGCGATCATCAGCACGATCGCGATGCCGAGCAGCCCGAAGAGGAAGCGCACGAGATCGACGGGCCGGTGCACGCGCGCTGGGAGCAGCGGTTCGTCCCGAGCCACCGGGTCGGTGTGCGGGGAGGTGCCGGCGACGGGCTCCCCGGAGTCGGTGCCTTCGGTGCCTTCGGAGCCTTCGGAGGCGCCGGTGGTGCCCGGCTCCCCGGTGCGGCCGGTGGGGTCGCCCTCAGGGGTTCCGGTGGCGCCCGGTCCGTCAGGGGTGTCGTCCCCGGGCCGCGCGGGCGTCGCCGCCGGCTCCCCGGCCGGGGCCGCGGACGCGCCGCGGCTCTCCTCGCGCGGGGCGTCACCGGACGCGGACACGGCCTGCCCGGCGCCCGCGTGCGGGGCCGCGGCAGCGGCGTCCTCCGGGCCCTCGGAGGCAGCGGGGACCGCGTGAGCGGCTCCGTTCCCGCTCACGTCGTGCTCTCCGGCTGTCTCTTTTTGATCTCGTATCACCAGTCACCGCCCGGATGATGGTGGCACGAGCAGCCCGCGCATGGGCGCAGGAGGGGGCAATTCGCCGTCCCGGGCGCCCCCGCGCGCGCTCCCTGTGCCCGCCACTGTCGGTGCCGTGGGGCACCATGTGACGGATGAGCAAGGACACCGCGCACGACCCGGACGACGTTCCGGACGACGTCCCGGAGCTCCCCGCGTACGCGGAGCGCGTGCTGGACGTCGCCGAGCGGATCCCGCCCGGACGGGTCATGACGTACGGCGACGTCGCCGAGTGGCTGGGGGAGGGCGGGCCCCGGCAGGTGGGCCACGTCATGGCGCTGTACGGCGGGGCCGTGCCGTGGTGGCGCGTGGTGCGCGCGGACGGCGGGCTGCTGCCGGGCCACGAGCTGCGCGCCCTGGAGCACTACCGCGCCGAGGGCACCCCCCTGCGCCCGGCCCCGCGGGCGGCGAAGGGCCACATACCCCGTCTCGACATGCGCGGGGCCCGCTGGGACGGCACGGACCCCGTGCCCCGCCCCGGCGGGGACGACTGACGACCGGACGCTCACACCATCCAGCTTCCGCCATCCGGGACCGGTTGATGCGATCGGCCGTCCGGACGGAGTACGGCGGCCCGCGTCCGGCCGCTCCCGCATCCGTACGGGAAGGGCGGGACGCGCGGCGGCCCCGGTGACCGGTGGCGTACCGTCGGCACCCGGACTCCCCCGGCCACCGGCGGCACAGGCCACCGCACAAGCACCCGCACGCACACGGAACCGGCGAACCACGTGACCTCCTCCTCCGCACACCAGACGGACGCCGCCGCACGGCGCTCCGGGGGGACGGTCGGGCCTTCCGGCGGCTACCGGCTGCTACGGACCGCTCCGGAACCGGTGACGCCCCCTGAACTGGACGCCGCACAGCGCGCGGTGGTTGAGCACTCCGGCGGTCCGCTCCTCGTCCTCGCCGGACCGGGCACCGGCAAGACCACCACCCTGGTCGAGGCGGTCGCCGAACGCGTGCGGCGCGGCACCGACCCGGAACGGATCCTCGTCCTCACCTTCAGCCGCAAGGCCGCGGGTGAACTGCGGGACCGCATGGCCGGCCGGATGGGCGGCGCGGCCGCACCGCAGGCCACCACCTTCCACTCGTTCTGCTACGCCCTGGTCCGCGCCCACCAGGACCCCGAGCTGTTCGCCGACCCGCTGCGGCTGATGTCCGGCCCCGAGCAGGACCTGGCGGTGCGCGAGCTCCTGGCGGGCGAGGCCGAACTGGAACGGCGGGGACGGACCGGGGTGCGCTGGCCGGACGAGCTGCGCGCGGCGCTGACCACCCGCGGCTTCGCGGACGAGGTGCGGGCGGTGCTGGCCCGCACCCGCGAGCTGGGCCTCGGCCCGCGCGCCCTGGCGGCGTTCGCCGGGCGCACCGGCCGCCCCGACTGGTCGGCGGCGGCCGGCTTCCTCGCCGAGTACCTGGACGTCCTCGACCTCCAGGGCGTCGTCGACTACGCCGAACTGGTGCACCGCGCGGTGCTGCTGGCCGGGCGTCCCGAGGTGGCCCGCCATCTCGCCGGCGCCTACGAGGCCGTCTACGTCGACGAGTACCAGGACACCGACCCGGCGCAGGTGCGGCTGCTGCGGGCGCTCGCCGGCGGCGGCCGCCACCTGGTGGCCTTCGGCGACCCCGACCAGTCCATCTACGCCTTCCGCGGCGCCGACGTGAACGGCATCCTCGGCTTCCCCGACGCCTTCCGGCAGGCCGACGGCCGCCCCGCCGCCGTCCGCGTCCTCACCACGTCCCGGCGCTCCGGCGCCGGCCTGCTGGCCGCGACCCGGCTCCTCACCCGGCGGATGCCGCTGACCCGGCTCCCGGCCGCCGCCGTCCGCGCCCACCGCGAGCTCGCGCCGGTCCGCGACGGGGGCTCGGTCGCCGTCCGCACCTACCCCACGCCCGGCGCCGAACTCGACGGCATCGCCGACATCCTGCGCCGCGCCCACCTGGAGGACGGCGTCCCCTGGTCCGACATGGCCGTCCTGGTCCGCGCCGGCTCCCGCTCGCTGCCCGTGCTGCGGCGGGCCCTGACGTCCGCCGGCGTGCCCGTCGACATCGACGGCGACGACCTCCCGCTGCGCGACGAGCCCGCCGTTGCCCCGCTGCTGCTCGCCCTGCGGGTCTGCGCCCACGCCGCCCTGCCCGACGCCCCGGAGCCGGGCCTGCGCGTCGAGGACGCCCTCACCCTGCTGGGCTCGCCGCTCGGCGGCATGGACGCCGCCGACCTGCGCCGCCTCGGCCGTGCGCTGCGCGAGGAGGAGCGGGCCGCCGGAGTCGCCGTGCCGCGGCCGTCGGACGAGCTGATCGCGCAGGCGCTGGCGGAGCCCGAGCGGCTGGTGGCGCACGACCCCTCGTACGCGCGGGGCGCCCAGCGGCTCGGCGGGCTGCTGCGCAAGGGACGCGAGCTGCTGGCCGGCGGCGGCACCGCCGAGGAGGCGCTGTGGGGGTTGTGGGACGGCACCCCCTGGCCGGGCCGGCTGGAGCGGGCCGCGGCGCGCGGCGGCGCGGCCGGACGCAACGCCGACCGGGACCTGGACGCGATGTGCGTGCTCTTCGACGCCGCCGCCCGCGCCGAGGAGCGCACCGGCGGCCGCGGCGCGCTGAACTTCCTGGAGGAGCTGTCCGCCCAGGACATCGCCGCCGACGTGCTGACCCGGCGCGCCGTACGCCCCGACGCCGTACGGCTGATGACCGCGCACCGCTCCAAGGGCCTGGAGTGGGGGCTCGTCGTCGTCGCGGGCGTCCAGGAGGGGCTCTGGCCCGACCTGCGGCGCCGCGGCTCGCTGCTGGAGGCCGACCGCATCGGCCGCGACGGCCTCGCCGAGCCGCTCACCCCGGGCGCCCTGCTCGCCGAGGAGCGCCGGCTCTTCTACGTCGCGGCCACGCGGGCCCGCGAGCGGCTCGTCGTGACTGCCGTGAAGGCCGTCGCCGACGACGGTGACCAGCCCTCCCGCTTCCTCACCGAACTCGGTGTCGAGCCCGCCGACGTCACCCACCGGGCGCGCCGCCCGCTGTCCGTCGCGGCCCTCGTCGCCGAGTTGCGCGCCACGACCGTCGACCCGGCCGCCTCCCCGGCGCTGCGCGAGGCCGCAGCCCGCCGGCTGGCGCGGCTCGCGGCCCTGGAGGACGCCGGCCAGCCCCTGGTGCCCGCCGCCCATCCCGAACGCTGGTGGGGCCTGTACGAGCAGACCCGCTCCGAGGTGCCGCTGCGCGACCGCGACCAGCCGGTCACCCTCTCCGGCAGCGCGCTGGACCAGCTGGCCAACACCTGCGCCCTGCAGTGGTTCCTCGGCCGTGAGGTGAAGGCGGAGCCGCCCTCCACGGCGGCCCAGGGCTTCGGCAACGTCCTGCACGTCCTGGCCGACGAGGTCGCCTCCGGCAGCACCCCGGCCGACCTGGACGTGCTCATGGAGCGGCTGGACTCGGTGTGGAACGCGCTGGCCTTCGACGCGCCCTGGAAGTCACAGCAGGAGAAGGAGAACGCCCGCGCCGCCCTGGAGCGCTTCCTGCGCTGGCACGTCATGGAACGCGGCCGCCAGGCCGTCGCCTCCGAGCACGGTTTCGACGTCACCCTGGAGACGGGGGACGTGGCCGTCCGCATCCGCGGCAGCATGGACCGCGTCGAGACCGACGCGGACGGCAACGCCTACGTCGTCGACTTCAAGACCGGCAAGGCCAAGCCCACCGCCGCCGAGGTCGAGGGCCACCCGCAGCTCGCGGTCTACCAGCTGGCCGTCCGCGAGGGCGCCGTCGACGAGCTCTTCCACGGCACCCGGCCCGCCCCCGGCGGCGCCGAGCTCGTCCAGCTCCGCATCGGCGCGGCCCGCCGCGACGGCGGCGACACCCAGCCCACCGTCCAGCACCAGGAGGCGCTGAGCGGCGACTGGGCCGACACCTTGCTCGCCGGCGCGGCCGCCCGCGTCCTCGACGAACGCTTCACCCCCTCCACCGGCCAGCACTGCGAGAACTGCGCCTTCCGCGCCTCCTGCAGCGCCCGCGCGGAGGGGCGGCACGTGGTGGAGTGAGGCGCGGGTCTCAGCAGCCGGGGGCCTCGGCCCGCAGCCCGATGTCCTGGGCGGCCTTCAGCAGGCGCTGGTCGTACGTGACGAAGACGAGCGGATCCGCGCCTGCCTGACCGGCCAGGAGCTGCGCCGTCGCGAGGTGGATCGAGTCGGGCGAGCGGAGCAGCGGATCACTGTAGGCGGAAGCCGTGGCACGGACGGCCGCGTCGATCTCGAACCGGTAGAGCCGGGTGATCACACCGGGGACGCCGGCGAGTGCCTGCGGGGCCGACCGGCGCAAGGCACGTGGCACCTCCACCTCGACGAGCGACGACGACACCAGGGGTTCGTCAGGGCGGTCGTTCAGCCAAGCGATCAACTCCCGTGTGCCCTGCTCCCGGCGGACCATCTTCACGATCGCCGCCGCATCCAGGTAGATCACCAGCGCTCCTCCTCGCGCATGGCGACGAGCGCGGCCGCCGTGTCGATCCCCGGATCGCCGAGCACAGGCGGCGCCGGGACCGGACCTGAGGCCGCGGGTGGGGTGGCGCGTCCCTCGGCGACCATGCGGTCCAGTACGGACTGGCTGCCCGAGATGGGCACGAGACGGGCCACCGGGGTTCCGCTCACGGTCACCTCCAATGTTTCGCCGTGCTGCACGCGCGCGAGCACGGCGCTGGTGTTCTGGTTCAGCTCGCGTACCGGGATGCGCTCCATGCCTCCAGCGTAGAACGCGATGTTCTACATCGGTAGGACGGAATGTGCCCGAGCCGGTGCCAGCCCGCCTACCGGGGCGGCGGCGGCCGCTGTCGGCGGCGCCCGATAACCTCCCCTTCGTGTCCTCCCGCATCACCGGTCCCGAGCAGCTGAAGGAGCTGCTGGGGATCCCGTTCACCCCGGAGCAGCTGGCGTGCATCACCGCGCCGCTCGCCCCTCAGGTGATCGTGGCCGGCGCGGGTTCCGGGAAGACGACGGTCATGGCGGCCCGCGTGGTGTGGCTGGTCGGCACCGGGCAGGTCGCGCCCGAGCAGGTGCTGGGCCTGACGTTCACCAACAAGGCCGCCGGGGAGCTGTCGGAGCGCGTGCGCAAGGCCCTCGTCCGGGCCGGAGTCGGCGATCTTGACCCGGCGGACCCCGACCACGCGCCGGGTGAGCCGCAGATCTCCACCTACCACGCCTTCGCCGGGCAGCTGCTCAAGGAGCACGGACTGCGCATCGGGCTGGAACCGACCGCGCGGCTGCTCGCCGACGCGACGCGCTACCAGCTCGCGGCGCGCGTCCTGCGGGCCGCGCCCGGCCCCTTCCCGGCGCTCACCAAGGGCATCCCGAGCCTGGTCAGCGACCTGCTGTCGCTGGAGGGCGAGCTGGCCGAGCACCTGGTGCCGCCCGAGCGGCTGCTCGCCCACGACCGGGAGTGGCTCGCCGCCCTCGACGGCGTCCGCCTCACCAACGCGGATCTGCGCAGGCTCCCCGAGACGGCCCGCGCCCGCGTCGACCTGACGGGGCTCGCCGCCGCGTACCGTGCCGAGAAGAAGCAGCGCGACCTGCTCGACTTCGGCGACCAGATCGCCCTGTCGGCGACCCTGGCCCGCACCCGCCCCGAGGTCGGCCGCATCCTGCGCGAGCAGTACGCCGTGGTGCTGCTCGACGAGTACCAGGACACCTCCGTCGCCCAGGGCCTGCTGCTCTCCGCCCTGTTCGGCGACGGCACGGGCCATCCGGTGACCGCGGTCGGCGACCCCTGCCAGGCCATCTACGGCTGGCGCGGCGCCTCGGTGGCCAACCTCGACGACTTCCCGCTCCACTTCGCGCACGCCGACGGGACCCCCGCCCGCCGCCAGTCCCTGTCGGAGAACCGGCGCAGCGGCGGCCGGCTGCTCGACCTCGCCAACGACCTCGCCGTGGAGCTGCGCGAGCGCCACGAGGGCGTCGAGGCCCTGCGGCCCGCGCCCGGCGCCGAACGGGACGGCGTGGTGCGCTGCGCGCTGCTGCCCACCCAGGCGGAGGAGATCGCCTGGATCGCCGACTCCATCGCGCACCTGGTCCGTACGGGCACCGCGCCCGGCGAGATCGCCGTGCTGTGCCGGGCCGCGGCTCACTTCGCCGACATCCACGCGGCCCTCGTCGCCCGCGACGTGCCGGTGGAGGTGGTCGGCCTGTCCGGGCTGCTGCACCTGCCGGAGGTCGCCGACCTCGTCGCCGTCTGCGAGGTGCTGCAGGACCCCACGGCCAATGCCGCCCTCGTCCGGCTGCTCACCGGGCCGCGCTGGCGGATCGGGCCGCGCGACCTGGCCCTGCTCGGGCGGCGTGCGCGGCTGCTGGTGCCGGGCCGCGGGGACACAGCGGACCGGCTGGCCGCCGCGGTGGAGGGCGTCGACCCGGCCGAGGTGATCTCGCTCGCCGACGCCCTGGAGACCTTCGTCGACGGCGAGCCCGAGGACCGGCTGCCCTTCTCGGCCGAGGCGCGGGTGCGCTTCGCGCGCCTGGCCACCGAGATACGCGAGCTGCGCCGCTCCCTCGCCGACCCGCTCATGGACGTCCTGCACCGGGTGCTCGCCGTCACCGGCCTGGAGGTCGAGCTCTCCGCGTCCCCCCCCGCGCTGGCCGCCCGCCGCCGGGAGACCCTGCACGCCTTCCTGGACATCGCGGCCGGCTTCGCCTCCCTGGACGGCGAGGCCACACTGCTGGCCTTCCTCGGCTTCCTGCGCACCGCCGCGCAGTACGAGAAGGGCCTGGACAGCTCACTGCCCGGCGGCGAGAACACGGTGAAGGTGCTCACGGCGCACAAGTCCAAGGGCCTGGAGTGGGACGTCGTGGCCGTCCCGGGCCTGGTGCGCAAGGGCTTCCCGAGCGAGCGGGGCCGCGAGTTGTGGCACTTCAACGCCAAGGTGCTGCCGCACGCGCTGCGCGGTGACGCCGCCACCCTCCCCGACGTCGAGGAGTGGTCCCGGGCGGGCCTGGCCGGCTTCAAGGCGGCCATGGCCGAGCACAACCGGGTCGAGGAGCTGCGGCTCGGCTACGTCACCTTCACCCGGCCGCGCTCCCTGCTGCTCGGCTCCGGCCACTGGTGGGGCCCCAGCCAGAAGCGGCCCTTCGGCCCGTCCGCCTTCCTCGATGCGCTGCGCGCGCACTGCGAGGCCGGCCACGGCGAGGTCGAGCACTGGGCCGAGGAGCCCGCGCCCGACGCCGGCAACCCGGCGCTGGCCCGTACCGGCGAGACACCGTGGCCGCTGCCCCTGGACCAGGCCGCCATGGCCCGTCGCCGCGAGGCCGCGCGCAACGTGCTGGCCCACCTGCACGCCCCGGCCGTGCACCCGGTGGCCGCGCCGTCCGACCCCGAGTGGCCGCCGCCCCCCGAGGACGAGGAGGAGCCGCCGTACGACGTGTACGGCGACCCGTACGAGGACCCGTACGAAGACCCGTACGAAGGCCCCCGCGGAGAGGACGACGCCGGCGGCCGGGAGGACCTGTCGGACGGCCGGCCCGCCATCCCCGATCAGCCCGGCCCCCCGTCCGGGCCCGTTCCCGCCGCCGCCGTACCCGCGCCCGGGCACGGCGGAGCGCGGGGCCTGCTCCCCGAGGAGGCCCGCGCCGTCGCGTCCTGGGACCGGGACCTCGACGCCCTCACCGAGGAGCTGCTCCGCTCCCGGGCGGCGGTCCGCGACGTCCTGCTGCCCACGACGCTCAGCGCCTCCGCGCTGCTGCGGCTGGCCGCCGACCCCGACGGCTTCGCCCGCGAGCTGGCCCGCCCCATGCCCCGTCCGCCGCGGCCCGCGGCCCGGCGCGGCACCCGCTTCCACGCCTGGGTGGAGTCCCGCTTCGAGGAGCTGCCGCTGATCGCGCCCGAGGAGCTGCCCGGCATCGAGGGCGACGACGAGATCGCCGACGAACGCGACCTCGCCGCGCTCAAGGAGGCCTTCCTGCGGACCCCGTACGCCGAGCGCACCCCCTACCGCGTCGAGGCGCCGTTCCAGCTCGGCCTCGCCGGGAGGGTGATCCGCGGCCGGATCGACGCGGTGTACCGGGAGGGCGACGGCTACGAGATCGTCGACTGGAAGACCGGGCGGGCCGGCACCGCCGACCCGCTGCAGCTGGCCGTCTACCGGCTCGCCTGGGCCGAGCAGCGCGGAGTTCCGTTGTCGCAGGTCACGGCGGCCTTCCTGCACGTGCGGACAGGGGAGCTGACCCGGCCGGGACCGCTGCCCGACCGGGCCGCGCTGGAACGCCTTCTGCTGGGCGGGCCGGCACCGGGACGGGAGTCCGGGCCGGGTGCCGCGCCCGGTGCCGACGCCGGGGGTCCCGGCGCGGCCCGCTAGGCTCAAGGCCATGAGCACCACCCCGGACAGCGTCGTCCGTACGTACGTCGAAGCCCATCGCGAGACCTTCCTCGGCGACCTCGCCGAGTGGCTGCGCATCCCCTCGGTCTCGGCCGATCCGGAGCGCGCGGCCGACGTACGGCGCAGCGCAGAGTGGCTGGCGGCGAAGCTGAAGGAGACCGGCTTCCCCGTGGCCGAGGTGTGGGAGACCCCCGGTGCCCCCGCGGTCTTCGCCGAGTGGCCCTCCGACGCCGCGGACGCGCCGACGGTGCTCGTCTACGGCCACCACGACGTCCAGCCCGCCGCCCTCGAGGACGGCTGGGAGAGCGAGCCCTTCGAGCCGAGGATCCGCGACGGCCGGATGTACGGACGCGGCGCCGCCGACGACAAGGGCCAGGTGTTCTTCCACACACTCGGCGTCCGCGCGCACCTGGCAGCCACCGGCCGCACCGCCCCCGCGGTGAATCTGAAGCTGCTGATCGAGGGCGAGGAGGAGTCCGGCTCCCCGCACTTCACCGACCTCGTGCGCGCCAACGCCGGGCGGCTGGCCTGCGACACCGTGATCGTCTCGGACACCGGCATGTGGGACGAGGACACCCCCACCGTGTGCACCGGCATGCGCGGCCTGGCCGACTGCCAGATCGACCTCCACGGCCCCGACCAGGACATCCACTCCGGATCCTTCGGCGGCGCCGTCCCCAACCCGGCGACCGAGGCGGCCCGGCTCGCCGCGGCGCTGCACGACGCGGACGGCCGGGTGGCGATCCCCGGCTTCTACGACGGGGTCGTCGAGCTCGGCGACCACGAGCGCGAACTGTTCGCCCGGCTGCCCTTCGACGAGGAGCGCTGGCTGCGCACCGCCAAGTCGCACGCGACGAGCGGCGAGGCCGGCTACTCCACCCTGGAGCGGGTCTGGGCCCGGCCGACCGCCGAGGTCAACGGCATCGGCGGCGGCTACCAGGGCCCCGGCGGCAAGACGATCGTGCCGTCCTCGGCGCAGCTGAAGCTGTCCTTCCGGCTGGTGGCCGGGCAGGACACCGACCGGGTGCAGCGGCTGGTCGCCGACTGGGTCGCCGCCCGCGTCCCGGCCGGGATCCGGCACGAGATCACCTTCTGGGGGGCCACCCGCCCCTGCCTGACCCCGCTGGACCACCCCGCGCTGCGCGCGGTGACCCGGGCGATGGGCCGGGCCTTCGGCAAGGAGGTCCTGTTCACCCGTGAGGGCGGCTCGGGCCCGGCGGCCGACCTGCAGGACGTACTCGATGTCCCCGTCCTGTTCCTGGGAATTTCCGTGCCGTCCGACGGTTGGCACTCGGTGAACGAGAAGGTGGAACTGGACCTTCTGCTCAAGGGCGTGGAGACGTCCGCGTACCTCTGGAGCGAGTTCACGACTCTGTGAGCATCCGCACCCATCCGCGCGCTATGGGGAGTTGACAGGAATCTTGTCCGATACGTCCGGAACCGGCCCCACCTTCGACACGGCGGCCTTCCCACCGCCCCTCGCCCGCCCGTCGGGCGTGGACCGCGCCGCCGAGCACCGGCTCGACGAGGCCTGGCTGGCCGCCGCCTGGAGCCACCCCAGGACGCAGGTGTTCGTGGTCTCCGGGGGTCAGGTCCTGGTCGAGGACACCCCGGACGGCCGCACCGAGCTGGTCATGATGCCGAGCTTCGAGGCGCCGGAGAGCGAGGTGCACCGCTACTTCCTCGGCGTCGACGACGAGGGGGTCCGCTACTTCGCGCTGCAGAAGGACTCGCTGCCCGGACGGCTGGACGAGGCGGCCCGCCCGGCCGGGCTCCGGGAGGTCGGGGCCCTGCTGTCGGACCGCGACGCCGGCCTGATGGTGCACGCGGTCGCGCTGGAGAACTGGCAGCGCATGCACCGCTTCTGCTCGCGCTGCGGTGAGCGCACCGTGGTGGCGGCCGCGGGCCACATCCGCCGCTGCCCCGCCTGCGGCGCGGAGCACTACCCGCGTACCGACCCCGCGGTGATCATGCTGGTCACCGACGAGGAGGACCGGGCGCTGCTGGGCCGACAGGTGCACTGGCCGGAGGGGCGCTTCTCGACGCTCGCGGGCTTCGTGGAGCCGGGGGAGTCCCTCGAGCAGGCCGTGGTGCGCGAGGTCGCCGAGGAGGCCGGCGTGACCGTCGGCGAAGTGTCGTACGTCTCCAGCCAGCCCTGGCCGTTCCCCTCCAGCCTGATGCTGGGCTTCATGGCGCGCGCCACGTCCGCGGAGATCACCGTGGACGGCGAGGAACTGCACGAGGCGCGCTGGTTCTCCCGCGAGGAGTACCGCAAGGCGATGGAGACCGGGGAGGTGCTGCCGCCCTACGGGATCTCCATCGCGGCGCGCCTGATCGAGCGCTGGTACGGGATGCCGCTGCCGACCCGCCGCTGAGGACGGGCGACGGCCCCCGTCCGGCCCGGCCGTGCTCGCAGCGCGGCCGGGCCGGACCGTCCTCAGCCCGCGAGGGCCTGCTTGACCTGGGCCAGGCTGGGGTTGCTCAGCGCGACGGCCTCGGCGCCGCTCTTGGGGGACACCAGGAGCGTCGGGACGAGCTGGTTGCCGCCGTTGACGCTCTCGACGAACTTCGCCGAGTCCGGGTCGTGCTCGATGTTGACCTCCGTGAAGGCGATGCCCTCACGGTCCAGCTGGCCCTTCAGGCGGCGGCAGTATCCGCACCACGTGGTGCTGTACATCGTCACAGTGCCGGACATCGGTGTTCGCTCCTTCAGGGCTGGGGATGACGTCGATCCCGAGAACGCTAACCCCTCGCCTCGGCATTCCTTGCAATCGTTCGCGGTACGACCATCCCACCTCAGCTGTGGATAACTTTCCCGGCCGTCTCCCGGGACCTGGCAGCATGGCGGGGTGACTGCACCAACCCACACCCCGCTCTTCCCGGACTTCCCCGCCGTACCGGACTCGGCGGACGCCGTGCTCGCCGGGCTCGACCCCGAGCAGCGCGCCGTCGCCACCGCCCTGCACGGCCCGGTGTGCGTGCTGGCCGGTGCCGGCACGGGCAAGACGCGCGCGATCACCCACCGGATCGCGTACGGGGTGCGGGCCGGGATACTGCAGCCGTCCAGTGTGCTCGCCGTCACCTTCACCGCCCGTGCGGCCGGGGAGATGCGGGGGCGGCTGCGGCAGCTCGGCGCGGGCGGTGTGCAGGCGCGCACCTTCCACTCCGCGGCGCTGCGGCAGCTGCAGTACTTCTGGCCGCGGGCCGTCGGCGGCGACATGCCGCGGCTGGCCGAGCGCAAGATCCAGCTCGTCGCGGAGGCCGGGGCCCGTTCCCGCATCCGGCTGGACCGCAACGAACTGCGCGACGTCACCGGCGAGATCGAATGGGCCAAGGTCACCCAGACCGCTCCCGAGGACTATCCGGCGGCCGCCGCCAAGGCCGCGCGCGACGTGCCCCGCGACCCCGCCGAGATCGCCCGGATCTACACCACCTACGAACAGCTCAAGCGCGACCGCGGGGTCATCGACTTCGAGGACGTGCTGCTGCTCACCGTGGGCGTCCTGGAGGACCGGCCGGACGTCGCCGACGCCGTCCGCTCCCAGTACCAGCACTTCGTCGTCGACGAGTACCAGGACGTCAGTCCGCTGCAGCAGCGCCTGCTGGACCTGTGGCTCGGCGGGCGTGACAGCGTCTGCGTCGTCGGCGACGCCTCGCAGACCATCTACTCCTTCACCGGCGCCACCCCGGAGTTCCTCCTCGGGTTCCGCGGCCGGCACCCGCAGGCCACGGTGGTCAAGCTGGTCCGCGACTACCGCTCCACCCCGCAGGTGGTGCACCTCGCCAACGGGCTGCTGTCCCAGGCCCGCGGCCAGGCCGCCCAGCACCGCCTGGAGCTGGTCTCGCAGCGCGAGGCCGGCCCCGAGCCGGTCTACACCGAGTACCCGGACGAGCCCGCCGAGGCCGAGGGCACCGCCCGGCGGATCCGCGAGCTGATGGACGAGGGGGTGCGCCCCAGCGAGATCGCCGTGCTGTACCGGGTGAACGCGCAGTCCGAGGTCTACGAGCAGGCGCTCGCCGACGCCGGGGTGCCGTACCAGCTGCGCGGCGCCGAGCGCTTCTTCGAGCGTCCCGAGGTCCGCGAGGCCGGGATGCTGCTGCGCGGTGCCGCACGGGCGGGCGGCGGCTCCGACCCGGACCTGGACGACGCGGATCTGCCCGCACACGTGCGGGCGGTGCTCAGCACCCGCGGCTGGTCCACCGAACCCCCGGCCGGATCGGGCGCGGTCCGTGACCGCTGGGAGTCGCTGGCGGCCCTGGTGCGGCTGGCCGAGGACTTCCACCGGGCCCGGCCGCAGGCCACGCTCGCGGACTTCGTCGCCGAGCTCGACGAACGCGCCGGAGCCCAGCACGCCCCGACCGTCGAGGGCGTCACCCTGGCCTCGCTGCACGCCGCCAAGGGCCTGGAGTGGGACGCGGTGTTCCTGGTCGGCCTGACCGAGGGCACGATGCCGATCACCTACGCCAAGACCGACGAGCAGGTCGAGGAGGAGCGCCGGCTGCTCTACGTCGGCGTCACGCGCGCCCGGTTCCACCTCTCGCTGTCGTGGGCGCTGTCCCGCTCGCCGGGCGGACGCGGCGGCAGGAGGCCCTCGCGCTTCCTGGACGGGCTGCGGCCGGGCTCGGCGGCCCGGGGCAGGGCGGGCGGCCGATCGGCTGCCACGGGTGGCGTGGAGCGCGGCTCGGGCGGCAGGAAGCGGCGCGGGCCGGTGCAGTGCCGCGTGTGCGGCCGCACGCTGTCCGACGCGGGCGAGATCAAGCTGATGCGCTGTGAGGACTGCCCCTCCGACATGGACGAGGCGCTGTACGAGCGGCTGCGCGAGTGGCGTGTGGAGCAGGCGAAGGCGCTGGGCCAGCCGGCCTACTGCGTCTTCACCGACAAGACGCTGCTGGCGATCGCCGAGGTGCGGCCCACCACGGAGGGTGAACTGTCCGTTATCTCCGGGGTCGGAGCCCGCAAACTGGACAAGTTCGGTGCCGACGTCCTCGCCCTGTGCACAGGTGGCGAGCCAGGTGGTGCGGCCGGTGGCGGAGCGGTCGAGGAGGCCGTCGGGGAAGTTGTCGAAGAAGAGCCCGGAAAATAGTTTGCGCGCCCCGAGGAAATCCCCATAGCCTGCGTGAGCGCGAACGACGCGGCTCTGTGAAGGACCTTCCCGGAGCGGTGGAATCCGTGATGTACTGACCCAGCACCACTTGCCAGACCAGCCCAACGAGACGCCGAGAGGAGGCGAGACCAGTGACCAGCTTCATGACGAAAATGACCGATCGTCCGGTCGCCGCCGCCTGCTCTCTTGGTGTCTCGCTCCGTGGCACCGGTCTGTCCAGCCACCTGTCCGTCGAACTGCCCACCACCGTTCTCTCCATTCGGGAGCGCGGCGGCGAGCGACCGACGCAGGTGCCGGCGGTGGCAGTGACGGCTGAGGCTCAGGCCTATGCCTTTGCGGCGACCAATGGTGCCGGAACCCAGAAGCAGCAGCACCCGAAGTGGGCCTTCCGCGGGCTCGAACCCTGGAGTGATCCAGTCTGATCGACGATCAGGCAGGCGCCTTCAGGGCCGCGGAATCCCAGACCGGGATCCGCGGCCCTTCTGTTTTCCCCACCCCCCGACAAACAGATGAGGAACGAAGCGATCGTGCATCTCACCCCGCACGCACCGTCCGTACCCGCCCCCGTACGCCCGCCTGACCCTGACCCGGAGGTCCCCTTGCTGCCCCTCACCGAGCTCGAAGACGAGATCGACCGCCTCGGCGTCCCCGTCCCCTGCCGGACCTACGACCCGGAGGTCTTCTTCGCCGAGTCCCCGGCGGACGTCGAGTACGCCAAGTCGCTCTGCCAGACCTGCCCGGTCCGCGAGGCCTGCCTCGCCGGTGCGAAGGACCGCCGTGAGCCCTGGGGTGTCTGGGGTGGCGAGCTCTTCGTCCAGGGCGTCGTGGTGCCGCGCAAGCGTCCCCGTGGCCGTCCGCGCAAGAACGCGGTTGTGGCATGAAGCGTCCCGCCGTCGGAACGATCGACCGTCCCCTCACGCACGACCCCAAGAAGCAGGCCCCGATGAACCCGTCCGTCACCGAACGCCCCGCCCCGCCGTCCGACGCTCCCACTGAGCGCCAGAACAGGAACCTCGAAATGCAACTCATGCCAGAAGCCCTGGCTCGTGCCCATATGCAAGAGCGCCTCTACGAGGCCGAGCACGAACGGCTGGCCCTCCGCGTGCTCAACGCCCGGCGCCTGCAGCGCCGCGCCGAGCGCGCCTCGCTCCGCGCCCGCCGGGCGCTGGCGATGGCCGTGATGCAGTAGCGCTCACACATCGGCAACGACACACAACCGCGGGGCCGGTCGATTTCGACCGGCCCCGCGATATCGTCACAAAGTGGACCAGAAGACTCAATTCGAACGGGTCGGGACTGCTCCCACGACGACATGCGCCCGGTGCGGAGCCGTCGCCGAGGAACTTCCCCTCACCTGGACCTGCTCCGTCGAGAACGGCAGCCGCGTGTACTTCTGCGACGACTGCGCCCGCACCAACATCCGCAGCATCGAGGGGCGACTGGACTCCTCCTGGTGGTAGGGCCCGCCGGGCCCGCTGCGCCTAGGCTGAGGCGTCCTCGGTCTCGGGCAGCGGGGCCAGGTCCTCCCCGGAGAAGCCCGGCAGCCATTCGAGCAGCTCGTCCCGCAGCCGGACCGTGGCCGCCAGCTGGCACAGCACCCCGATGGTGCTGAGTGTCACCCGGTGGATGAGCAGGTATGAGGGCGGCAGATTGAGCTGCTTGCCCAGCTGGTGCGCGGGTGAGCGCGGGTCGGCGATCCGCGCCGCCTGCGCACGCATCCAGCCGCGCGCGAAGGTGAACTCCTCCACCGCCGCGGGCTCGATGATCGGCCGCAGGTAGTCCAGCACGGCGTCGGGGTCGAGCTCGACCGTCGGCTTGACGAAGCCCTCCTGGCGGAGCATCGAGTGCACCGAGTCCGCGTCGTCGGCGAGCGCCAGGCGCAGCGCCGTCCCTATGGGCAGCGGCAGGCCCTCGGGGAGGCGGTCCACCGTGCCGAAGTCCAGCACGCCCAGCCGCCAGCCCCGCGCGGGACCGTCGTCGACCAGCAGCCGGAAGTTGCCCGGGTGCGGATCGGCGTGGAGCAGCCCGGTCCGCGCAGGGCCGGCGAAGAGGAAGCGCGCCAGCAACTGGCCCGCGCGGTCGCGCATCTGCGCGGAGCCCTCCGAGATCACCTCCGCCAGCGGCACGCCGTCCATCCACTCCGTGACCAGCACCTGGTCCGTGCGGTGCACCACGTCGGGCACCACCACGTCCGGGTCGTCGGCGAACTCGACCGCGTGCGCGTGCTGGGCCTGCGCCTCCAGCTCGTAGTCCAGCTCCTCCGCGACCCGGTCGCGCAGCTCGGAGATCAGCGGCTTGATGTCCATGCCGGGAATGAGCGGCCCGAACAGCCGGGCCACCCGGCCGAGTTGGTTGAGGTCCGACAGCAGGGCGTCCCCGGCGCCGGGGTACTGGACCTTCACCGCGACCGTGCGGCCGTCGTGCCACACGGCCCGGTGCACCTGCCCGATCGAGGCGGCCGCCGCCGGGCGGTCGTCGAACTCGGTGAAGAACTCGCGCCAGTCCTCGCCGAGGCGCTCGGCCAGTACGGCGTGCACGGTGCGGGCGGGCATCGGCGGCGCCGCGTCCTGAAGCTTGGTGAGGGCGGCACGGTAGGGGCCCGCGACCTCCTCGGGCAGGGCGGCCTCGAAGACCGACAGGGCCTGCCCGAACTTCATGGCGCCGCCCTTCAGCTCGCCGAGGACCTTGAAGAGCTGTTCGGCCGTCCGCTCCTGCAGCTCGGTGGCGACCTCTTCCGCGGGGCGCCCGCCGAGCCGCTTGCCCAGTCCCAGCGTCGCCCGCCCGGCGAATCCCAGTGGGAGTGCCGCCAGCTTGGCGGTACGGGTCACCGCTTTGCGCGGAAGATCAGACATGCGCCCCCTCTTTCCGATCGGTCACGTCGTCATTGTCCCCCGCCCCTCCCGGACCATGGCACCGGCGGTGTCACAAACCTCATGCGTCGTCGGTCACCCCGGCATCCGCGGTGTGCGCGCCGCACCCGCACCTGCGGTCCCCCGGCACCGGCCGTACCTCCGTCGTCAGCCGGGCGAGACCCATCTCGACGCGCCCGCCGCAGCTCGGCGGCCGCCCGCCGTCGACGAAGGCCAGCGCGTGCGCCGCGGCGAGCCCCGCGACCGTGGTGGCCAGAGCGATGTCGCAGGCGGGGACCCCGCCCCGGCCGGACCGCAACTGCGCCAGCACCCTGGGCCAGGCCGCGTCGGCGTCGGCCATCCGAAGTCCCAGGCATCCCGCGCACCCCGTGCTCCCCGGCACCACCAGGGGACCCACCACTCCCCGGCCTTCCAGCACCCCCGTATAGAGGTGGGGGATGCCGGCGGCCATCAGCGGCTCGGCCTCGTGCGCGTCGGGGGCGTAGGCCGCCAGGCCGTCCCGCGGTGCGACCACCACCAGCGACAGCCCGGGCTCCGGCGCGGCGGACGGCCCCCGGCGGCCCACCGCTGCCGCCCGTGGATCGGGCGCCGCCCTGCGCACCAGACCGCGCGCCGCCGCGTCCCGGCGCTCGCCGATGTGCTCGGCGGGGATGCCGCCCGGCGCGGTGTCCCAGGGTTCGACCCGGCCGCCGTCGCGTACGTCGACCCGGCCGACCCCCGCCGCGGAGAGGACCGCCGCGACCGTCGCGCCGACCCGGCCGGCCCCGGTCACCCGTACGCGGGCGGCCCGCCGGCGGCCCATCCGGTCCGCCGCGCCGCCCGGGTCGGAGTGCACCACGGACAGCGCCGCGAGGTCGGGGCGGAGCCGGTCCAGTGCGGCCGAGTGGTGCCGTATGGTCTCGGACAGCTCGGTGTGCGCCGTCGCGTCGTCGAGCACACCGCCCTCGGCCAGGAGCCCGAGCAGCCGCCGGGCCTGCGGGGCCCGAAGCCCCAGCGACTCGGCCTCGCGGGCGAGCGGACCGAGGCCGCGCGTGCCGTCGAGCAGGTCGAGGAAGGCGGCGGCCGCGCCGTCCACCGGGTCCAGGACCACCGCGTGCGCCGGGTCGACGCCGAACTGCAGACTTTCCCGGTTGCGCCAACTGCGGCGCATCGCCGGCTTGAGCATGGGACGCATCGCCACCCCCGTGGGCTCAGTTCCCGATCGAGAGATCGTTCCGATTCCGTACCGGACCAGCATGCCCGGAATCCGCGAACAGACCGCGAAAGTTATCCACAGGTGCCGCGAATGATCATTCGATATGACTGGGACCAGGCATCCGGCACCCGGCACCCGGTAACTTTCCGCGCTCCTTTTTCACCGGGCGCCACCGGGGGCGGGACTTCCCGGACCCGGTACGGGTAACGTCGGGGCGTGTCCGCCGACCCCGCCCAGAGCCTTTCCGGCCAGCCCCCGCGCGCCCCCAGGACCAGCGCGGTGGAAGTGCGCCGAAGCGCCCGACGACGCCGGACGGTCTCGGCGTACCGCGAGGGCGACGTCACCGTGGTCCTCATCCCCGCCCGGATGTCCGCCGCCGAGGAGAAGCGCTGGGTGACGGTCATGCTCGACAAGCTCGCCGCCCAGGAGAGCCGCCGCCGGCTCGGTGACGACGGGCTGTCCGCCCGCGCGGCGCAGCTGTCCGAGCAGTACCTCGGAGGCCGCGCGATACCGCGGACCGTGCGCTGGGTCACGAACCAGAACTCCCGCTGGGGCTCGTGCACGCCCGCCGAGGGCAGCATCCGCCTGTCCCACCGGCTCCAGGGCATGCCCGAGTACGTCGTCGACTACGTCCTGCTCCATGAACTGGCCCACCTCCTGGTGCCCGGTCACGGGCCGGACTTCTGGAGGCTGCTGGAGTCCTACCCGCGCACCGAACGCGCGCGCGGGTACCTGGAGGGCGTCGTCGCCGCGGCCCGGCTGCCCCACCCGCCCACGGCACACGAGGAATAGCGGGGGAATAGCCCCTGTCACGGCCAGCGGTTAGCCTGGCGCAACGCACCAAGTACGTACGTACGGATGGGGGGACGGTCCTTAGCAATGGCCAGGGAATTCCAGCGCGGCCACAAGGCCAAGATCAGTGACCTGACCGCGGGGACGGATCTGTACATCGGCGTGCAGATCGGCGGACCCGGTCTCGGTTTCGACATCAGCTGCTTCGGGCTCGACGCCGGGGAACAGCTCTCAGACGACCGCTACTTCATCTTCTACAACCAGCCCAAGTCGCCCGAGGAGGCGATCCAGCAGCTGGGGACGCAGGCCGGCGACACCGAGTCCTTCCGGGTCACCCTGGACCGGATTCCCGCCCAGATCCAGAAGCTGAGCTTCACCGCGACGATCGACGGCGCCGGGCAGATGTCGCAGATCGGTCCGGGCTACGTCAGGATCGTCGCCGGGGGCGAGGAGGTCGCCCGCTACGCCTTCACCGGGGCCGAGTTCAGCACCGAGCGCGCGGTCATGCTCGCCGACTTCTACCTCAAGGACGTCTGGCGCTTCGCGGCCGTCGGCCAGGGCTTCGACGGCGGACTGGACGCCCTGCTCAAGAACTTCGGCGGCGAGGTCGCCGAGGAGCAGCAGGCCGCGCCCGAGCAGCCCGCCGCGGCACCGGGCTTCGCGCCCCCGGCGGGCCCCGCGCCCGGCTTCGCGCCCCCGGTGGCCACCGGGCCGCCCGCCCCTCCGCAGCCCGCGCCGGGATTCGGCGCCCCGCCGGCTCCGGCGCCCGTGCACGCCGCCCCCACCATGGTGGCGCCGATGACCACGCCGCCGCCCCAGGCCCCGCCGCAGGCGCCCCCCGGTCAGCCGCCGTTCGGCCAGGTCCCGCCGCCGCAGGCGCCTCCTGGTCAGGTCCCGGGCCAGATGCCGGGTCAGCCGCCCTTCGGACAGCCCCCGTACGGCCAGCCCGCACCGGGCCAGCCCCCGTACGGCCAGCCCGTCCCCGGTCAGCCGATGCCCGGTCAGGGCATGCCGGGCCAGCCCGCCTTCGGCCAGCCGCCGCAGGCCCCGCACACCGGCCAGGTCCCGCAGACCCCCGGCGCGGGTCTGGCGGCGGCCATGCAGAAGTACCGTGAGCTGCCCACCGGCCAGCGCTGGACCCAGCAGAACCCGAAGCTGATGCGCGCCGACCTCGCGCAGGCCGGCGGCCAGCCCGTGCTCGCCCGCCAGGGCAGCATGGTGCTCTACCAGGGCAAGGTCGAATTCGGCTACAAGGGCGCCGGGTTCACCGGCCGCATCGTCGGCAACATGACCGGCCAGGAGATGCAGTTGATGCGCTGCACCGGCCGCGGTCAGGTCTTCTTCGCCGAGGAAGCGTCCTACCTGCACCCCATCGAGCTCCAGGGCGACGCCATCTGCGTCTCCGCCGAGAACGTGCTCGCCTTCGACGAGTCCCTGCAGCACGAGGTCCGCCGCATCGAGGGCCACGGCATTCCCGGCGGCGCTCTGTTCACCATGCTGTTCCAGGGCACGGGCACGGTGGTGGTCAAGACCCACGGCACCCCGGTGGTGCTGCCGGTCACGCCGACCACCTACGCCGACAGCAACGCGATCGTCGCCTGGTCGGCGGCCTCCCAGGTGGTGCTCTCCAGCCAGGTGAGGCTGCGCAGGAACGCGTACCCGGGACACAGCGGGGAGACCGTGAACCTGCAGTTCCGGGGCGCCCCGGGCAACTTCATCATCGTCCAGCCGTACGAGGTCTGAGGGGGAGCCCGTCATGGACCAGTCACTGATCTCCGGGTACGCCCCGGCACCGGTCACCGCCCGCATGGAGAACCACGGCAGCAGCATGCTGAAGGTGGCCATGCAGAGCGGCCAGGACCTCTTCGCGCGCACCGGCTCGATGGTCGCCTACGAGGGCTTCGTCCAGTACGAGCCCAACCCGCCCGCCGTCCGCCAGATGGCCTCGCAGTGGCTCACCGGCGAGGGCGCACCGATCATGAAGTGCTCCGGCGACGGCCTGCTGTACCTCGCGGACTACGGCGCCGACGTCGTGTGCGTCTACCTCGACAACGAGGCGCTGTCGGTCAACGGCAGCAATCTGCTCGCCTTCGACGCCCACCTGCAGTGGGGCGTGGAGCGGGTGAAGGGGCTGGCCAAGTTCGCCGGCCAGGGCCTGTTCAACGTCGGGATCTCGGGCACCGGCTGGGTGGCCGTCACCTCGCGAGGTACCCCGGTCGTGGTCGACTGCGGCCGCGGCGAGGACGAGACCTACGTCGACCCGGACGCGCTCGTGGCCTGGTCGAGCGGGCTGAAGACGAAGGCGAAGCGCAGCTTCAAGGCGTCCGCCCTCATCGGGCGCGGCAGCGGCGAGGCCTTCCAGATCGGTTTCTCCGGCCAGGGCTTCGTCGTCGTACAGCCCAGTGAGGACAGCACCGACCGCCTCCGAGTCCGGGGCTGAGGGGGAGCGAGACACCATGCAGAGCCCGCTTTTCGGCTACACCGAGGTCCAGACCGAGGACCAGTACGCACTCCAGAACCCCTACCTGCTGCGGGTCAGGCTCGACGGCCGCACCGACTGCCTGGCCCGCAAGGGCGCCATGGTCGCGTACCAGGGCCTGATCGAGTTCGACGGCGAGTACCAGAGCCACGCCCAGCGCTCCGCCCGCCACCGCACCGGTGAGGGTCTGGACCTGATGCGCTGCTCCGGGCAGGGCACGGTCTACCTGGCCAACCTCGCCCAGCACGTCCACGTCGTCGACGTGGACCAGGAGGGCCTGACCGTGGACGGCGCCTATGTGCTGGCGCTCGACTCCGGACTGCACTGGGAGGTCATCTCCGTCGACAGCCAGTTCGGCATCTCCGGCAGCGGCGCCTACAACCTCAACATCACGGGGCACGGCAAGGTCGCGCTGATGACCTCGGGCAAGCCGCTGCTGATGCCGGTCACCCCGGACAAGTACGTCTCCGCCGACTCCGACGCGGTCGTCGCCTGGTCGTCCTCGCTCCGGGTGCAGATGCAGGCCCAGACCAGCTCCTCGGGCGTCTGGCGGCGGCGCGGCAACACCGGTGAGGGCTGGGAGCTCAACTTCCTCGGACAGGGCTACGTCCTGGTGCAGCCCAGCGAGCTGATGCCGCCGCAGAACGCCCAGCTCGGCGGGGGCGTCGCCGCGCAGTACGGCTTCGGCCAGCAGGGTGCGCACGGCATGAACCAGGGCAACATCTTCAGCAACCGCTGAGCGCCCGCCGCGGGTCCCGCCCCGCGCGCCGCCTCAGAGCAGCGCGCGGGTGCGGGCCAGCAGCGTCCGGACGGAACCGTCCGCGACGTCGGCGACCTCGTCGTACGAGTACCACTTCAGGTCCAGCGACTCCTCGCTGATCTCCTCCACCGCGCCGGGCGGGGCCACCGCCGCGTACTGCACGTCCAGGTGCCAGGCGCAGGGCGTCAGGTGACGGTCGAGGTTGACCGGCTGGGGCCGCAGCAGGGCGAGACCGCGGATACCCGACTCCTCGACACCCTCGCGGAGCGCGGCCGCGGCCAGCGAGGTGTCCTCCGGTTCGCAGTGACCGCCCATCTGCAGCCACATCCCGAGCTTCTTGTGCAGGGTCAGCAGCACCCTTCCGCGCTCCGGGTCCACCACCAGGGCGCTGCACGTGAGGTGTCCCTCGGCGCAGGCCTTCCACATGCCGTCCGGATGCTCCTGCAGGTGCGCCAGGTAGGTCTCCCGAAGCCGCTCCTGGCCCGCGTCGGGCGCGGACCAGTCCTTCAGGACGCGCACCGCGTCGTCGTGCAGACTCACTTCTCGTCGTCGCCCTTGCCCTCGTCGGTGCCGTCGCGTCCGTCCTCGTCCCGCCGGACGTCCTTCACATGACCGCCCGCGGCCTCGCCGAGGATCTTGTCGAGTTCGGAGAAGTCCAGCTGCTCGTGGTGGACGAAGCCGTCGGGGTCGTCCAGGTCCGCGGCGGTCGGCAGCATGTCCGGGTGGGCCCACAGCCCGTCGCGCCCCTCGACGCCGCGCGCGTCGGTGAGCGAGGCCCACAGCCGGGAGGCGTCCCGCAGCCGGCGGGGCCGCAGCTCCAGGCCGATCAGCGTGGCGAAGGTCTGCTCCGCGGGGCCGCCGCTCGCCCGGCGCCGGCGCAGCGTCTCGCGCAGCGCCCCGGCCGACGGCAGGTGCGGGGCGGCGGCCGCGTGCACGACCGCGTCCACCCAGCCCTCGACGAGGGCGAGGGCCGTCTCCAGGCGGGCCAGCGCCGCCTTCTGCGCCGGGGTGTCCTCGGGCTGGAACATGCCCTGCTGCAGGGCGTCCTGGAGCGCCTCGGGGTTCGACGGGTCGATGTGGCCGACCGCGTCCTCCAGCTTCGCGGTGTCCACCTTGATACCGCGGGCGTAACCCTCGACGGCGCCGAACAGGTGTGCCCGCAGCCACGGCACGTGGGCGAACAGCCGCTGGTGCGCCGCCTCGCGCAGCGCCAGGTAGAGCCGGACCTCGTCCTGCGGCACGCTCAGGCCCCGGCCGAAGGACTCCACGTTGGCGGGGAGCAGCGCGGCCTTGCCGGCCGGGCCGAGCGGCAGGCCGATGTCGGTCGATCCCACGACCTCACCGGCGAGCGTGCCCAGCGCCTGCCCGATCTGGGTGCCGAACATGGCGCCGCCCATGGAGCGCATCATGCCCAGCAGCGGGCCGGCCATGGCCTGCATCTCCTCGGGCAGCACGTCGCCCATCGCCGTGCCGACGCGCTCGGCGACCGGGTCGACCAGCTCCTTCCACACCGGAAGGGTCGCCTCGACCCACTCGGCGCGGCTCCACGCCACGGCCGAACCGGCGCCGGAGGGCATCGACGTCACCCCGTCGAGCCACAGGTCGGCCAGCCGCAGCGCCTCCTGGACCTTGGCCCGGTCCGCGGGGCCCACACTGACGTCCTTCGAGCCCTCGGGCGTGCCCTGGGCCACCGTCTGGCGGGCGATGTCCTTGGCCATCTCCCAGTTCACCGGGCCGCCCTCGTACGAGAGCATCTGGCCCAGCTGCTGGAAGGCCGCGCCCAGGTCGTTGGGGTTCAGCGAACCGAACATCGCGGCGAAGGGGTTGTCCCCGCCCGGTCCGCCGAAGGGATTCGCGCCGCCGAAACCGAAGGGATTGGCCGGGCCCCGGGAGCTGTCGCCGGAACCGCCCGGCTTCTTGCCGTCGTCCCCTTCCTCGGGCTCCTCGGGAGGGACTCCGAATCCGAATGGGATGTCGCTCACGGTTTCCTCGGCTCTGTGTGTTGTGGGCTGTACCTCCAGCCTAGACACCCGTCAGGCAGGATGGCTGCGTACGGACCGCGGTTGCGGACCGCGCACCCGGTACCAGAGACAACCGTGGGAGACACCTGGTGAGTTCCCCAGAACCGACCGTTCGCCCAGAGCGGAGCGGCGACCGGGCCCCCGTTGGGCCCGTGGTCGCCGTCACCGGCGCCGCCTCCGGCGTCGGCCTGCTGCTGGCCCTGCGGCTGGCCGAATCCGACCGGGTCAAGAAGGTCGTGGCGATCGACGAGCGCCGCGGTGACGTTCCCGGCGCCCAGTGGGCTGTGCTCGACGTACGCGACCCGGCGATCGCCGAGCGGCTGCGCGGCGTGGACGTCGTCGTCCACCTCGCGCTCGACCTGGACCTGGAGTCCGACCCCAAGGCGCGCAGCGCCTTCAATGTGCGCGGCACCCAGACGGTGCTCACCGCGGCGGCCGCCGCGGGCGTGCGGCGCGTGGTGCTGTGCACCTCTGCCATGGTCTACGGCGCCCACGCGGACAACGACGTCCCGCTCGCCGAGGACGCGCCCCTGCGCGCCACCGCGGAGGCGTCGTTCGTGGGCGACCTGCTGGAGATCGAGCGGCTGGGCAAGCGGGCCCCCCGTGCCCACCCCGGCCTGAACGTGACGATCCTGCGTCCGGCCGTGCTGGTGGGCGGCACCGACACCGCGCTCACGCGCTACTTCGAGTCGCCGCGCCTGCTGGTGGTGGGCGGCAGCCGCCCCTGCTGGCAGTTCTGCCACGTGGAGGACCTGGTGACGGCGCTGGAGCACGCGGCGCTGGAGAAGGTCGACGGCGAGATGGCCGTCGGCTGCGACGGCTGGCTGGAGCAGGAGGAGGTCGAGGAGCTCTCGGGCATCCGGCGCATGGAGCTGCCGCCCGCCGTGGCGCTCGGCGCGGCCTCCCGGCTGCACCGGCTGGGTCTCACGCCCTCCCCGGCGGGCGACCTGGCGTACACGATGCATCCCTGGGTGGTCAGCGGCAGCCGGCTGCACGAGTCGGGCTGGCGGCCGAAGTGGACCAACGAGGAGGTGCTGGCCGTCCTGCTGGAGGAGGTCGCCGGCCGCAACTCCGTCGTCGGGCGGCGCCTGGGGCGCAAGGACGCGGCCACGCTCGGGGCGGCGGGCGCGACGGTCGCCCTGGTCGGCACGGCGGCGATGGTGCGGAGGGCGCGCAGGCGCCGCGGTGTCTGAGCGTCGCCCCGCGAACTCGCTCCGGAAGGGGGTTTCCGCATGACGGGCGATGGGGCAGCATGAGCCGCATGGCACAGACGCACGACGAACCCCTCCGGCTCCTCGCGATCCGGGACACCGAACTGTCCGTGGACGAGGTCTTCCGCGCGGTGGGGCACGACTCCGCCGGCGGCACCGCGCTGTTCGTCGGCACGGTCCGTGATCACGACGGCCCCTCGGGCGCCGAGGTGACCGGGCTCGGCTACTCGGCGCACCCCAGCGCGGAGGCGGAGCTGCGCCGGGTCGCGGAGAAGGTGGCCGCGGACTTCCCGGTCAGGGCACTGGCCGCCGTCCACCGGGTGGGCGAACTGCGGGTCGGTGACCTCGCGGTCGTCGTGGCGGTCTCCTGCCCGCACCGGGCCGAGGCCTTCGCCGCCTGCCGGAGGCTGATCGACGACCTCAAGCGCGAGGTCCCGATCTGGAAGCACCAGGCCTTCGCCGACGGGACCGAGGAGTGGGTCGGAGCCTGCGCCCACTGACCACCGGGCACGCGGTCCGCCACCGGCCTCCCCACTGGGTGGCCCACCTGCGGTTGCGTAACCTGCGACCCGCTCTGAACGTTGTAGCAGCAGAAGATTAGTCTGCTCATAGTTCTTGATCGGCATGCGCGTCCAGGAGGCCGAAGTGGCAGCGCTCGCATGGTTGCTCATCCCGCTGGTCGCCGCCGTCGCCGCGGCCGTCTGGGGAAGCTGGGCGGCGCGTACGCGCTCCACGGGGGACGGTGCCTCGCTCGCCGACTACGAGCGCTTCCGCGAGGCGATGCAGCGCACCGGATCGGGCGGACCGGCCTGAGTGCCCACGGGGCGGCTGACGGTCACGTACCGTACTGTCGTTCCATGCCACGCCGCACCGCGACGCTGCTCGCATCGACCCTGACCCTGATAGCGCTGCTGTGTGTCGCGCTGCTGTGGCGCGTCCCGTACGCGGAGATGTCACCGGGGCCCACGGTGAACACGCTCGGGTCGCACGGCGGGGATCCGGTGCTGCAGATCTCGGGGCACAAGACGTACCCGACCAGCGGTCACCTCAACATGACCACGGTGCGGGTGACGAGCGCGGACTACTCGATGAACCTGGTCGAGGCGGTCGTCGGCTGGCTGGCGCACGACCAGAAGGTCGTCGAGCACGACACGCTCTACCCCAAGGGGCAGACGGCGGAGCAAGCCGACCAGGAGAACGCCGAGGAGTTCACGCAGTCCCAGGACAGCGCGAAGGTCGCGGCGCTCGACGAGCTCGGCATACCCGTCGGCTCCCGGGTGATCGTCTCCGCCGTGGTCAAGGGCGCCCCCGCTGAGGGCGAGCTGCACGCGGGCGACGTGGTCAAGGCCGTGGACGGCCGGCCGGTGAAGGTGGCGGGCGACGTCGCCGAGCTGGTCACCAAGCACAAGGCGGGGCAGAAGGTGGTGTTCACCGTCGTGCCCAAGGGCGCGAAGGGCGACGCCACCCGGGACGTGACCATCACCACGGCGAAGTCGGACGACGACGGCGCGGCCCGGGCGGTCGTGGGCATCCAGGCCGGGGTCGAGCACACCTTCCCGTTCAAGATCGACATCAAGCTGGCGGACGTCGGCGGCCCGAGCGCCGGCCTGATGTTCGCGCTGGGGATCGTCGACAAGCTCACCCCGGAGGACCTCACCGGCGGCAAGTTCGTCGCGGGCACGGGGACGATCGACGACCAGGGCAAGGTCGGCCCCATCGGCGGCATAGACATGAAGACCATCGGCGCCCGGGAGAAGGGCGCCGAGTACTTCCTCACCCCCGCTGACAACTGCGCGGAGGCGGCGGCCGACACCCCGAGCGGCCTCACCCTGGTCAAGGTGAAGACCATCGACGACGCCATGGACGCGCTCAAGGACATCCGCGAGGGCCGCACGTCCGCCCTGCCCTCCTGCACGAAGGGCTGAGCCCGGCGCGTCCGCACGGACCTACGGCCCCGGGGCACGCTCCCCGGGGCCGTCGGCGTCAGTCCTCGAAGGTCGCCGCCAGGGCCTCGGCAAGCCCCGGCACCAGGGCGGAGCCGGTCAGTACCTCGGTGGGGGAGTCCTTCTCGCGCAGCCGTACCGCCGCCTCCCGGGACCCGTCCCGCAGCACGCCCACGGTCATGCGGACCTCCTGGCGGTCGGGGTGCGCGGCGACCCAGCGGGCCAGCGCGGCGTCGTCGAGCCCCTGCGGGATGGACTCCTCCGCGGACGGCGGCAGCATCAGCCGCTCCACGGTGAGCGCGCAGCCGCTGACGACGCCCGGCCAGGCGATGGTGGCGAGGAACTCGTCCAGCGCGGCACCCGCCGGAAGCTCGTCCTGCTCGATCGGGGTCAGCCCGGCGGCTGTCTGGTCGCCGAGGCCGAGTTCCTCGGCGAGCTTCGGTTCCTGTGTGCGCAGCGCCGCGGTGTCGACCAGGGCGAAGAGCCGGGCGGGCTGGTCCCAGCCCAGGCCGGACGCATAGTCGTCGATCTCCAGGACGGCACGGGTGAGCGGGTTCGCGGCGAGCGGCGCACCCTCGGACGTGTTGTTGGACATGCCCAATATCCTGCCTGTTCTGTGACCCGCATCCCCAATCGGGAGCCTTGGGGAACTGAGTAAACGCTGAGTAAGTTGCATCAGTGGGCGCCGGGACGGCGTCCGACGGAGACCGACACTTCGAGGTGCGCACCTTGGTATTCCAGATGCCGGACCGTGGCGGGGGTCCGCACGGGCCACGGATCAGAGTGGGCCGCCCGTCGCGGCGAGCCCGGACACTGCTGATGACCCTGGGCGTACTGGCCGTGCTGGCCATGGCGTTCGTCATGTTCGCGGGCTTCTGGACCGACTGGCTCTGGTACCGCTCCGTCGACTACTCCTCGGTCTTCACCACCACACTGTGGACCAAGATCGGCCTGTTCTTCGTCTTCGGCCTGCTGATGGCCGCGGCGGTCGGCGTCAACGTGTACCTGGCGCACCGGCTGCGGCCGCCGCTGAGCGCGATGTCGATGGAGCAGCAGAGCCTCGACCGCTACCGGATGGGCATCGCCCCCTACAAGAAGTGGGTGCTGCTCACCGTCTGCGCCCTCGTGGGGCTGATCGCGGGCGCGTCCGCCTCCAGCCAGTGGCGCACATGGCTGCTGTGGACGAACTCCACCCCGTTCGGGACCAAGGACCCGCAGTTCCACGTCGACATCTCGTTCTACGCCTTCGACCTGCCCTGGTTCCGCTTCCTGCTGAGCTTCGGCTTCGCGGCCGTCGTGCTGTCGCTGCTGGCGGCGGCGCTCGTGCACTACCTGTACGGGGGCCTGCGGATCACCTCCCCGGGCGGCCGGGCCACGGCGGCGGCGACCGGGCACCTGTCGGTGCTCCTGGGACTGTTCGTCACCCTGAAGGCGGTCGCGTACTGGCTGGACCGGTACTCCCTGGCGGTGAAGTCCGGCAACCTCAGGTCGGGCGACTGGACGGGTCTGCGCTATGTGGACGCCAACGCCTATCTGCCGGCCAAGACGATCCTGTTCGCCATCGCCATCATCTGCGCGCTGCTGTTCTTCGCCACCCTGTGGCGGCGCACCTGGTCGCTGCCGCTGATCGGCTTCGGCCTGATGGTGCTGTCGGCGATCCTGATCGGCGGCCTGTACCCGGCGATCGTGCAGAAGTTCCAGGTGCAGCCCAACGAGGCCGCCAAGGAGCAGCCGTACATCCAGAAGAACATCGACGCCACCCGTGAGGCGTACGGCATCGACCACACCGATGTGACGGACTACACGGGCACGAGCAGCGACGCCAAGGAGAAGCTGCGCAGCGACGCCGACACGGCGGCGTCCATCCGCCTGCTCGACCCGAACGTGGTCTCGCCGACCTACCAGCAGCTGCAGAAGGTGCGCGGCTACTACGCCTTCCCGTCCACGCTGGACGTCGACCGCTACACGATCGACGGCAAGGAGCAGGACACCGTGGTGGGCCTGCGGGAGCTGAACCTGGAGGGCATCCCGCAGCACAGCTGGATCAACGACCACTTCAAGTACACGCACGGCTACGGCATGGTGGCCGCCAAGGGCACCACCACGACGGCCAGCGGCGAGCCGGACTTCACCGAGTACAACCTGCCGACCAAGGGCGACCTCGGGACGTACCAGCAGCGGATCTACTACGGCGAGCAGACCAAGCAGTGGTCGATCGTCGGTGACAAGAGCACGCCGGAGATCGACTACACCGACGACAACGGTGAGAAGCCGTACACGTACACCGCCAAGAGCGGTGTCGGCCTGAAGAACCCGGTGACCCGGCTCGCCTACGCGGTGTCCTTCGGCGAGCCGCAGATCTTCTACTCGGGCGCCGTCGGCGACGACTCGCAGATCCTGTACAACCGCATGCCCAAGGAGCGGGTCGAGGCGGTCGCGCCCTGGCTGACGATCGACGGCGACTCCTACCCGGCGGTCGTGGACGGCCGGATCGTGTGGATCGTCGACGCCTACACGACGAGCAACGGCTACCCGTACTCCTCGCGCACGACGCTCGGCGACACCACCGCGGACTCGCTGACCGACGGGCAGCGCGCCGTGCTGGCGCAGCAGAACCAGGTCAACTACATCCGCAACTCGGTGAAGGCGACCGTCGACGCGTACAGCGGCAAGGTCACGCTCTACCAGTGGGACACCGAGGACCCGGTGCTGAAGACCTGGATGAAGGCCTTCCCGGACACCGTCCAGCCCAAGACGGCGATCGACGACGCGCTGATGGCGCATCTGCGCTACCCGCAGGACCTGTTCAAGGTGCAGCGCGAGCTGCTGACGCGCTACCACGTCACCAAGGCGTCGACCTTCTACAGCGGCAGTGAGGTGTGGGCCGTGCCCAACGACCCGGCCGCCAAGACCGGGAAGTCGGTGCCGCCGTACTACCTGAGCCTGAAGATGCCCGGCCAGAACGACCAGGCGTTCTCGCTCACCACGACGTTCACGCCGAACAAGCGCGAGAACCTCAGCGCCTTCATGGCGGTCGACGCGGACGCGAAGAGTCCGGAGTACGGCGCGATCAGGGTGCTGAAGCTGCCGTCGAACACCACGGTGTCCGGTCCGCAGCAGGTGCAGAGCCAGTTCAACTCCGACCCCAATGTGGCGGAGAAGATCAGGCTGCTCAAGGGCGGTGACTCGGAGGTCGAGTACGGCAACCTGCTGACGGTGCCCCTCGACGGCGGGCTGCTGTACGTGGAGCCGGTCTACGTCCGCGGCGCGGGCACCAACTACCCGCTGCTGAAGAAGGTCCTGGTGAGCTACGGAGGCCAGACCGAGTTCGAGGACACGCTCGGGCAGGCGCTCGACGCCGTCTTCGGATCGGACGGCGGGGAGCCCGTGACGCCGCCGGAGACGGGCGGCGGCGGGGGCACCGAACCGCCGGCCGCGGGCAACCCGACGGTCGCCCAGGCCCTGGAGGACGCCCAGCAGGCGTACGACGCGGGTCAGAAGGCGCTCAAGGACGGCGACTGGGGCGCGTACGGCCAGGCGCAGAAGGATCTCGCCGACGCGCTGAAGCGCGCGAAGGACGCCGAGCAGCAGGCGGAGAAGACGGGCTGACGGGACCCATCCCGCGTCGTGGTACTGTTGGTGCACCGACGCGGGGTGGAGCAGCTCGGTAGCTCGCTGGGCTCATAACCCAGAGGTCGCAGGTTCAAATCCTGTCCCCGCTACTGTTGGAGAGGGCCCGGAGTCAATAGACTCCGGGCCCTTTCACTTGTTGGGGGGAACTCCTTTCCCCTGAGGTTTCGGCAGGCACCCTGTCGGGAAGTCGACAAAACGCTGTAGTGACCTACGAAGTGACCGACTGGGATCGGCAGAACCTGCAGGTTTGCCGCATACCAGGTGTACTGCGGGTACGGGTGATGCGACGATGGACCTCATGGGGGATGGTGCAAGGCTGCTGAACACTCGTCAGATCCGGGATACCGGGTCCGCGGGGCGGACGACCGTGCCCGCGGCCGGGACCGCGCTCGTGCCCGCCGTCGCCGACCTGCTGCCCGGTCCGCGGGTGGGCGGTCTCGACGACGAGCGCCTCATCGAGTCCGAACTCCCCGACGAGGAGACCCTGGAGGCCCGCGAGGAAGCCGAACTCGAGGCACGCCACCGGCGGGCCGCCGAGCACGGCGACATCGGGGCCATGAGCGTGCTGGGCACCATGCTGCTGCGCCGCGGCGACCTGGAGGGCGCCGAGCCCCATCTGCGCGGCGCCGCCGCCGGAGGGGACCGTCCCGCCGCCAACAACCTGGGCCTGCTGCTGCACCAGCGCGGTTACGCCGAAGAGGCCGCCGCATGGTGGCGGATCGCAGCGGTCGCCGGCTCCGCCGCGGCCGCGCACGCGCTCGGCAGGCACTTCCGCGAGCGTGGCGACGAACCCGGGGCGGAGTACTGGCTGCGCCAGGCCGCCGAGTCCGGGCACGCCCTGGGCGCGTACGCGCTGGCCGACCTTCTGGACCACCGGCGCGACGTCGGCGCCGAGCGCTGGTTCCACGCCGCCGCCGAGCACGGCCACCGCGAGGCCGCCTACCGGCTCGCCCGCATCTGCGCCGAGCGGGGCGAGGAGCGCGAGGCCGAGCAGTGGTACCGGCAGGCGGCGGCCCGCCGGCACCGCAGGGCCGCCCTGCGGCTCGGCACGCTCCTGGAGGAGCGCGGCGAGTTCGAGGAGGCCAAGCGCTGGTACCTGACCGCCGCCCGCGACGGGGAGCCGCGCGCCGCCTGCGCGCTCGGCTTCCTGCTGTGTGACGCCGGCGACGTCGACGGCGCCGCCACCTGGTGGCGGCGGGCCGCCAACGCGGGCGACGGCAACGCGGCCAACGCCCTGGGCGCACTGCACGCCCAGGAGGGCGAGACCCAGACCGCCGAGCGCTGGTACCGGGCGGCCCTCGACGCGGGGGACGTCAACGGCGCCTTCAACCTCGGGCTGCTCTGCGCCGGCCAGGGGCGCACCACCCAGGCCGAGCAGTGGTACCGCAAGGCCGCCTACACCGGGCACCGCGAGGCCGCCAACGCGCTGGCCGTGCTGCTGCTGCAGCGCGGCGACGCCGCGGGCGCCGAGCCGTGGTTCTCCAAGGCCGCGGAGGCGGGCAGCGTGGACGCCGCCTTCAACCTCGGCATCCTGTACGCCGGGCGGGGCGACGACGCCACCGCGCGGCGCTGGTACGAGCGCGCCGCGTCCAGCGGGCACGGCGAGGCCGCGCTCCAGGTGGCCATCGCCCTGCAGAAGGAGGGCGACACGCACGGCGCCGAGCGCCACCTGCGCTGCGCCGCGGGCAGCGGCAGCCCGGAGGGCGCGTTCCGCCTCGGGGCGCTGCTGGACGCCCAGGACACGCCGGAGGCCGCCGCCGAGGCCGAGGAGTGGTACGCCCGCGCCGCCGGCCAGGGGCACCGCCGCGCCCAGGTGCGGCTCGGCATGTGCGCCGCCAAGCGCGGGGACGTCGTCGACGCCGCCCACTGGTACCGCGAGGCCGCCGAGGGCGGCAGCCGCAACGGGGCCTTCAACCTCGGGCTGCTCCTCGCCCGTGAGGGCGCGGAGCCGGAGGCGGCCCTGTGGTGGACCCGCGCCGCCGACGCGGGTCACGGACGCGCCGCGCTGCGGCTGGCGCTGCTGGCCGCGCGGCACGGACAGCTCGCGGACGCCCAGGCGTGGTGCGCCCGCGCCATGGAGTGCGGCCCCGCCGAGGTGGCCGAGCGGGCGGCCCGGCTGACCGACGCCCTGGAGCACGAACTCTCCGCGTGAGAAGCGATTTGCGCTGCTCAGCCCGGGGAGGTTAGTCTTAGGGCACAACGACGCGGGGTGGAGCAGCTCGGTAGCTCGCTGGGCTCATAACCCAGAGGTCGCAGGTTCAAATCCTGTCCCCGCTACTGAAGAGAAGGGCCCGGAAGCCATGGCTTCCGGGCCCTTCTCGTATGCGTTCGGTACAGCCAAGGCATGGTTCGGGCAAAAGGGTGCCGACGGTCCTGGGCCGGCCGGCGCCGGCGCGCGATCCTGAGGGCAGGCCCTCAGGCGGCGCGAGGAGGCGGGGTTGCTTCGCAGGCGGCGTAAGCGGCGGCCGACGGAACTCAGGGATGTGACGCGGTGGGGTCGACTGTGCGCGGCAGCGGACGCGGAGGAACTGCTCCGTGAGCTGCGTGGCGCAGCGGATGACGAGGACGCCGCCTACGACCGCGCGGCGGCGCTGAAGGCGCTGGCCGCGGCGCCGCCGCGGTTGTGGGTGCTGCTGGACCGTGCCGCGCGGTTGCAGGACGCCGCACCACCGGCGCCCGGCGACAGCGAGCCGCTGCGGTTGCTGCTGGCCGCGATGGACCGGGACGGGCGGACCCGCCAGGCAGCCGTGGAGGAGCTGGCGGTGCACGGCGGGCCGCTGGTGGCGTCGGCCCTCGCGCTGCGCACGGCGGACTGGGTGGACCAGGTCCGCGACCCGGCCCTGGCGGCGCTGCTGCGCCGTACCGCCCCGGACGAGGCCGCCGCGGCCGTACGGCTGCTGCTGAGGCTGCGCGGACGGAGCCGGGCCGCGCACACCCCGGAGGCGTACCGCGGGGTGCTGGCGGCCCCCGAGGCCCGGCGTGCGGTGCGTGCGCTGGCGGCCGACGCGGACCCGCTGACCCGGCGGTTCGGGGTCGAGCTGGCGTTGCAGCTGGGGGAGTTCGTCCGCGGCGACCTGGTGCGCACGGCACTGCGCGACCCGGACCAGGTCTGCCGCAGGCTGTGCGCCGAGCGGCTGCTGCAGATGGACCCGGACCAGGCGGGGCGCCTGCTGTGGGCCCGTTCGGCGGCCGTGCGGGAGCTGGCGGTCGCGGCGCTGCCGGACGACGTGCCCGCGGCCCGGCTGACGGCGCCGCTGGCCGACCCGGCGCGGATCGTCCGCGCCCAGGCCCGCTGGCGGCTGTACAGCAGGGGCGAGCCCCCGGCCCTGGCGTACCGCAGGCAGCTGCTGCGCTGCGGCCCGCAGAGCCCGCCGCGGCTGGTGGCAGGGCTGGTGACGGGGCTGGGGGAGTGCGGAGACGCCTCGGACGGACCGCTGGTGCTGCGGCTGGCGTGCGAGGTGCGCGCCCCGTGGCCGCCGTTGGTGCGCCGGGCCGCGGTGCGCGCGGCGGGCCGACTCGTCCCGCGGGAGGGGCTGGTGCGGCAGTTGGCGCCGCTGGCCGTGGACCCGGACCCCGGGGTGGCCAGGGAGGCCTTCGAGGCGCTCGCCAAGGTGGCGGGCCAGGTGCCGGTGGAGACGGTGTGGGTGGGGCGCACCCGTCCGGAGCCGGCGGTGCGCAAGGCCGCGGAACGTGTGCGGCGGGCGGCCCAGCGTCAGGCGCAGGCGGGGCACAGGCCCCGGTAGGTGACCTCCACCTGGGAGACGGTGAAGCCAAAGCGTTCCGCGTGGGGCAGGTCCGCCATCGGGTCGCCGTGCGGGTGGACGTCCCGGATGGTGCCGCAGCCGGAGCACACCAGGTGCTGGTGCGGCCGGTGGGCGTTGGGGTCGTAGCGCTTGGCGCGGCCGTCGGTGGCGACCTCTATGACCTCACCGAGCGACACCAGTTCACCCAGGGTGTTGTAGACGGTCGCGCGGGAGATCTCGGGCAGCCGGGCCGCCGCCCGCGCGTGCACCTCGTCGGCGGTCAGGTGGACGTGGTCTCCGTCCAGGACCTCGGCCACGACGCGCCGCTGCGCGGTCATGCGCCACCCGCGGCCGCGCAGTCGTTCCAGCAGGTCACTCATTCCAGTTCACCTATCAGTGGGATGCGAACAGCTTAACAGTGACAGTCCGTGTTCCGACCAGGTATGAGTTTGGGGCTCTTCTTGACTTGGACTCTGTCTATCGTAGGATCGCTTCCGGCGAAAGCCACGGCACAGCACCAACCCAGGGAGAGGCACGTGACGGTTCAGGAGACCGGCCCGCTGACCACGGAGGCGGGCGCCCCGGTCGCGGACAACCAGAACAGCGAGACCGCGGGCCTGGGAGGGCCGGTCCTGGTCCAGGACCAGCAGTTGCTGGAGAAGCTCGCCCGCTTCAACCGCGAGCGCATCCCGGAGCGCGTGGTGCACGCACGCGGCGCCGGCGCCTACGGAACCTTCACCGTGACCGCGGACGTGACGAGGTACACGCGGGCGAAGTTCCTCTCCGAGGTCGGCAAGCAGACGGAGACCTTCCTGCGCTTCTCCACCGTCGCGGGCAACCTCGGCGCGCCGGACGCGGTGCGCGACCCCCGGGGCTTCGCGCTGAAGTTCTACACCGAGGAGGGCAACTACGACCTCGTCGGCAACAACACCCCGGTGTTCTTCATCAAGGACGCGATCAAGTTCCCCGACTTCATCCACACCCAGAAGCGCGACCCGTACACCGGCTCCCAGGAGGCGGACAACGTCTGGGACTTCTGGAGCCTGTCACCGGAGTCGACGCACCAGGTGACCTGGCTGTTCGGCGACCGCGGCATCCCCGCGAGCTACCGCCACATGAACGGCTACGGCTCGCACACCTACCAGTGGACCAACGAGGCGGACGAGGTCTTCTGGGTCAAGTACCACTTCAAGACGGACCAGGGCATCAGGAACCTCACCCAGGGCGAGGCCAACCGGATCGCCGGTGAGGACCCCGACTCCCACCAGCGCGACCTGCGCGAGGCCATCGAGCGCGGCGAGTTCCCCAGTTGGACCGTGCAGGTGCAGATCATGCCCGCGGCCGAGGCGGCGGGCTACCGCTTCAACCCGTTCGACCTCACCAAGGTGTGGCCGCACGAGGACTACCCGCCGATCGAGATCGGCAGGCTGGAGCTCAACCGCAACCCGCAGAACGTCTTCGCCGAGGTCGAGCAGTCGATCTTCTCCCCTGCGCACTTCGTGCCCGGCATCGGTCCGTCCCCGGACAAGATGCTGCAGGGCCGGCTCTTCGCCTACGGCGACGCCCACCGCTACCGCGTCGGCATCAACGCCGACCACCTGCCGGTGAACCGTCCGCACGCGACCGAGGTGCGCACCCACGGCCGCGACGGCGCGCTGTACGACGGCCGCCACGGCGGTGCCAGGAACTACGAGCCGAACAGCTTCGGCGGCCCGGCGCAGACCGGCCGCCCCCTGTGGTCGGCCACCGCGGTCACCGGGTACACCGGCAACCACGAGGCGCCCTCGCACGCCGAGGACGACGACTTCGCGCAGGCCGGCGACCTCTACCGGCTGATGTCGGAGGAGGAGAGGGAGCGCCTGGTCGCCAACCTCTCCGGCTTCATCGCCAAGGTGTCGCGCGACGACATCGCCGAGCGCGCGATCGGCAACTTCCGCCGTGCCGACGAGGACTTCGGCAAGCGGCTGGAGGCCGCCGTCCAGGCCCTGCGCGGCTGACCGGCGTCCGTCCCGCAGGCCCGGAGGGGGCCGGGTGCGTCCAGGCACCCGGCCCCCTCCGATCCACGTCCGGCCCGGCCGTCAGCCGGCCAGGGCCGCGTGCGCGGGCTGCCAGCAGCGCACGATGTCCCGTACGGAGACCATGCCGACCGGGTTGTGGTCGTCCAGCACCACCAGGTGCCGGAAGCCGCCGCGCACCATTGCGGCGGCGGCCTCTTCGAGGGTCCACCGGGTCGCGGCGAAGACCACGTCGGTGGTGGTGTGGGCGGCGGCGAGTTCGTTGTCGGGGTCGAGCCCCGCACCGATGGCGTTGAGGATGTCGCGCTCGGTCAGGATGCCGAGACCGCAGGTGTCGGGATCGAGTACGACCGCCGCGCCCACCCGTCGGGCGGACATCAGCCGGGCGGCCTGGCGGAGGGTGTGGGCGGGACCGACCGTGAGAACGACCGTGCTCATGGCGTCGCGTACGAGCATGGGATACCCCTCGGGCTGCGTCGTGGCCGTCTTGAGAACAGTTTCACAAATGCACAAGCTCACGCATTCTCATGTTCACATGCGCCGCGGTCCGCAGCAAGGGGCGTGCGGAGTGTGATCGGTAGTGTGAGGGGGCGGTCGGTTACGGGCGGTTCAGGAAGGCGAGCGTCTCCTCATGCAGCAGCCCGTTGGACGCCGCCGCGTTCCCGCCGTACGGGCCCGGCGTCCCGTCCAGGCTGGTGAAGCGCCCGCCGGCCTCGCGCACGATCACCTCGTTCGCCGCCATGTCCCACAGGCTCAGTTCGGGCTCGGCGCAGATGTCCACCGCGCCCTCGGCGACCATCATGTACGGCCAGAAGTCACCGTAGGCGCGCGTCCGCCAGCAGGACCGGGTCAGGTCGAGGAAGCCGTCCAGGCGGCCCTGCTCCTCCCAGCCGCTGAGCGAGGAGTACGCGAACGAGGCGTCCGCCAGCCGGCTCACCTGCGACACCCGCAGCCGCGTGGCGGAGGCCAGGCTGCGACCGGTGTAGGCCCCGCCGTCCTTCACCGCCCACCAGCGGCGCCCCAGGGCGGGCGCGGACACCAGGCCGACCACGCCCTCGTCGCCCCCCTCCCCGCGCACCATCAGCGCGATCAGGGTGGCCCACACGGGCACCCCGCGGACGTAGTTCTTGGTGCCGTCGATCGGGTCGACGATCCAGCGCCGCGGGCCGCTGCCCTCCGTGCCGTACTCCTCGCCGAGCACGGCGTCGCGCGGCCTGGCCCGGCCGAGCTGACTGCGGATCAGCTCCTCGGCGCGCTTGTCCGCCTCGCTGACCGGCGTCATGTCGGGCTTGGTCTCGACCTTGAGGTCCAGGGACTTGAAGCGCTCCATGGTGGCGGCGTCGGCGGCGTCGGCAAGGATGTGCGCGAGGCGCAGATCGTCGTTGAAGTCCGGCATGAAGCGAACAGTATCGATCGTGGGAGGTCGAGGTCACGCAGGGAGCGCGGGGAGGGTTGACACCGGCCGACGGCGCGTCAATTCTGGCCCCACAGCTCCCTGAGGCCGCTCGGTACCGCTCGAGACCGCTCGAGACCTTGGAGGCGACCGTGCCGACAGCGCGTGAATCGCTCCTGGACGCCGCGCTGTCCGCACTGGGTGCCCGGTCGTGGGCGACGGTCAGGATGGTGGACGTCTCGACCAGCGCCGGGGTGTCGCGGCAGACCCTCTACAACGAGTTCGGCACCAAGGAGGGGCTCGCGCGGGCCCTGGCGCGGCGGGAGGCCGAGGCGTTCCTGGCGGGCGTGGAACGCGCCCTGGACACCGCCGGGCGGCAGGGCGCCGACGCCGGCGACTGCTTCGCCGCGGCGACCGCCTGGACCCTGCACAGCGCCCGCCGCAGCCCGCTGGTGCGCGCGGTGCTCACCGGCTGCCGCGGGGACCGGGTGCCGGCGGCGGCCGTCGTGCCGGTGCCGGTGCCGCGGCTGCCGGGCCGGCGACCGCGCAGGGACGACGCCCCGATCGCCCCGGCCGAACTCCTCGACGCGTTCCGGGCGCGCGCCGTGACCGTGCTGGGGCGGCGCTTCCCCAAACTGGACCAGGCCGAGGCCGACTGGGCCTGCGGGACCGCGGTGCGCGTCACCGTCTCCTACGTCCTCGCCCCCGCGGCCTCCGACGAGGAGGCGTGCCGGCGGGTCGCCCGGCTGGTCCGGGGACTCCTCCAGCGCGGCTGGTGACGGGCGCGTACCGGCGCGGGGCCGGGCCGGCGAGGGTGCGTGGTTGATGGATCAGTGGGTGGAGCCGGAGAGTTGGAGTCCGATGACGCCCATGACGACCAGGCCGATGGAGATCAGCTTCAGGGTCGAGACGACGTCACCGAGGAAGGCCATGCCGTAGATCGCCGTCCCGGACGCCCCGATGCCCGTCCACACCGCGTACGCGGCCCCGACGTCGAGCTTCTTCAGGGCGAGCGTGAGCAGGCCGAAACTGCCGAGCGCGAAGGCGCAGAACGCGATGGTCGGCCACAGGCGGGTGAACCCGTGGGAGAGTTTGAGGCAGACCGCGAAGCCGGTTTCGAGGAGTCCGGCGACCACCACGAGGAGCCAGGCCATCGAGCGCCCTCCCGTTTCCGTCTGTCGATGAGCGATCATCACACAGCATGCCCGGAAATGGCTCCTCAGTCCCCTTCCGTGCGCTCACGCGTCGCGAGCAGGCGCCGCAGCGAGAACAGCCGGGCGGGTTCGGCGTGTCCGTCGGCCACCCAGGCGTCCAGCGCGCAGTCGGGTTCGTCGTGGCTGCAGGCGCGCGGGCAGTCCGCCGTGCCGGGCTCGAGGTCGGGGAAGGCGTGGATGACCCGGGACGGGTCGATGTGGGCCAGGCCGAAGGAACGCACACCGGGGGTGTCGATGACCCACCCCTCGTCGGCCTGCAGCGGCAGCGCCAGTGCGGAGGTCGTGGTGTGCCGGCCGCGGCCGGTCACCGCGTTGACGTGGCCGGTCGCGCGCTGCCGCTCCACCAGTGCGTTGACCAGGGTGGTCTTCCCCACGCCGCTGTGCCCGACGAAGGCGGTGACGCGGCCCTTGAGGTGCCGGCGCACGGCCTCCGTCGCCTCGGCGTCGAAGTTCTCGTGACTGGTCACCACATAGGGGACGCCCAGGGGGGCGTACGTCTCCAGCAGGGGTTTGGCGGACGCGAGGTCGGACTTGGTGAGCACCAGGAGCGGTTCGAGCCCGGCGTCGTACGCGGCCACCAGGCAGCGGTCGATGAGCCTGGGCCGCGGCTCGGGGTCGGCGAGGGCGGTCACGATGGCGAGGCGGTCCGCGTTGGCGACGACCACCCGCTCGTAGGGATCGGTGTCGTCGGCGGTGCGGCGCAGCACCGAGCTGCGCTCCTCGACGCGCACGATCCGCGCGAGGGTGTCCTTCTCGCCGGTCAGGTCGCCGACGATGCCCACCCGGTCGCCGACCACGATTCCCTTGCGGCCCAGCTCACGGGCCTTCATCGCGGTGATCGTGCGGTCCTCGACGAGGCAGGTGACGCGGCCTCGGTCGACGGTGAGGACGAAGCCCTCCTCGGCGTCCTCGTGCTTGGGCCGGATGCTGGTGCGGGGACGGTTCCCCTTGCGGTTCGGGCGGACCCGGACGTCGTCCTCGTCGGTGTGCTTGCCGTAGCGCCGCATGGTTCAGGCCCGGACCGGGGACGCGGGGGCCGCCGGTGCGGCACCCAGCATGGCCGTCCACATCTCGGGGAAGTCGGGGAGCGTCTTGCCGGTGGTCGCGACGTTCTCGACCCGGACGCCGTCGACGGCCAGGCCCAGGACGGCGCCCGCGGTGGCCAGCCGGTGGTCGTCGTAGGTGTGGAAGACGCCGCCGCGCAGCGTCCGCGGCCGGATGCGCAGTCCGTCCTCGGTCTCGGTCACGTCGCCGCCGAGTTCGTTGATCTCCTTGCTCAGCGCGGCCAGCCGGTCGGTCTCGTGCAGCCGCAGGTGGCCCACACCGCGCAGCACGGACTCGGAGTCGGCCAGCGCGGCGACCGCCGCGATGCCGGGGGTGAGCTCGCCGACCTCCGACAGGTCGGCGTCGATGCCGTGGATGCGGCCGGAGCCGGTGAAGACCAGGCCCGTGTCCGTCAGCTCGCAGGAACCGCCCATGCGGGTGAACAACTCGCGCAGTGCGTCACCGGGCTGGGTGGTGCGGTGCGGCCAGTCGGGGATGACCACGCGGCCGCCGGTGACCAGCGCGGCGGCGAGGAAGGGCTGGGCGTTGGAGAGGTCCGGCTCGACGGTGAGGTCGACGCCGAGCAGCGCGCCGGAGTCGACCCGCCACACGTTCGGTTCGCCGCCGTCCTGCGGGGTGTCGACCTTGGCGCCGGCACGCCTCAGCATCTCCACCGTCATCCTGATGTGCGGCAGCGACGGCAGCGTCGGACCGGTGTGCCGTACCTCGACGCCCTGGTTGAAGCGGGGGCCGGACAGCAGCAGGGCGCTGACGAACTGGGAGGACGAGGACGCGTCGACCGGCACCTGACCGCCGTCCAGCGCCCCGCCGCCGTGCACGGTCAGCGGAAGCGCGCCGCGGCCCTCGTCGTCGATGCGGGCGCCCAGGGTGCGCAGCGCGTCGATGACCCCGCCCAGCGGGCGCTCGTGGCTGCGGGGGTCGCCGTCGAAGTGCACCGGGCCGTCGGCGAGCGCGGCGACCGGCGGCAGGAACCGCATCACCGTGCCGGCGTTGCCGACGTCGACCGTGGCCGGCCCGTGCAGCCCGGCCGGGATGACCCGCCAGGCCTCGCCGCCGTAGGGGTTGACGACCTCGTCGATCTGCACGCCCATGGCGCGCAGCGCGTCGGCCATCAGCACGGTGTCGCGACTGCGCAGCGGACGGCGCAGCCAGCCCGGCTCGGAGGCGAGCGCCGCGAGCACCAGGGCGCGATTGGTGACCGACTTCGATCCGGGCACGGTGACCGTCGCGTGGACGGGGGCGGACGCGAGCGGCGCGGGCCACAGGGCGGTGTGCGCGGGGTTACCGGTCATGCCCCCAAGCGTAGTGGCTCAAGGAGAAGGCGAATCGCTCACAAAGCGGACGAAACCTCAAGGAAACAGTAACCCGCCCGCAAGGGCTACAGCCCCACCAGCCAGCGGCCGCCGCCGAACAGCGACAGCAGCGCCACCGCGTAGAACAGCACCATCCACAGTGCCGACGGGGTGTGGGTCAGCCGGGCCAGCTGGTCGGCGTCCGAGCCCGGAGCCGCACCGCCGTGCCGCTTGCGCTGGAGTTCCAGCACCGGCCGCACACCCCCGAACAGCAGGAACCAGACCACGAGGTAGGCGAACGCCGCCTGGACGGCGGGCTCGGTCAGCCAGGACACCAGGAGGAAGAGGCCGCCGGTCAGGAACACCGTCAGCACCCCGTACGCGTTCCTGATCATCACGAGCATCACCAGCAGCAGGGCCGTCGCCCCCCACAGCAGCGCCGTGATGTGGCCCGCCGCGAGCAGCAGGGCCCCGCCGAGGCCCAGCAGGGACGGCGCGGTGTACCCGGCCGCCGCGGTGAGGATCATGCCGAGGCCGTACGGCTTGCCCCGGGAGACGGTCAGGCCCGAGGTGTCCGAGTGGAGCCGGATGCCCTGCAGGCGGCGGCCCGACAGCAGGGCGACCAGGCCGTGTCCTCCTTCGTGGGCGATCGTGATCGCGTTGCGGGACAGCCGCCACAGGGCGTGCGGCAGGACCGCGGCCAGGGCGACGGCCGCGGTGACGCCCACCAGCCAGGACGAGGGCGCGGGCTGGGTGCCGAGGATCGAGTCGATGAGCTGCACGGTTCCGCACCATACGATGTCCGGCCGTGTCCGCGCCGTGGCAATCTGGCACTCATGTGCGGTCGATATGCAGCGAGTCGGAGGCCCGAGGAGCTCGTCGAGGTGTTCGACGTGCAGAAATGGGATCCCACGGAGGCGCTGGACGCCAACTGGAATGTCGCGCCCACCGACACCACCTACGCGGTGCTGGAACGGCCGGACAAGGAGACGGGCGAGATCGTCCGCCAGTTGCGCGCCCTGCGCTGGGGGCTGGTGCCGAGCTGGGCGAAGACGCCCGACGTCGGCGTCAAGATGATCAACGCGCGGGCCGAGACCGTCCACGAGAAGGCCTCCTACCGCCGACCCTTCGCCTCGCGCCGCTGCCTGCTGCCCGCCGACGGCTACTTCGAGTGGGTCACCGGCAGGGACGAGCGGCAGCTGGAGGAGCAGGGGAAGAAGAAGCGGACCCGCAAGCAGCCGTACTTCGTCACCCCCGTCGACGGCTCGGTCTTCGCGATGGCCGGGCTGTACGAGTTCTGGCGCGACCGCACCCTGCCCGACGAGCACCCGCGCGCCTGGTGGGTCACCTGCACCGTCATCACCACGGAGGCCTGGGGCGAGCCCTTCGCCGACGCCGACGGGCACCCCGGCGGCCCGCGCTCCCTGGCCGAGATCCACCCGCGCATGCCGCTGTGGATCACCCCTGACCACTGGGGCGACTGGCTCGACCCCACGCGCACCGACGTCGAGGACCTGCGCGGGCTGCTCGCGCCGCCGTCGGCCGGCCTGCTGCGCGTGCACCCCGTGCGCACCGAGGTGAGCAACGTCCGCAACAACGGGCCGCAGCTGGTCGAGCCGATCGAGGCGCCCGAGGAGGCGACGCTGTTCTGACCGCCCGCGGTGCCAGACTGGCCGCTGTGAGCGAGATCATGGAGACCGTGCCGACGCCCGTCGGGGACGCCCGCGTCACCTGGCACCGGGCCCGTCGGCCCCGCGCCGTGGTGGCGCTGGGTCATGGCGCGGGAGGCGGCGTCGAAGCACGCGACCTGCGGGCCCTGGCCGCGGCACTGCCGCCGCACGGCTGGACGGTCGCGCTGGTGGAGCAGCCCTGGCGGGTGGCGGGCAGGAAGCTGGCGCCCGCGCCGAAGACCCTGGACACCGCGTGGACGGCGCTGTGGCCGGCGCTCGCGCGGCCCGGTCTGCCGGTGGTCGCCGGCGGCCGCAGCGCGGGCGCCCGAGTGGCCTGCCGTACGGCGGCTGAACTGGGCGCGGTGGCGGTGCTGGCGCTGTCCTTCCCGCTGCATCCGCCGGGGAAGCCGGAGAAATCCCGCGCGGACGAGCTCTTCGGGGCGTCGCTCAAGGGCGTGCACCTGCTGGTCGTCCAGGGCGGGCGCGACCCCTTCGGCCGCCCCGAGGAGTTCCCCGAGGGGTACGAGCCGGTCGGGGTGCCGTTCGGCGACCACGGGTTCGCGGTCCCGAAGTCGGCGGACCTCACCCAGGAAGGAGCACTGAGCGTCATCACCGACGCGGTGCTGGGCTGGCTGGAGGAACTGCCCCCGCTTCGGGAATGAGCGGTGCGCGGCCCGTGTTGTGCCAGGCGTCCGCACGAAAGAACGTACGCACAGTGAGGAAGGCAGCCGGATGGTCAGAGCCGAGTGCCGCGCGCGTGCCGAGGCACCGTACCTGTCGTGGCCGGAGTGGCCGTCGACGGGCGGGGCGAACAGGAACAGCGCGCCGATCCCGACCGGGATATCCTCCGATGGCGTGGGGTCCGCTTACGGCCCCGTGACCGTCGTGGAGGAGGTGGGTCCGGTCAGCGGCAACGACGACAGCCCGTCCGAGGTGCCTGAGGTGCAGGTGACTCCGGAGTCCGACGTCGAGCGCAGCGCGCGCTTCGAGCGGGACGCCCTGGAGTACCTGGACCAGATGTACTCGGCGGCGCTGCGCATGACCCGCAACCCGGCCGATGCCGAGGACCTGGTGCAGGAGACGTACGCGAAGGCGTACGCGTCGTTCCACCAGTTCCGTGAGGGCACCAACCTGAAGGCGTGGCTGTACCGCATCCTCACCAACAGCTTCATCAACTCCTACCGCAAGAAGCAGCGCGAGCCCCAGCGCAGCGGCACGGAGGAGATCGAGGACTGGCAGCTGGCACGCGCCGAGTCGCACATGTCCACGGGCCTGCGCTCCGCCGAGTCCCAGGCCCTGGACCACCTGCCCGACTCGGACGTGAAGCAGGCTCTGCAGGCGATCCCGGAGGAGTTCCGGATCGCGGTCTATCTTGCCGACGTCGAGGGCTTTGCCTACAAGGAGATCGCCGACATCATGGGAACCCCCATCGGTACGGTGATGTCCCGTCTGCACCGTGGGCGGCGGCAGCTGCGTTCGCTGCTGGAGGATTACGCGCGGGAGCGCGGGCTCGTCCCGGCGGGCGCGGGAGACGAGAAGGGCTCGGGCACATGAGCTGCGGCAACCCGCATGAGACGGACTGCTCCGAGGTACTCGAACACCTTTACGAGTACCTGGACAACGAGATGTCCGACGACGCCTGCGCCAAGTTCAAGCAGCACTTCGACGAGTGCCACCCCTGCTTGGAGAAGTACGGCCTCGAGCAGGCCGTCAAGAAGCTGGTCAAGCGCTGCTGCGGGCACGACGACGTGCCCACGGACCTGCGCTCCAAGGTACTCACGCGGATCGAGCTGATCCGCGCCGGCGAGGTGGCGCCGGTACCGGAGCCGGCCGACGGCGGCAGCGCGCCGACCGGTTCGCCGACCGTCTGACGCGCACGGCGCCGGCAGGTCACCCGGGATCACCCGAAGGCGGGAATCGCGGCCGCTCGCCCACCGGGCGGCGGCCGCGCCCCTAGCCTCGGTGGGGTGCGTGCGAAGCGGGCGGTCAGGATGCTCCCCGCGGCGGCGCGGGTCTACATCCCGGTCGTCGTCGTGTCGGCCTGCGGCGCCCTCGTCACGGGCCCCCACGAGGGCACTCCCTGGGCGACCGCCGCCGTGCTGGCGGCGCTCTACGCGGCGGGGGAACGCACGGGGGCGGCACTGCCCCCGGTGCTCTTCGCGGCCGCGCTCCTGCTTCCCCCGGGCGCGGCGGCACTCGTCGCCGTGCCCGGCGGCCTGCTCGCGCCCGTCCGGGGCGAGCCGCGGACGGTGCGCCGCGTCTGGCACGCCGCGCAGCTCGCCCTGGCGACGGCCGCCGCGGCCCAGGTGCGCACCGCCTTCGGGGACGGCCCCTTCACGCGGCTGCCCGGACTGCTGGTGCCCGCGCTCGCGGCCGTCCTCGCCTTCTGCCTGTTCTCCGCCGCGCTCACCGCCGGCGTGCTGATCACCGCCGAACGCACCGCCCCGCGGGCGGCCTGGCGCGAGGCGCTGCTGGAACCGCTCGCCCCCCACCTGACCTACGGCCTGGTGGGGCTCATGGCCGCGGTGCTCTGGCAGGGCCCGTACGGGGCGGTGGCCGCGGTCCTCGCCCTCCTGCCGACGCACATCGCGCGCTGGGTCGTGGGCCAGGCCCGCCGCGAACGGGCCGCGCATCAGGCGACGGTCCGGGCGCTGGTGCAGGCCGTGGAGATCAAGGACCGCTACACCCGGGGCCACAGCGAGCGCGTCGGGCGGGCGTCGGCACTGATCGCGCGCGAGATCGGACTGCCGCCCGAGCGGGTGGAGGCCCTGCGGCTGGCCGGCATCCTGCACGACATCGGCAAGCTCGGGGTGCCCACCCGCGTGCTGCGCAAGGACAGCCCGCTCACCCCCGAGGAACGGCGGATCATCGAGCTGCACCCCGGCTACGGCCACGAGATGGTGCGCGGCATCGCCTTCCTCGACGACGCCCGCACCGCGATCCTCCACCACCACGAACGCCTCGACGGATCCGGCTACCCGTACGGCCTGGCGGGCGAGGCCATCCCGTCCTCCGCGCGGCTGGTGGCCGTGGCGGACGCCTTCGACGCGATGACCTCCACCCGCGCCTACCAGGCCACCCGTGGTGTCGACGACGCGCTGGGCGAGCTGCGCCGCTGCGCCGGCAGCCACTTCGACCCGCTCATGGTGCAGGCCCTGATTCGCGCCGTGCGCCGCGAGGGCTGGAACCCGGCGGTCACCGCCGACGAGCCCGAACCCTTCGCCCCCGCCCAGGCCAGGCGTCACGCCCGCCGCGAGGCCGCCGCGCGCCCCACCCCCGAGCCGCGCCCGTGAGCGCCCCCGGACGCCGCGGCGGCGGGGACCACCGGCGTCACCGCAGACGCACGCCCTCCGTCGTCTTCGCCGTCCACGGGCTCGCGCTCGCCGTGGGCGGCGCCGCGACGGCGTGGACGGCGGTGCACGGTGTCGCCGATCCCGCGGCGGCCGCCGCCTTCGGGGCGCTGGTCGTCGTCGGCGAGGCCTTCCGGATCCCGGAACCCGAGGGCCGGGAGGCCGCCCCCGTCGCCTTCGCCGGGGCCCTGGCGTACGCGCTGCTCGCGGCCGAGGCGGTGGCGGTCGTGGTGGCGGTCTCGGCCGCAGCGGTGGTCGCCGGGCAGCTGAGGGGAGCGCCCCGCGACGCGGCGGCACGGCGCGTGCTGACCGTGGCGTTCGCCGCCGCAACCGCGCAGCCGCTGTACGGCGGCAGCGGCGGCCATCCGGGGTACGCCGTCCTGCTGCTGGCCAGCACGATCCTCTGCGACGCGGTACTGGCCGCCGTGCTGGGCACCGCCCGCACCGGGCATCCCTTCGCCTCGGTCCTGCGCGACGAACTGGCCGTCCTGCCGGGCGTCGGCTCGGCCGTGTGCGCCGGCGGGGTCGTGCTGGCGCAGGCCGAGCAGGCGGCGGGACTGTGGGCGCTGCCCGTGTGCGGGGTCCCGCTGCTGCTGACCCAGACGGCCTTCCGGCGGCACGCGGCGATCCGGGCCACCCACCGGGAGACCATCGCCTCGCTGGCCCGGGCCACCGAGGTCGCCGGTTACACCCCGGTGGGGCACGCCCGCCGGGTCAGCGCGCTCAGCCACGCCATGGGCCGCGAACTCGGCCTGGGCGGAAAGGCGCTGGCGGCCCTGGAGCACGCCGCGCTGATGCACGACATCGGCCAGCTCTCCCTCGTCGACCCGGTGCCCGGCGGTGCCACCTCGTCCCTCGATCAGGTGGAACGCCGGCGCATCGCCCTGCTCGGGGCGGAGGTCGTACGCCGGACGGGTGCCCCCGAGGAAGTCGCGCGGATCGTGGAGGGACAGGCCGATCCGTACCGGGACCAGCCGCTCGCGGGACGCATCGTGCGTACGGCCAACGCCTACGAGGACCTGGCCGGGGGCGGTACGGCCGTGGGCCGGGGGCTGCAGGCGCTGGAGCGGTTACGCCTCGATACCGCGCACGAATACGACCCTCGGGTGGTTGAGGCGCTGACCAGGGTCGTTGCCCGTGCCGGGGCGTGAACCCACCGGTAATGAGCGGGCGCACCAAGGGGCATGGTTGGATGCCCGCAGAGGCGCAGAGCACTCAAGAGGCGCACCATGGCGCCGATGCTGCCAAACCGACGAGCCCGGCCGTGTGTGACAGGCCCCGCCGATGGCAAGGAGGACTGATGAGCACCGCTGAGCACGGGACGTGGGGGAACGGACGGGGCACCGTGGGGCACCAGCGAAAGCGAACGGCAGGCGGGACACCTTGAGGATCTTCGGCAGGGCACGGCACCGGCCCTCCGCCACGTGGCGGCAGGCGACCGACCGGGCGTTCACGTTGATCAGCGACGGGCGGTACGAGGACGCCGGCGCGCTGCTCATCCGTGCGGCCGACCTCGAGCCCTGGCGTTCGGAGTCCTGGTACAACCTCGCGCTGCTGCACAAGTTCCGGCACGACTGGGAGCAGGCCCGCACCACCGGCCTGCGGGCCGTCGCCCTGCTGGACCGCGCGCCCGGCGCCCCCGACTGGTGGAACGTCGGCATCGCCGCCACCGCCCTGCAGGACTGGCCGCTCGCCCGCCGCGCCTGGCAGGCGTACGGGCTGCGCCCCGACGCCGCCGGGTCCGGCGCCGTCGAGATGGCGCTGGGCAGCTCCGCGGTGCGGCTCTCCCCGGAGGGCGAGGCCGAGGTGGTCTGGGGCCGCCGCATCGACCCTGCCCGCATCGAGGTGCTGAGCATCCCGCTGCCGTCCTCCGGCCGCCGCTGGGGCGAGGTCGTGCTCCACGACGGCGTCCCGCACGGCGAGCGGCGCACCGCCGACGGAGCCACGTACCCCGTCTTCGACGAGATCGAGCTGTGGGCGCCCTCGCCCGTACCGACCTGGCTCGTCCTGCTGGAGGCGGCGACCGAGTCGGACCGCGACGCCCTGGAGCAACTCGCCGCCGACGCGGGCTACGCCGCCGAGGACTGGTCGTCCTCCGTCCGGCTGCTGTGCCGTACCTGCTCCGAGAGCCGGATGCCGACCGACGACGGCTCCGACGGCTCTCGCGACCCGCACGACCAGGGCGAACCCGGACACCCGGGCCACCTCAGCCACCGCACCCCCGGGGCCCTGTGGGCCCCCGAGCGGGAGTGCGGCATCGCCGCCCCCGTGGGGCTGGTGCGGGGCCTGCTGGACAGCTGGGTGGCCGACAGCCCGGACACCCGGGACTGGCGCGATCTCGAAGAGGTCTGCTGACACCTCCGCGGGCACGTACCCTTGATGGGCTATTGAGCTTTGGAGAAGGCCCCAGGAAGGCGTACGACGGACCATGTCGCAGCAGGATACCGAGCAGACCGCATTCACCGACGACGTGACGGACGCGGAGGAGCGCGAGGCCGCCCACCGCGAGCGCGGCACGGCCCGCCCGATCACGGTCGTCGGCAACCCGGTGCTGCACCACCCGTGCAAGACGGTCACGTCCTTCGACGACGAGCTGGCCGCGCTGATCGACGACATGTTCGCCAGCCAGCGCGCCGCCGAGGGCGTCGGCCTCGCCGCCAACCAGATCGGCGTTCCCCTGCGGGTCTTCGTGTACGACTGCCCGGACGACGACGGCGTCCGCCACGTCGGGCACGTGGTCAACCCCGTCGTCGACGACCTCCCGGCCGAGCGCCGCGTGCTGGACGACGGCAACGAGGGCTGCCTGTCCGTGCCGGGCGCCTACGCCGAACTGCCGCGCCCCGACTACGCGGTCTGCCGGGGCCAGGACATGCACGGCAACGACGTCGTCGTCGAGGGCACGGGCTTCTTCGCGCGCTGCCTGCAGCACGAGACCGACCACCTGAACGGCTACCTCTACATCGACCGGCTCTCCAAGCGCGACCGCAAGGACGCGATGAAGCAGATGGCGGAGTCCGCCCCGAAGTACGAGACGGTTCCGAACGACTGATCGACCTCTACCGCTAACCTGTTCGCCCCCGGCATGATCGCGCCGGGGACGAACAGGGGAGGGACATGCGACACAGAGCGCTGACGGCCGCCGCGGCGGGCGCTGCGGCGATGGTGGTCCTGACGGCTCCGGCCGCGCACGCGGAGGGGCGGGGGGACATCCGCGTCATCAAGACGGTGGTGGACCACGGCACCAATGTGATCGTGGGGACCAAGAAGACCATCGCGTTCCCGATCGTCATGACGATCAGGGACGACTCGGGGGTCAAGAAGGTCTCGCGGGTGGGTGCTCTCAACACGGCGAACGGGTGGGGCCCCAGCGACGCGTTCGACACCCGCTGCGTGAAGAAGAGCGCCACCACGTCGGTGTGCACGGCCACGTTGGTGATCGACCCGACGTCGATCCGTTCGTCGGTGGTGGGCGACCCGGACTGGAACGCCAACCAGGTCGCGGGCGTCTGGCGGGTGGATGCCACGGTGCACGCGAACGACCGTGACTACTGGATCAGCGACGACATCGCCCGCTTCAAGGTGAAGCGCGCCTCGGTGCTCACCACCGACGCGGGGCCGGAGCCGGTCGCCAAGGGCGGCACGCTCACCGTCAAGGGCAAGCTGACCCGGGCGAGCTGGCAGAGCCTGAAGTACTGGGGTTACGCCGGACAGCCCGTGAAGCTGCAGTTCAAGAAGGCGGGTTCCACGAAGTGGAGCACCGTCAAGACGGCCACCACGAGCAGCACCGGTGGCCTGAGCACCAAGGTGACCGCCACCGCGGCGGGCAGCTGGCGCTGGTTCTTCCCGGGCACGACCACGACGGCCCAGGTTGCCTCGGCCGCCGACGCGGTCGCCTTGAAGTGACCGCGAGCGGGGCCCGGCCGATCCGGCCGGGCCCCGCTCGTCCAACGCGACGGGCGCGGATCAGAAGTCGTCGTCGAAGGAGACCGTGCCCTCGACCGCCACCTGGTACGCGGAGGCGCGGCGCTCGAAGAAGTTGGTCAGCTCCTGGACGTTCTGCAGCTCCATGAAGGAGAACGGGTTCTCCGAGCCGTAGCGGACCGGCAGGCCGAGGCGGACCAGGCGCTGGTCGGCGACGCACTGCAGGTACTCGCGCATGGAGTCGGTGTTCATGCCGGGCAGGCCGTCGCCGCACAGGTCGCGGGCGAACTGGAGCTCCGCCTCGACGGCCTCCTCCAGCATCGCGGTGACCTGCTTGACCATCTCCTCGTCGAAGAGGTCGGGCTCCTCCGCGCGGACCGTGTCGACCACGTGGAACGCGAAGTCCATGTGCATCGACTCGTCGCGGAACACCCAGTTGGTGCCGGTGGCGAGCCCGTGCAGCAGGCCGCGCGAGCGGAACCAGTAGACGTAGGCGAAGGCGCCGTAGAAGAACAGGCCCTCGATGCAGGCCGCGAAGCAGATCAGGTTGAGGAGGAAGCGGCGGCGGTCCTCCCTGGTCTCCAGGCGGTCGATGGACTCCACCGAGTCCATCCAGCGGAAGCAGAACTGCGCCTTCTCGCGGATGGACGGGATGTTCTCCACGGCCGCGAACGCGGCGGTGCGCTCCTCGGGATCGGGCAGGTAGGTGTCGAGCAGCGTCAGGTAGAACTGGACGTGCACGGCCTCCTCGAAGAGCTGCCGCGACAGGTACAGCCGCGCCTCGGGGGAGTTGATGTGCTTGTACAGCGTCAGCACGAGGTTGTTGGCCACGATCGAGTCGCCGGTGGCGAAGAAGGCCACCAGCCGGCCGATCATGTGCTGTTCGCCGGGGGAGAGCTTGGCGAGGTCGGCGACGTCGGAGTGGAGGTCGACCTCCTCCACGGTCCAGGTGTTCTTGATGGCGTCGCGGTAGCGCTCGTAGAAGTCCGGGTATCGCATCGGACGCAGGGTCAGCTCGAAGCCCGGGTCGAGCAGGTTCTTGGTGGAGCTCATTACTGGCAGGCCTCGCAGGACTCGGGGTTCTCAAGGGAGCAGGCGATCGCGTCGGCGTCGGGCGTCGTCTGCTGGAGCGGGATGGGGGCGGCCGCGCGGGCGGACTGCGCGATGCGCGTGGCCGGCCGGGAGCGCAGGTAGTACGTCGTCTTCAGGCCCTGCTTCCAGGCGTACGCGTACATCGAGCTGAGCTTGCCGATGGTGGGTGAGGCCATGAAGAGGTTGAGCGACTGGCTCTGGTCGAGGTACGGGGTGCGGGCCGCCGCCATGTCGATCAGGGCGCGCTGCGGAAGCTCCCAGGCCGTGCGGTACAGCTCGCGGACCTCCGCGGGGATCCAGTTGAAGCCCTCGACGGAGCCGTTGGACTCGCGCAGCGCGTCACGGGTCTGCGCGTCCCAGACGCCGAGCTTCTTCAGGTCGGCCACGAGGTACGAGTTGACCTGCAGGAACTCACCGCTGAGGGTCTCGCGCTTGAAGAGGTTGGAGACCTGCGGCTCGATGCACTCGTACACACCGGCGATCGAGGCGATCGTGGCGGTCGGGGCGATGGCCAGCAGCAGCGAGTTGCGCATGCCGGTGGCGGCGACGCGGGCGCGCAGCGCCTCCCAGCGCTCGGGCCAGTTCTCCGCGGTGTCGTAGTGGTCGGGGTGCAGGACGCCGCGGGCGGCGCGGGTCTGCGACCAGGCGGGGTGCGGGCCGTGGCGCTCGGCCAGGTCGCAGGAGGCCTCGTACGCGGCGAGCATGATGCGCTCGGCGATCTTCGTGGACAGCGCCTTGGCCTCGGTGGAGTCGAAGGGCAGCCGCAGCTTGAAGAAGACGTCCTGCAGGCCCATCGCGCCCAGGCCCACCGGGCGCCAGCGCTCGTTGGAGGAGGCCGCCTCGCGGGTCGGGTAGAAGTTGATGTCCACCACGCGGTCGAGGAAGGTCACGGCGGTGCGGACGGTGGCGTCCAGCCGCTCCCAGTCGATGGAGCCGTCCTCGCCCACGAAGGAGCCCAGGTTGACCGAGCCGAGGTTGCAGACCGCGGTCTCGCCGTCGTCCGTGACCTCCAGGATCTCCGTGCAGAGGTTGGAGGAGTGGATCACGCGGCCGGGCTCGGCGGTCTGGTTGGCGGTGCGGTTGGAGGCGTCCTTGAAGGTCATCCAGCCGTTGCCGGTCTGCGCCAGGGTGCGCATCATGCGGCCGTACAGCTCGCGCGCCGGGAGGGTCTTGCGGGCCAGGCCCGCGGCCTCGGCCTTGCGGTAGGCGGCGTCGAACTCCTCGCCCCACAGGTCGACCAGTTCGGGCACGTCGGCGGGGGAGAACAGCGACCAGGTGCCGTCGGTGTCCACGCGGCGCATGAACTCGTCCGGGATCCAGTGCGCCAGGTTGAGGTTGTGGGTGCGGCGCGCCTCCTCGCCGGTGTTGTCCCGCAGCTCCAGGAACTCCTCGATGTCCGCGTGCCAGGTCTCCAGGTAGACGCAGGCCGCGCCCTTGCGGCGGCCGCCCTGGTTCACGGCGGCGACGGAGGCGTCGAGGGTGCGCAGGAACGGGACGATGCCGTTGGAGTGGCCGTTGGTGCCGCGGATCAGCGAGCCGCGCGAGCGGATGCGGGAGTAGGACAGGCCGATGCCGCCGGCGTGCTTCGACAGCCGGGCCACCTGGTGGTAGCGGTCGTAGATGGAGTCCAGCTCGTCGAGCGGCGAGTCCAGCAGATAGCAGGAGGACATCTGCGGGTGCCGGGTGCCGGAGTTGAAGAGGGTGGGGGAGCTGGGCAGGTAGTCCAGCCGGCTCATCAGGCCGTAGAGCGCCGCGACCTCGTCCACCGAGCGGCTGGTGCCGTCCTCGGCCAGGCCGGAGGCGACGCGCAGCATGAAGTGCTGCGGGGTCTCGATGACCTGGCGGGTGATCGGGTGGCGCAGCAGGTAGCGGCTGTGCAGGGTGCGCAGGCCGAAGTAGCCGAAGCGGTCGTCGGCGCCGTCGGCGAGCGCGGCGTCGACCAGCGCGTCCAGCCGCCCGGCGTGCTCGGCGACGAAGGCCGCGGTGCCGTCGGCGATCAGGCCCTCGCGGTGGCCCACCGCGATGGACGCGGAGAACGAGACCGCGCCCTCGCCCGCGGCCTCGTCGGCGATGGCCAGGGTGAGCAGACGCGCGGCGAGCCGCGAGTACTGCGGGTCCTCCGCGATCAGTCCGGCGGCGGCCTCGGTGGCCAGCGCCCGCAGTTCCGCCTCGTCCGCCGTGGCGCTGCGGCCGCGCAGCGCGGCGGCGGCGACCCGGCCGGGGTCGGTGTCGGTGAGGTCTGCGGTCAGTTCCGTCAGAACGCGCAGCAGTTCGGCTCCGGTTGAGGCGGGGTCCGATGCGGTGGCGGGTGCGGCGGGCGCGATGGTCACGTGAGCTCTCTCCCTCGTACGGCGGCGACGCGGAGGAGCGGCGGGGCGCACGTGGGGCAGGCCAGGGCATGCCGCGGCGCGTCCGCCGGCCCAACCCGCGAGGCCCGGACACTTCACCGTCCGGACGGCGCGCCGGACGGTGCCGTCGGCAGGTACTCGGACTCGCGGGCACGCCTTCAGGCGCCCGCACACCGTTGCGGGGCAGTCCCGGATTCCCACCGGCTTCCCCTGCGGCGACAGCGGAGTTGAGCATACATCTAGTGGCGCCCGCCCGTGACACCACCAGATGTTGTGTCGGTGCGGTTACAGAGCGAGGGGTTCAGCGGTGCCAGTCATGGCCGTCGCGGGAGTCGTGGACGCGCCCGGTCAGCGCGGCGAGGGCCAGGGCGAGGAAGAAGACCAGTGCGGTGACGGTGGCGAGGAAGGTTTCCATGCCTTCGACTGTGCTCCTCGCGGGGCCCCGCCGGGAGTGGCAGGACTGACGTACCACATCGAAATCCTGCCACATCCGGGCGGCCGCTCTGCCATCCTGGAGCCATGCTGCAGAACGTGGCCGTCGTCCTGCTCGACGGCGTCCATCCCTTCGAACTCGGCGTGGTCTGCGAGGTCTTCGGAATCGACAGGTCGGATGACGGCCTGCCGGCGTACGACTTCGCCGTGGCCTCCGCGGAGGGCCCCACGCTGACCTCCCCCGCCGGGTTCACCATCGGCACCCGGCACGGACTGGAGCGGCTGGAGGAGGCCGACCTGATCGCGGTTCCCGCGGGCGACTCCTATGTGCACCGGGAGTACCCACCGGAGCTGCTGGAGGCGCTCAACCGCGCCGTCGGGCGCGGGGCCCGGGTGCTCAGCGTCTGCTCGGGCGTCTTCGTGCTGGCCGCCGCCGGCCTGCTGGACGGCCGCCGCTGCGCCGTCCACTGGCGGCACGCGCAGGAGCTGGCGCGGCGTCACCCCCACGTACGGGTCGAGCCCGACGTGCTGTACGTGGACGAGGACCCGGTGATCACCTCGGCCGGCACCGCCGCCGGGATCGACGCCTGCCTGCACCTGGTCCGCAGGGAGCAGGGCAGCGACGTGGCCAACGCCATAGCCCGGCGCATGGTGGTGCCCCCGCACCGGGAGGGCGGCCAGACGCAGTACGTCGACCGGCCGCTGCCGCGTACGCGCTGCGACACCGTGGGGGAGGTCCTGGCGTGGATGGAGCGCCATCTGGACCGCGAGGTCACCGTCGACGAGCTGGCCGCGCGGGCGCACATGTCGCCGCGCACCTTCGCGCGCCGCTTCCAGCAGGAGACCGGCACGACGCCCTACCGCTGGCTGCTGGGCCAGCGGGTGCTGCTGGCCCGGGAGCTGCTGGAGGGCACCGACGAGACGGTGGACGCCGTCGCCGCGCGCGCCGGGTTCGGCAACGCGGCGACCCTGCGCCACCACTTCGCCCGCTGGGTGGGCACCACCCCCCAGGCGTACCGGCGCACCTTCCGCTGCCCGGAGCCGGCTCGTACCGCATGACGACGGGCCGCCGCCCCGTCCCAGGGCGGCGGCCCGTGATCGTGGCCGGTGCGGCGGTCAGTGACCGGCGCCCACCGGCAGGTCCTTCTGCACGCCCGGGTCGCCGGCGTCGGCCGTGAAGTCGGCCTGGGTGGTCTCGTCCACGCCCTCGGGGGCCTTGAGGGCCCGCAGGACGANGGTGAGGACCACGGTGACCACGACGTTGAGCACGAAGGCGGTCAGGCCGATGTAGCCGATCTGGCCGATGACCGGGATGGTGTCGGAGGAGCCGCCGAAGTGCTTCTGGGCGGGGCTGGCCACGCCGTAGGCGACCCAGGTGCCGTAGGCCATGCCTACCGCCCAGCC